>JAJTHK010000088.1 GCA_021298895.1 Luteolibacter sp.
CTCCGCTTCAGCTTCACATTTTCGAGTCCCTCACCAACTCCATCCTTGATCTATTATCCATGATCTACTACCCATCTCACGCATCCAAGCACCAAAGCTTAGTTTAGCCAATCAGTGGCCGGACTTTGGGGGCCAGCTCATGGTATCCATGGTGAGTGTGATAGGGGAGCAGAGCATATTGGCGTTGACCACGTTTTCGATTGCGCTCGGTTTGATGGGTCTGTCGTTAGCTTGTTTGGTATGGGAAGTCTGGATTTCCGGCGGGGCGCTGAGGATTATGCTCTCAGCGATGGAAGATGGAGAGATGAAATAACTTATCTAACATAAATTATGATAAAGTTTATTCAAATGAATTCATTCGTTATCATGATTGTTGGATTAGACGCTGTTAGTTTTTTTAGGTTTGATGGTATACGCACCATTAGCTTCGGTTGTAAATTATCAGATTATGGAGATCACTAAAATTACTGATCCTTTTCCAGATATCTAAAAATCACCGGGTGGGGCACTGAAGTTTTTTCTTAACCAATAATTGGGGATTCTAAGACGAGCAAATTGATGGGCGATTCCGAATACTTAACATAGAAACCCAAAAAGAAATTGAGACGATCAAACTACCAGATCACTCTACGAAAAAGATTTATATTTTTTGCTGAATGCTAAGATCGAGAGATCTGCTTTTGAGCATAGTCAGGGGAGGGGCGTGTCCTATACTGGTATCGAAGCGGTGATGGCTGAATCCCTGACCTGCCCGCTGGGCCATCTGAAATAAGGATTTTTCACGAAATCATGATTACAGGCTTGCCGAAAAGCCCGTCACCCTGTTGACTTTCGCATGGCAGATATTTCTTTAGGATTGTCTTTTGACGATGTGCTTCTAGTTCCGGCTTTGAGCTCGGTTTTGCCGGGTGAAGCGGATTTAACGACCGAAGTCACTCAGGGTATTTCTTTGAATTTACCGGTCGTGTCGGCGGCAATGGATACGGTTTCCGAGCATGATTTGGCAATTGCTTTGGCTCGTGAGGGAGGAATGGGTGTCATCCATCGTGCGTGTCCGATTGATGAACAAGCAAGCATGGTTTCAAAAGTGAAGCGCTCGGAAAGTGCGGTGATCAACAAACCTTACACGGTAACAATCACCGACACGGTGGAAAAAGTCCTCTCTATTATGGAGGCGAATGGATTTTCAGGTTTCCCTGTGGTTGATGAAAATGGTCGTTTGGTAGGAATGGTAACGGGACGGGATGTGAGATATTTAGACAGACCCGATGCGTTGGTGGGTGAGGTGATGACTCCCAGGGAAAAAGTGATAACAGGCCCGCCGAATACAAAAATCGAGGATGCTCGGAGAATTCTTTATCAAAACCGGATTGAGAAACTTCCTTTGGTAGATGCGGATAATAAATTGGTCGGTTTGATCACAGGATCCGACATCGAAAAACGAATTACATTTACCAATGCTGCTAAAGATTTGAACGGCCAACTTCGTTGCGGTGCAGCGGTTGGCGTGGGTCCGGATATGGAAGACAGGGCGAAGGCTCTGATTGCCGCAGGGGCTGATGCACTTTTCATCGATGCTGCGACTGGACACACAAGACACGTGATGAATGTGATCGAGAAACTCCGTTCCTTGAGTAATCTGCCAGTGGTGGCTGGAAACGTCGTGACCGAGCAAGGTGCACGCGATCTGGTCGCTGCGGGAGCGAGTGCTCTGAAAGTTGGGGTTGGTCCAGGATCAATTTGCACGACACGAGTGATCGCTGGCGTGGGCATGCCGCAGTTCACTGCTATTCAAAACGTGGCAGGTTACTGTCGCGAGCGTGGAGTGAAAGTCATCGCTGACGGTGGGATTCGATATTCAGGAGACGTCGTGAAAGCGATCGCAGCTGGCGCGGATCTTGTGATGCTGGGCTCGCTGCTTGCGGGCACGCGCGAAAGCCCGGGTCAAAGTGTTTTCTATCAGGGACGTCGATTCAAAACCTATCGCGGCATGGGCTCATTGGGAGCGATGCGTAAAGGCGCTGGCGACCGCTATGCGCAGAACAGTTCTGGTAAATTGGTGGCAGAAGGTGTTGAGGGACGAGTTCCTTACAAAGGGCCTTTGTCCGATGTAATTTTTCAACTCATGGGCGGATTGAAATCCGGCATGGGTTATGTGGGGGCTTCAACTTTGGCCGAGCTGCGCGAGCGCGCAAACTTCGTCCGTATCACCGCGGGTGGTTTGAGAGAAAGCCACGTTCACGACATCGTGATGACTGAAGAGCCGACCAACTATCAACCGTTGGGTTAATTTTTACGAAGAGAGATTTTAGAAATTCAAGATATGCACGATCAAGGACATGTAGCGGTAATCGATTTTGGCTCGCAGTATACGCAGCTGATTGTTAGACGAGTGAGGGAATTGGGTTTTTTCGCCATGCTTTACGCCTTGGAAGATTTTCCGAACATCGGTGAGCCAGGGGCAATCATTCTTTCTGGTGGACCACGCAGCACCAGCGAGCCCGATGCGCCGGATTTGGATTTCGAAGCGCTCAAGGCGTTCAATGTCCCAGTGCTTGGCGTTTGCTACGGGATGCAGTTGTTGAATTTGAAATTCGGCGGCACCATCGAGGCGAGTGATCGCCGCGAGTATGGTCCTGCGGAATTGTTTCCAACCAGTCGCACGGGTATTTACGAAGGCTTATCTGAGAAATCTCAAGTATGGATGAGTCATTCCGATACCGTGAAAGTCATTCCTGCATGCGCGGAGATACTTGCAACCAATCAACACAAGACGCCGGTATCTCTGAAATGGGGTGAGAATTTCTATGGAATTCAGTTCCATCCAGAAGTAACCCACAGTCATGAAGGATTACGGATTCTTCATAACTTCCTACTGACGGCTAAAGAGCTCATGCCGTTCAAGATCGAGGATTTCAAACGCGAGATGATCGAGGGGATTCGTGAGAAATGCGGAGACAAACAAGTGGTCTGCGGTGTTTCAGGTGGTGTGGATAGCACGGTGTTGGCGGTGTTGTTGAAAGAAGCCGGCGCAAATGTCCGCGCGATTTTTGTGGATCACGGACTCATGCGTAAAGACGAAGGCGAAGAAGTTCGCAGTAATTTTCATCGTATGGGAGTTCCTATCGAAACCGTCGATTGCAGTGAGCGTTTCCTAACAGCTCTGGCAGGTGTCGATGATCCTGAAAAAAAACGCGTGATCATCGGAAATTTATTCATCGATGTGTTCTGGGATTCCGTGGGCGATGCTGAACTCCTCGCACAAGGAACTTTATATCCCGACGTGATCGAGAGCGCATCGAATGCGAAATCTAAAGCATCGAAAATCAAAACTCACCACAATCGAGTGGATCGTATTCTTGAACTGCAAGCGCAGGGCAAAGTGCTAGAGCCCTTAGCAGAATTATTCAAAGACGAGGTTCGTGAATTGGGCCATTCCTTGGGGATCGCTCCAGATATTTTGAATCGTCATCCATTCCCTGGTCCGGGTCTTGCGGTCCGCTGCCCAGGCGAAGTGACGCAAGAGCGTCTCGATATCATCCGTGAGTGCGATGCGATCTTCATCGGAAAACTCAAAGAGCACGGTTGGTATGATAAAGTCTGGCAGTCGTATGCTTGCTTGGTGCCGGTGAAAACCGTCGGTGTTAAAGGGGATGAGCGCAGTTACGAATGGGCGATTTCCCTCCGTGCTGTGGTTTCAGAAGATGCCATGACCGCCGATTGGGTCGAGCTTCCTTATGAAATCCTCCGCGAGACCAGCCACCGGATCTTGAACGAAGTCAAAGGCATCAACCGCGTGCTCTATGACGTCTCGACCAAACCACCGGCGAGTATTGAGTGGGAGTAAAAGGGTGAATGATGAAGAGTGAAAATCTTTATCTCTAATCTCTAATCTGTAATCTACAATCTCTTCATCATACGGGGTTGCAAAATGGGCGGGTGAAATTATGGTATCGGCCTATGAGCGAAGCGAAACCGAAAATTACGGCGTATTTGAAGACTTTTTGTGGCTGGAGCGAGGGCGTGCGGGCGATTATGCGCAAGTATGATTTACCCTATGAGGAGAAGGACATTATCAAGAATCCGGCGTTTCGCTGGGAAATGGAGCAGCGCAGTGGACAGCCGCTATCGCCTTGCGTGGAGATCAATGGTCACATGCTTGCAGATATCAGCGGTGAGGAAGTTGAGAAATGGATACTCGAACAAGGTTTGGTGACCGATAACGAAGTTGCACCAGATGCCCCAATCAACTCAGCCTGCACGGACGAGCAACACGCGGCAATGGCAGCTGGAAAACTTCCTGTTCCTGGGAAAATTCGTTTTTTGGATTAAAATGTTCTTGGTTCTTGGTTGAAGAATTATTATGCCGAGGAGAGAAATCTTGTCTTGTGTCTAGCTTCTCCAAGTCTTCTGTCTTTATCTTATGCATTGGTTGATTAAATCTGAGCCGGATGTTTTTTCGATTGAGGATCTGAAGAAGGTGAAGCAGGAACCTTGGACAGGTGTTAGAAATTATCAGGCGCGTAACTTTATGTGGCACGAGATGCAGCCGGGTGAGTTGGCGATTTTCTATCATTCCAATGCCAAACCATCAGGTGCGGCGGGGGTGGCGAAAGTGGCTTCTGAGCCTTATCCTGATCCCACGCAGTTCGATCCCAAGAGCGAATATTTCGATCCCAAAGCCACCGAAGATAAACCACGTTGGTGGCTGGTGGATTTTCAGCATGTTGCAACGTTCAAAGAAATGATTCCTCTAGAAGCAATGAAAGCTGACGCGGCGCTTGCTGAGATGATGGTTTGTCAAAAGGGCACTCGACTTTCGATCAATCCGGTTGAGAAGAAGCATTTCAATCGGGTGCTGAAGATCGCGAAGGTGAAGATTTGAAAAGGGTAGGGTCTTCAAATCAAAAATCAACAATCGTCAATCGTCAATCAAACCGAAAAATGTTGGCGTTTAAATCCAAGATTTGATTTCAGATTAATGATTGTTGAGGTTTGATTTATGAATAAAGAGATTATGGAAACAGAATACAGATAGGAGCCGGCGTTTCGATGGTGGATTTAGGTTCGCTCAACATGCCGGTTTCGGGATTTAAGCTGAGAATCGAAAGTGTGTTAGAATTTTGGTGTCCGCAAAGCAGCCATTTTCCTGAGGGATCGATGGCGAAGTGGCGTGGGGTTTTTCCGCCGCATGGTGCGTGTTGGAGAAAGGTGAGTTTTCCGGTTTTCGGATCGCGTTGATACACGACGATGGAGTCATGGCCACGGTTTGATCCGTAGACGAATTTTCCATTAGGATGGACTTCGATTTCGGCGGTGGTGGAGGGTTCTTTAAAATCGTCTGGCAGGGTGGGAATGGTTTGGATATCGGTAAGGCTGCCAGCTTTTGGATCGAATTCCGCGACCGTGATGGTGTTGGTGAGCTCGTTGATGATGTAGGCATGTTTTTCATCTGGAGAGAAATCCATGTGGCGAGGGCCGGAGCCTGGAGGGGCTTTGATGGCGGCGGGATCGTTGGGTGTGATCTCGGAGGTCGCGGGGTTGAACTTGTAGATCAAGGTTTCATCCGTACCAAGGTCTGGAGCAAAAAGCAGGTTGTTGGCTTTGTTGAAATACACGCCGTGGGTGTGTGCGGCTGTCTGACGGGTGGGATTTGGCCCTGATCCTTTGATTTTTATGTTAGAAACCATTTTTTCAATTTTGCCATCCGCATCGAGTCGGAATGTTGCGACGGTTCCACCTCCGTAATTGGCAACTGCGAGCGTCCGTCCCGTAGAATCAACAGCGACGTGACATGGACCAGCGCCACCGGAATCCGCATCGTTGATCAAGGTCAGAGAATGATCCTTGGCAATGCTGAACGCGCCGACTTTGCTGCCAAAACCTATGCTATAAAGTATAGGCTTTTGAGGATGCGGAGCGAGGAATCCAGGTTTCTCATATTTTCCAACAACAGCAGGTTTAGTCAGAGTTCCGTTGGTGGTGTCGAACTCAGCAAGGTAAATGCCATCTGCGCCAGTGCCGATGAAGACCGGTTTTGTTTCTGCGGTAACGGCCAGAGCGGTGAGTGCAAAAGTGAAGAGGATGTATTTCATAATTTTATGTTAGACGTTGAAATCGAAATATTGGTTTGCGTTATTGAATGAAACGTCGGCGATGAGTTTTGAAAGGGTTTCGAAATCATCGGGGAGTTCACCTTTTTCCGCTTCGTCTCCAATGAGGTTGCAGAGGATGCGGCGGAAGTATTCGTGACGAGGGAAGGAGAGGAAAGAACGCGAGTCGGTGAGCATACCAACGAAACGTGACAGTAGGCCTGTGGCTGAAAGTGCGTTGAGTTGCATCTCCATGCCTTCTTTTTGGTCGAGGAACCACCAACCGGAACCAAATTGGATTTTTCCGGGAGTCACACCGTCTTGGAAAACGCCAGTCATGGAAGCGAAGAGATAGTTATCGCGAGGGTTGAGGTTGTAGAGTATGGTTTTCGGAAGGGCTTCGCGGGATTCGAGGGCGTTCAGGAAGATAGCGAGCGCTTCACCCTGAGGGACATCGCCCATGGTGTCGTATCCAGCATCGGCACCGAGTTTGGCCGACATGCGGATGTTGGTATTTCTAACAGGATTGAGGTGAAGTTGTTTGGTCCATCCGCGTGCGGCATCGAGCTGTCCGGAGTATACGAGAAGGTAAAACGAGAATCGTTCTTTATCCTCAAGCGAGACAGCTTTACCAGCGCGTGCCTGATCAAAAATTTTCGCAGCTTCTGTATCCGTGCATGAAAGGGCAGGGCAGCGATCGAGGCCGTGATCGGAAAGTCTCGCGCCAGCAGCATGGAAATCGTCATGGCGTTTCTTTAGGGCATTTAATAAATCGCCAAGCGTCGTGATCGAGATGTTTGACACCTTTTCCAGCTTTGCTATCCATGGGTTGAGGAGATCGGGTCGATCCACTTTGAATGCGTTGTCTGGTCGGAAAGTCGGCAAAACTTTTGTGCTGAAACCCGAAGCTGCAATTTTTAAATGGTCATCGATGGGGTCGGCTGGATCATCCGTGGTGCCAACGACGCGGACATCGAATTTTTTCAGAAGACCACATGCTGAGAATTCAGGATCGGATAGCCTGGTCTTGGTTTTTTCCCAAATTTCATCCGCAGTATTGGGAGAGAGGAGGGTGTCGATGCCGAAGTAGCGTTTGAGCTCCATGTGCACCCAATGATGCATGGGGTTACGGAGGGTGTAGGGGATGGTTTCAGCAAAGGCTTGGAATTTATCTCGTGGGCTGGCGTTTCCTGTAATCCGTTCTTCGTTGATGCCGTTCGCTCTCAGAAGTCGCCATTTATAGTGATCGTGACCGAGCCACATATCGGCGATGTTTTGCCATCGTTGATCATTGGCGATTTCTGCAGGTGAGAGGTGATTGTGGTAATCGATGATGGGTTGATGCGCAGCGACCTCGTGGTAGAGGCGGCGTGCGGTGTCGTTGTAGAGTAGGAAATGATCGTCGATATAGGCCATGACGCACGAATTCTAACGTAAATGATTGCAGAGGGGAAGGCAGAAAAGTGCCACCAGGGAACTATGGATTCACCTTGGGGTGATATATATTCATTAATTTGCTATTGGCTGAATTAAAGAAGAAGAAACTTGATGCCTTGGGTAAAAAGGTGCCCAAAAAAAGGATGAGGAAGAGAAGGCCGACGATAAGAAGAAGTAGGCTGAAAACTAATTTCTCTCTGAAATGATTTTTTTGAGGAGTTCAGCCTCGGGCGATGCGTGGCGTTTTAGATCAGGATCATTATCGAGATCGATGTAATGAAGCCCGAAGTCGGTATTGAGATCGAAAGCATGTCCCCATTCGCGGTTTGAGGTGATCGACCACCAGTTGTAGGCGCGGACGGGAACGCCTTTTGCGATGGCGTTATCGACTTCTGCCAGGTGTGACTGCAAATAATCAGCGCGGGAAACGCCGCCAGCAGAGGGAGGACAACCATTTTCGACGATGAGTAGTTCTTGTTTGGGAAACCAGCGGTGGAGTCGTTGTAGTGCATGAAAAAGCCCGCGTGGCCAAACTGGAGCGCGTAGGAATCTTCCATGGGCTGCATCTTCTAATAATCGAAATTTATGCAATCGATGAGTTGGCAGTCCCCAGTAGTAATCGAGGCCGACGAAGTCTTGTGCGCCGATCGCTTCCTCGGGACAAAGTTGTTTTGCGAGTTTTCCCGCCATACCGAGATACCACCAGTTTGAATTTGCGATCATGCACGTGGTTCCCCAAAAGCGCCACGCCCAGTTTAGCCAACTGCGCTTGGAATCGAGTGCATGGAATCGATTTGCTGGTTCGACGGGAATGATTTTGATTTTGGATTCGTCTCCGAAAATTTGTTTTGCGATTTGTTTCGCGAGAAGAACTTCAAGTCCGTCATTTACTGCTTGCTTTGAGAGTCCTGGAGCGTCCACGCGCATGCCGACACGGATATATCCACGTTTCAGGATTCTGCGGAGGCCATGGACAGAATCGATGTGTTTTTGTGGGGTGCTGGTACCATGAAAAACTTCGTAGAGAGAAGTTGGCAGGTTGGAGGGTGAAATGATTTTTGTGGGTTCGGAAAGCCAAGAGACATCGCAATATTTGCGTAGATATGATTGGAAGTGTTGGATGGCTTGGTTGACGTGCGCTAGCAGCTGTGCGTGTCCATGGGGAGCGAGGGCGACGTAATGTTCATCGCTCAAAGAGGTTTTTAAAAAACGAAACTCGTCGCGATGGTTCAGTTCGGATGGGAGTAGGTAAATCGCATCGCCATATACGGCATCGACTTCACCCGATGAAAGCGCATTGCGGGCATCGTCATAGTTCCGGAATAACTTTTTACGTGAGGCTGAAGGCAGATCGCGTTTCCATGATTGCGGTTGATTACCAACGGCAATGACGGCGACGGTTTTTCCATTCAGATAGGTCATATCGTGAGAAGGTTCATCGTTGCGGATAATGATGGCTTTGCCCGTACGCAGATAAGGATCGCTGGACTCGTATAGGGTTTGATCGTCCATGGATACTCCGCAGATAATCAGATCCACCGCGCCATACTCGCTGACGATGGCTTCTTTGGTTGTGAATTTGAAAAGTGCTTCTGATAAACCACGATGGCATGCTCCCCAGTCGAGAAGCATTTGCAACCATGTTGGGAAACCGGTGATCAGAGGATTCACCCCGACTTTTGCATTGGGCAGGAGCGCTTTGATTTTCTGCCGTGCACGGGCATGAGCTGAGAATAAATGGGGGATCAACTTTCCCACTGCCTGCGCCTCGGCATCGACCGATGAGCTACGTGGTAATCCCGGCGGCATGTAGTAGCGGTTTTGCCACCAAGGCTTGATGTATCCAAAAGTCAGTTGGCTGGGTTCGTTGAAAGTGATCCACCAATCGATTCTATCCCCGAAGGATTGTGCGACTTTCTCGGCGTAACGTGCGAAGATATCGGGAAATTGATCACCCAGCATGCCACCGTGATCTCGTTCCAACCAGACTGGCCAGACGAAGTGGTGGAGTGTGAGCATGGGACGCATGCCGTGTTTCAAAATGCATTCGGCGATTTCGCGGTAATGATTCAGGGCGTTTGGATCGTAAACACCATATTCTGGTTCGATGCGAGACCATGAGGTCGAAAAACGGAAAAGTTTGCAGCCGATGGCGGCAGCGGCTGCGATATCTTCTTCATATCGATTCCAGAAATCGGTGGCCTTGCCACGAGGTGTTAGGCCTTGAGATTTTTCCCATAGATCCCAAACGTCTTCGCGATCGGGATCGTAAGCCTCAGTTTGATGATCCGCGTTGGCGGTGCCGAAGATTAATTCCTTCGGGAGGGACATATTAACGGGGAATTTTCAGTGTCTGACCTACGCGGATGACTGTGCCCCTGATGCCGTTAGATTGTTGGATTTTGGAAACGGTGGTTCTGTAGCGTTTCGCAATGACTGAGAGAGTTTCGCCACGTTTGACTGTGTGGCGAACGACAGTGGATGTCTTGGGTTTCGGCTTAGGCTTAACGTTTGTTGGAGATGTCCTAACAATGGGTGGAGGAGATTGGGTCTCGATGAGGGGAACGTGAGGCTCGGGGAGGGTGTTGGCTGCGATCGCAGTATTTGGTCTTGTTGCGGTTTCACTTCCTGTTCCGGGGACAGTTGGGCGATACCATTTGTTGGGTTGATCGACCCAATCTTCCACATAATCTCCGCGGCTATTGAAAGGTCCAGTCACAGCCTGGGTTTGGGGCGCGCTTCGTAATCCACCGCATTGGGTTAAAAGCGGGATGGTGAGCAGGAGAGAAAGTTTCTTGTTGAAGAAAATCATTGGCTTGGAATATGCGGCAATTATTACGGATATGCAAAGCATTGTTCTAAAAAATACTGATTTTCTTGAGTTTTTCAAAAACAAGTAAGTGACAATCCCTAGATCCGCTGCCTATCAAGTGCACCCCGATGTCGATGCTTCATGAATGCCGTCAGACCCTAAAACTGGCCTTTCCATTGGTGATTGGCCAGGTGAGTCAGATGTTGCTGGGGGTGGCGGACACGGTGATGATAGGGAAACTTGGGGTCACCGAGTTGGCGGTGCTGACCTTTGCGAATTCGTTGTTTTACGTACCTTTTGTATTTGGGATAGGGGTTTTGACGGCGATTTCCGTGTTCACTTCAAATGCGAGGGGTTCAGGTGATACTGCCGCGGGAAGGGCAAGTTGTAGGTTGGGTGTTCACATATCAACCTTGCTTGGATTGCTGCTTTTCGGGGTGATGTGGGTATTCTCGCTGAATCTGGAAATGTTCGGTCAGCCGAAAGAGGTGGAGCAAAATACCGAGCTATTTTTTATGATCATCATGGCATCAATGGTGCCGGCATTGATGTCGATGGCGCTGAAAAATCATGCGGATGCTTTGGATAGACCGTGGCCGCCGTTTTGGATTTTCCTGGGGGGTGTTCTTCTCAATGTCTTTTTGAACTGGGTGATGATTTACGGAAATCTGGGTTGTCCAGCGTGGGGTTTGGAAGGTGCGGCGATCGCGACCTTGATTGCGCGCATTGCGATTTTGGTGGCGATGTTTGTTTGGTTGTATCGCGCAAGCGGGCTGCGTGAATGGGTGCCATATCACTGGTTCCGCATGCCTGAAAATGCTGAGACGCGGAAGTTTTTGGGGGTTGGAATTCCGGCAAGCTTGCAGATGATCTGTGAAGTTTCTGCGTTTTCTGCAGCAGGTTTGTTGATGGGAAAATTCGGCGCAACCGCGATGGCGGCGCATCAGGTGGCGCTGATGTGCGCGGCAACGGCTTTCATGGTTCCTTTGGGATTGTCGATGGCGCTTAGTGTTAGAATCGGCTCAGCAAATGGAGCGGGGGAATTCCATCGACTGCGTAAAATTGTGGTGTCGGGTTGGTGGTTAGGCGCGGGCTGGGCAATGATAGGCGCGACGATCTTTTTCTTTTCCGGGGAATTCCTCGCATCTCTCTACATCGACGATCTGAGCGTGATCCGATTGGCGGCATTGATCATGATCGTGGTTGGGGTGTTTCAGTTGTTCGATAGTTTGCAGATCGGTTCCGTAGCGATGCTGCGCGGGTTGCACGATGCTAGGATGCCCGCAGTGATGGGTTTTGTTGCCTACTGGGTGATTGGTATTCCAGTTGGTTATTATCTATCGATTTATTTAGGCTACGGTGCGGTAGGAGTCTGGTGCGGACTGGCTGTTGGATTGTTCGTCGCGTGTATTCTGTTAGTTCCGAGATTATGGAAGTTGACGAGGTAGTTGAAATTTCAAATTTCAAGTTCTCTAATCCTCACAGGTCATTCAATTTCAAAAAATCCAATCTCCTCTTCTCCCTATCCTCCTCTCTCCTTGTAAAAAATAGCGCGATCTACCTCGATACGTTCACGCTGGCATAGATCGATTTCTTCCCACTCAGCTTATGGGTGATCCAGATGATGAGTGCTAGCGGAGCGAACATTTTCCAGCCGAGCAGTTCGATGCCCATGATCCATGAGGCGTAGGGAGTTTTTGTGGTGGCGGAAAAGAAGGTGATCATGGCGATTCCTGCAAACAATTCGATGGGTGCGCCGAGGAACCATGCGATGGAATTGCCAAGGGCTGCGCCGATGAAAAACAGGGGAGTGACTTCTCCACCTTTGAAGCCCGCACTGAGAGTGACGATGGTGAATGCAAGTTTCCATAACCATGCGATGGCAGGGGCGTGGAGATCAGGTGAAAAGAATTTTGTTAGAGTGAGTGATGATTGGTTTTCCTCAAGTACACCCAGCCCGAGGTAATCGCTGGTTCCTGCCCAGAGAAACAATCCGATGATGAGTAAACCGCCTATGGTTCCGCGCACGGCTTCGTGAGGAAACCAAGTTTTGAATTTATCTGACGTGAAACGGGAGGCTGTAATGAAAAATCTGCCAGCGAGAGCGAGAATGGCGGCGAGGACGATGCCTTTCCATAGAAGTGAAAAGATGTTAGATGGAAACGGAATCGATGGGTAAAGCGTGTGAAGGGTTCCCCAAGCAAGGCATATGTAATGCGCGGCGAGGGCGGTGAGTAAACAAGGAATCAAATTTTTGCTGAGGAGTTTTTGGCGCGTGAATTCCAGAGCAAACACCGCGCCAGCGAACGGAGTGCCGAACACCGCACCGAATCCCGCCGAGATGCCGCAAAGGATGAGGAGATGTTGTGCCTTGCTAGTTGAGGCAACGAATCGCGCAAAGCTAGCAGCAATGCCTGCACCCATATGCACGGCGGTGCCTTCCCGACCCGCAGAGCCGCCAAACGCATGTGTGACGAGCGTGGAAACCAAAATGCTTGGTGCGAGGCGGGAGGGGATTTGGGTCGATTCGTTTTGAAAATCATCGACGATTAACGCGTTGGCGGAGTGAACCGATTTGCCATGAAATCGATAATAAAAGCCCATCAAGCATCCCACCAGCGGTAGTAGCCAAATCAACCATGGGTTTTCAAAACGGTTTTTGGTGACGGCATCCAAGGACCATAGAAAAAACGCCGCAGCTGAACCGATGACGGCCGCTAGGGCGAGCAGGACGATCAACCATTTGAATTTTTTCAAGACAGCAAAGATTTGCCCGTCATTTGCTCGGGCTTTTTCACATTGAGCATTTCAAGGAGCGTCGGCGCGACATCGGCTAAAATACCATCGCGCATTTTTTTTGAAGCTGCGTCATCGGCGACGTAGATAATTTCCACAGGGTTGGTTGTGTGCGCGGTGTTGGGTGAGCCGTCGGGGTTGCGCATGTATTCGCAGTTGCCGTGATCGGCGGTGATGAGAAGTTTTCCGCCGAGGCGAAGTGTCTGTTCGACGATGGCTTTCACAGAGGCATCAATGGTTTCCACGGCTTTCTTCGCGGCCTCAACCACGCCAGTGTGACCCACCATGTCAGGGTTCGCGAAGTTCAGAATCACGAGGTCGAAATCTTTGAGGTTGTCTACGACGGTTTGAGTGACTTCATTGGCCGACATTTGAGGCTTAAGATCGTAGGTTGCGACGTCTTTTGGAGAAGGAATGATGAAACGTTTTTCACCCGGATTTTCGACTTCCACTCCGCCGTTGAAGAAATAGGTGACGTGAGGGTATTTTTCGGTTTCGGCGATGCGCATTTGTTTCATGCCAACAGCTGCAACGGTTTCACCAAGTGTCATGTTGAGGCTTTGCGGAGCAAAGATCGCTTCACATGGAAATGTTTCGTCATAAACGGTTAGGGTAACGAAATGGACCTTTGGCACTGCACCGCGATCGAAGCCATCAAACTTTGGTTTGAGGAAAGCTTCGGAAAGCTCGCGTGCACGGTCGGCGCGGAAGTTGAACCACAACAGCACATCACCATCGCGGATGCGTTGGGTGTTGGCTTCCGTGAAAATCATGGCGGGCATGAATTCATCGGTTTTGTTTTGTGTCGCGTAAACTTCAGAAATCGCTTCCGAGGCGAGGATGTCTTTTTTGGTTCCGATCCCATGGACGATGGCGTCCCATGCAAGTTTGACACGATCCCAACGCTTGTCTCTATCCATGGCGAAGTATCTACCCACAACCGTTGCGATTTTTGCGCCGAACTTTGCAGTTTCATCTTCGACTTTGGAAATGAAAGCTGCGCCTCCCGTGGGAGAGGTGTCACGACCATCCGTGATCGCGTGGATGAAGATATCTTTCACGCCCGCTTTGGAAGCGAGTTTGGTCATGGCGATGAGTTGATCTTGGTGGGAATGGACTCCGCCATCCGAGACCAAGCCGATGAAATGCAGTCGGCCAGATTTGGCTTTTTCCAAAGTCTTTTTGAAAATCTCGTTTTCTGCGAGGGTGCCATCGGAAATGGCTTTGTTGATGCGCGTAAAATCTTGGTAAACGATGCGACCCGCGCCGAGATTGAGGTGACCTACCTCGGAATTTCCCATCTGTCCTTCGGGAAGGCCGACATCCATGCCGGAAGCGGAGAGGAAGCTGTGGGGGTATTGGGAAAGGACTTCGTCGGTGAAAGGAGTGTTCGCGAGAATGACAGCATTACCGTCTTTGACAGCGGTTTTTTTGCCGCCTGGGTTGGTTCCCCAACCGTCACGAATGATTAGCACTACTGGTTTTTTAGGCATGCGTATGGGCTGTAATGGCTAAATCGCGTATGGGCAAGGCGAGAATACGGGGGGAATTGTCACAGAATCAAGGGCTGGGCTGCGGCATGGGACAGGTTCGAATTCTATGATTTATAAGTGAAATCCTTGGTTTTCTCGGTGTTTTTAGATCAGCGTCCCCTCGGTGACGCCCAGCTTTTCGGTGGCGTGGATATGGGTGAGGAGCTGTTCTGGACCGATTTTTCCTGAAAGCAGGTTTTGGTAGGCGGTGATGGTTGAGATCGCGGCGTCGTGGGATTCATCGAGTAGTTCGATGCGGAAATGGCGGAGTCCGGAGTTCAGGAGTTGTTCGTAGAAACGAGCCCCCGTTTGGGCGCGGCCATTAAACAAGGTGTTGCGACAACCAACATCGGCTTGGAGTCGGTGGAGCTGGCCAACGCGATCTTTCAGGTGCACCACATGTTTTTCGCAAGGACGCCCGCAATCTTTGTAAGTCGTGCCTGAGCTGAGGAAGGTGCAGAACACGCAGTGCTCCATATGAAACATCGGCATGTGCTGATGAAGCGTGAGCTCCAACCAATCGGTCGGAGTTTTTTCTAACAGATCGAGAACTTGCGAGATGTTGAGATCGTAGGAAATGGTGAGTCGATCCAAGTTCGCGTTTTCTCTGAGAATTTTCGCAGTGAGCGGATTGGCGGCGTTGAGTGAGAAATCGCCGATCTTGATGATGTCGTCGCGATCTTTGAAATGATGCAGGGCGGCGAGGTTGCGGAGAAGCAATCCATCGGCGCCCATGCGATCGATCATTTTGAGATAACCAATCTCACCGCTTTTGATGATGCGTGGAGTGGCTAAGATGATTTGAGATTTGGAATTTGAATTTTGAGATCTGAAAATTTCGACCGCGTCTTTGTAGCGACGCGGGTCTTCGAAGTCGCAGTAGATTTGGGTGGGCGAGCAGGAGATTGCGGCTTCGAGTTGTTCGATGGATCGGGTGAGGACGGAGAGGGAAGGGGGATTCGTTAATTGGATATTGGATATTAGGGGGAAGAGGGATTCGATGCTGACAATCGATTGATGATTGATGATTTTTGATTGATGATTTTTGATTTGCTCGAGATTTGAAATCAGATCGCGGCGGAGTTGGTTGATTGCGGAGATGGGGAGATGGCAATTGCCTTCGATTTGGTTTTCTAATGACGCGAGTTCGTAGGGAGTGTCGCCGAGTTTGCTAAGTTGTTTGGTAAGGACTTCCGTGTTGAGCGGTTTGGTTGCAGCAGCCGATAGCAAAATTTCAGAATCAACCGAAACAGTGTCGCATTTCAAGGTCAGTGGCGTGTCGGTCCTTCCAGAGACGACGAGATGCAGTGAGGTTTTGTGGTGTTTGGGTTTGGCGTTCTGCCAGAACTTGCGGATCGAGGACTCGAGGGCGGGGTCGGAGGTTTTGTAGAGCGTCACCCCGGGTCGGATGCGATCAAAGTTGATGCCGGAAAACGTGCGGTGGAAAATGATCCTATCGTTTTCAATTTTCCAAATCGATGCTCCCTGCTCCAGGTCGCGATTCTCTCCGGCATCGAAGACGATTCCATCGCCTGCTTTGAGTGGCGGAACTTGTTTGGAGGGAGGAGTGTCCAATCGTATCCAACCGTTCTGTGCTTCGACGATGGTTCCGAGAAAGGGCCCACGCTTTTTTCCAAACTTGCCGTGGGTGAGATAGGGATGATTGGTTCCTGCCAGCCAACCGGTTGTTAGGCCGCGGGAGAAAGTCATTTCTAACTCGTAGCGGTCTTCTTTGGTGATGGGGGAAGAATTACCCCGAGACGGGGTTTGCACGGCCTGCTCCGAGACGGAGCAGCTACATGCATCAATCGCTTTCCTATAAACCCTTGTCACCGCGGCGACGTATTCGGGAGTTTTCAATCGGCCCTCAATCTTGAAACTCACGACCCCTGCTTTGATGAGATCGGGGATGAGATCTACGGCAGCAAGGTCTTGTGGGGAGAGTAGGTAACGATGCTCGCCGAGTTCTTTGAGTTCGCCATCGACGAGGATTTCGTAGGGCATGCGGCAGGCTTGTGCGCATTCGCCGCGGTTGGCAGAGCGTTGACCGAGGGATTCTGAAGTCAGGCACTGACCGGAGTAGGCAACACAGAGCGCGCCGTGGACGAAGACTTCGAGGGGAGTGGAAAGTGCCAAGTGATCGGTGATCAGTGAAGAATTAAACTTTTGGATCTCGCTGATGGAGAGTTCGCGGGAGAGGACGGCGCGCTCCATGGGGAAAAGGGTTTCCAAGAATGCCAGACCTTCGGGTGAGGTGATGGTCATTTGGGTCGATGCGTGGAGCTCGACGTGTGGAATGATTTCACGCGCCATCTTGGCGAGCCCAAGATCTTGAATGATAAGGGCATCGACCCCTGCTTCGCCGACCAAACGAAGTTGTTTCTCAGCGTCTTCAATCTCGTTGGTGAAGATCAAGGTGTTCATCGCGATGAAACCTTTCACGCCATGTTTGTGGAGATAAGCCATCAATTCGGGGAGATCGGCCTCGGAAAAATTATCTGCGCGGAGACGGGCGTTGAACTTGGGTAGACCGAAGTAAATGGCATCGGCCCCAGCGGCGACAGCAGCGCGGGCGCAATCCCAGTTTCCAGCAGGTGAAAGCAGTTCGGTCATGTGAAAAGAAGGTTAGAGCTGAAAATAGAAGTTACAAGCTTGCGGTGATAGTTGGTGGGGGGAGTATCTCGCGCAAAGCAGCAAAGCCGCAGAGCCGCAAAGTGGTAAGATTTGGAAGAAAACTTATGATGAAATAAGAGGAATATTCAGGTTGATACATTCAATCTCATAATACTCTTCCTTTGCGTCTTAGCGCCTTTGCGCGAGATTATCCTACCTAACTAGTGTGGAGAGTTGGTGGTGCTTATTTGCCTTATATATCTAAAACCCAAATGCCGCCGTGGTAAATATTCTGTCTTCAATCCATTAAATACGAATCATCGCTTTACGTCGCGACTTGTTGCGGGATAAATGCTCTATATAGATGGAAAAATTCATACAGATCGTCGTATTTACATTATTCGGAGCCGGAGCAGCGAGTTGGGTGGCAATGGTGGCTTTTTGGACGGCATCAGCATTCTTTGGTCTGACTCCAGAAGCGAAAGAACGGTTCTGGTGGAACCCATATAACGGAACACTCAACCGAAAAAATCTATCCGAGCGTGGTCAGCGATTTAGACGATTGGCGCTCCGCTGCCTGATGTTGTTTATCGCCTTTCCAATCTGCGGCATGATTGTTGGAGTTGTTTTGATGCTGGCGTTCGACATCTCGTTTGATCGTCCAAAAGAGAAGAATGATGAACATCCAGGTTCAGTCATCTCTCCACCTCAGGATCAAGAGCGATAGAAGTGCTGTTTCAGCCCTTCGTTATCTTCGTTACCTTCTGTAAAAAATTCTTTACAGAAGGCAACAAAGGAAACGAAGGGGCTTTGCGCGTAGCTTTCGATTTCTTATCCGTTTGAAGATTTTGAGGGATATGAATGAAAATCTAAAACATTCATTCGCGATTGGATTCTTACCGTTTTGGAAGGGGATCTTCCTGACTTGATTATTCTGTCCCCCAGTTTGAATTCGATCTTCCATTCCCACCCTGAATGAGTAAGGTGTGTAGAAAGATAATTATGACCGACTCCAGTTATTACGATCAACTCCGCCAGAAGCTTCATGTTTGGGCGGCATCGAAGGATGGTCAGAAGTCCAAGTGGTTGGATTACATTTTGTTGCTGCCGGACATGGCGTATTTGCTTGGAGCGCTGCTTCTTGATCCTGCGATTCCGGCGGTACACAAGGCGAAGTTGGGGATGGTGATTGCATACATCATCAGTCCGCTTGATTTTCTTCCGGAGGGAGTCATTGGCCCTGGTGGCTATGCTGAGGATGCCGCGCTGTCAGCCTATGTGATCAATCAACTTCTCAATAACGTCGATAATGAGATTGTGCTCAAACATTGGAAGGGGAACGGTGATCTTCTCAAAGTGGTTCGGCACATCATAGAGGTGACCGATCAGATGTGCGGTAGCGGTCTGTGGAAGAAGATGATGGGGATGTTTAATGGGAAGTGATGCTGGAATTCTCTTCATTCAAAAATCAAACATCAACAATCATCAAAGCAGTGTGAGCACTAGCGAAACCAGAATAATCGGACGAAGTCCTAACTGCTTGGACGGAGTGAAGCGTAGTCAATCGTCATTCAATCGATAATGAGGAGCTGATTAATCATTCGTTTAGCACACCCCTTCAGGGCTTAGATTTTTTTCCGGGACTCATACCCAGTGCGATGCACTGAGCTGGCATAAGTTAGACTGTTTGCCAAAAGTCCGTGCGTTTAAGCGAGCTTGACGGTGCACACCGACCGGATCGTATCAGTGTCGTTTAGAAGAAGTCTGACCTCCTCAAAGAGCTTCTCGCCAAGCTCGGCCCCGCTTCTTGTCAGGTAGC
>JAJTHK010000010.1 GCA_021298895.1 Luteolibacter sp.
CTACCCGCAGCTCTTGGATGGAGCAGTTTTCGGGATTTGGGTGATGGCGCTTGCGACCGATGCATAATCAAAGGAGGTGTTCAAAATAGTACAAGTAAAAAATTTGGTTTTTTACGCACGGACTTTTGGCAAACGGTCTATACCGCGAACTGGAAATGGGACATGGTTATGTATCTTTGGTATTTCAAGGCGGATCTCCATCGCGGACAGAGTATTATTGGCTCAGTTGAATATCAAGCCAGCGGTGTAGACATGAATAAGTTTGGTAACGTCGACGATAAAGTTGGGCCCATGTTGAAAAAGCTTATTGTGGGTGAATAGCCCATCGCTATAAGCAGTTAACCACCAGCGTCTCAATTTTTCTCACAGGCAACCTCGATAGAGTCACGGCGAAGATGGTCATTAGAATCGCGCAAAAAATGATCGATGCCACACATTTAGCTAGACTTGGATTGTTGATATTGAAATACGTGATCTAGTTAATGTTAAGGATGATGATACTCCGGAACATCCATTCTACACAATCCATTATTGTCAGTCCCGCTGCTATTGGCTAGCTAACCGTATGCAATTTTCATTCGCTGTCGTCAGCTTTTCCGAGCAGGATGTGGTGGAGCAACCCAACTCAACTCTGGTATCGACGCGTCTAGCTTCACCATCGGCGCGAGATTCTCGTTTCAGTTGCCTGTGAATATCGTTTCGGAAATCCGCAGGCAGTGCCATGGCTCACGCATCGCGATACAAGGCGAAGGCATGGAAATCTCCTTTGATGCGCTTTTTCATCAGGTTGATGAAATCCAAAAAAGCATCCGCGCGTGCGCGTGTTTCAAAACGCAAGCCCGACCCAGAATCGGCATCCTGTTTCCCAACGGCAGCGCGTATATCACCACTGCCCTCGCCGTGCTTGATGCAGGCGCGTGCTTTGTCTCCATTCCTGATGAGCTAACACACGTCGAACGCACGGCGCTCATTGAACGCACGGCACTTGATCTCGTCATCACGCCTTCTGAAACCGGTGGACTTGTTTTCACCGAACTCTCACCACCTGCCCCGGATTTCCCCGTCGCTGAGTTCGAGGCGCTCAACCCTGCCTTCGTGCGGTTTAGCTCTGGCACCACTGGCGACTCGAAGGGCGTTGTGCTCTCGCATGAATCTCTCATGGAAAGAATCCTCACCGCAAATACCGGGTTGCGCCTTGCGCCGGGCGACCGCGTGCTTTGGACGCTGCCGATGGCACATCACTTCGCCGTCACCATCATTCTCTATCTTTACCACGGCGTAACGACTGTGTTGGAAACTCCGCATAAGCCGGAATTGATTTTCCGCGCTGCCCGCGAATTACGCACGAACCTTTTCTATGGCAGTCCGTTCCACTTTGCTCAGCTCGCGCAATGCGGCGAGGCCGGTCCATTGCCGGATCTACGGATGGCCATCTCCACAGCCTCTGCGCTGCCGATGGAAGTCGCGTTGGCCTTCGAAAAACGCTTCGCCCTTCCGATTACCCAAGCATTGGGCATTATCGAGATTGGCCTTCCTTTGCTCAACACCAAGCACGCAAAAGATCAACCCACCGCCCTAGGACAGCCGCTTTCAGGTTATGAAATCAAGACAGCTACCGATGGCGAGTTGCTCATCAAAGGCCCCGGTATGTTCGATGCCTATCTGAGCCCATGGCAGCCCCGCGCGAAAACGCTCCGCGATGGATGGTTCGCCACTGGGGACATCGTGGAAATCGATGCCGATAATACCGTCACCATGCGAGGCCGTAGCAAAAGCCTGATCAACGTAGGTGGCATGAAGGTTTTCCCCGAGGAAATCGAGACCGTGCTCGATGCCCATCCGGCCATTCGCATGTCTCGAGTCTTCGCGCAACATCATCCTGTCCTTGGATCTTTTCCTTGCGCCGAGATCGTTCCTGCCGATTTTTCACTCATGCCTAAACTTTTGGAAATTAAAAGTTGGTGCGCCGCAAGTCTTGCCACTTATAAAATTCCGATAAGAATCGAGCAGGTTAATTCGATTGACCTAACAGCGAACGGAAAAGTAAAACGCCGATAGAATATGACGGGAAGTGAACCAACCATCGCCATCATTGGAGCCGGACCCGCGGGCTGCACTCTCGCCTGTCTGCTCGCGATGCGCGGCGTGAAGACGGTCGTTTTCGACAATGACAAACGTCCCGCTCTACTCGTCGGTGAATCGCTCATCCCTTCCGTCATTCCTGTATTGCGCAAACTAGGGATCGAGGATCGCGTGCGCGAATTATCCGTTTACAAACCCGGTGCGTCGTTCTTTCACGGCAGTGGATTGCAGCTGCATTTCAGTTTTAGGGATCGTGGCAAAAAAATCCCCGGCTACGCCTACAATGTTCCGCGCCCAGCCTTCGACAAGCTCCTTCGCGAACGCGCCACCGAATTGGGCGTGCAGTTCATCGGAAGCCAAGCGTCGCTTTTGAAATCAGATCATCCCGCGCGCGAGATCAAGCTCTCTCCGGATTCGCTCGCCCTCGCCGGACTTTCCGCTCACCCCGAATGGTTGATCGATGGTACCGGACGCGCGCGCGTTTTCGCTCGCACCCTTGACCTTCCCACCCAACAAGGGAAACGTAAGGACGCTGCTTACTTCGCACATTATGAAAACTTCGTCCACGACGAGGTCGATCCCGGACAGGTCATCATTTCTGTTTTGAAAAACGGATGGTCGTGGCGTATTCCGCTTCAAGATAAACTCTCAGTCGGAATTGTCATCGACAAGGGAGCCGCAAAAAAACTCGGCGATACTGCAGAGCAACGCCTTGAGGCTGCTATCGCCTCAGAGCCACTGCTCAGAGAAAAAGGCAAAAACGCTCGCCGCGTTAGCGACGTGATGAGCTATACCAACTATCAACTCATCAGCGAAAAAGGTCACGGCAAGGGTTGGATCATGCTCGGTGACGCTTTCGGCTTCGTCGATCCCATGCTCTCTCCCGGCCTCTTCATGGCACTCGAATCTGCCAGCCTTCTCGACAATTTGTTTTTCTCAAAAAAGAAGCCCGACCCGAGCGATCTCGATCTTTACTGCGCCAAGCTGCGGAGCTGGCACAAGTCGTGGCAGGAGCTTATCGAATATTTTTATGACGGTCGCATCCTTCGCATGTACGAAGCCGGCAGCAAATTAGCTGAAGGCAAAAACGCATTCAATCCGGCGAAACTCATGGAGCGCCACATGTCCCGCGTCATCGCCAGCATGGCTGGTGGATTTGGCACATGCTCCAACTACAATCGTAAGCTGCTCCATTACAGCTCCAAGCATCTCATCTGGGACGTCAAGGAAGCTGGGTTCTACGCCGTACAATAAAACTCATTCCCAAGTGTAGTTTTCCTTTTTCACTTCGAAGGTTGAGGCGGGAATCGAACCGTTGAGCACGGGTGGGAAAAACTCCGTCACCACCACGGTGCCGTCTTTTTGATTCCACTCGATGCGTTCGAGGAAAGAAGTAGACGTGTTAATCTGCATCACCATCCCTGTGATCGCTCGCTTCAACTGTCCCTTCGGCACTAAACTGACGATAAAATGCTCACGTACCGTATTAGTTCCCGCGATGGTGAACGTTTTCTGAAGTCCCTCAAAAGTCGCCCCTTCGCCGATCCCGAGCATCATCAGCAGGGGCTTAGCACGCCGATCTTCGGTTGAAAGGACGAGCCCGGTTTTCTTTTTCTCATCCATAAGGAAGACAACGCCACCGTGGGAAACCGCGCTCTGCGCTAGCGGCTTGCCAAGTTCCCACCGGAACGACTTGCCCGGCACGAGCCAAAGATGTCCCGACTCGATGACTGGCTCACTGAGGGCGGGGATACGTTTCGTCTGGCGCACATCCACTCTCACGGTCTTGTATTGTGCTTGCTTTTCCAGCACGGTCCTCAACGGTGCCAACTCATCTGCGAGCAGCGAGGTTACGAAAAGCGACATAAAAACAATAGCTGCACAAAACGTCATACAGACACTTACAACGCATTTACCCAGCAAGCAAGTGCCGCGGGAGATTCCCACGAATGTATTGCAGATCGTCACTCCGCCCCTACTCTTACCGAGTGACTAAGCGGCTCATTTTCATCTCCACGCTCTTGCTCGTAATCGGCTTTTCTATCGCCGGACTGACGCAATTGAAATTTGAAACCGATATCCTAGAAGTTCTGCCAAAGCACATGCCTAGTGTCGATACGCTGAAAATTTCTCAAAAGCATTTCGATAACAATCAACACGTGTTACTACTCTTGAGCAGCGCGGAGGATGAAGAAGTTTTCGAGGAAGACGTGCAGAAACTCGTGGCCAAGCTCCGCAAGGATCTTGCTCCAGCTGATGTGCTTTATAAATCTGAGTTCGAAGAAAACCAGGAATCCTTCGGCAACGCCCTCGCACAAATCTGGCGCTATGCCCCTCCCGCCGATGTGGAGGCGATGAGGACGCGCTTGCTTGATGCCAATCAGCTCGCTGCGCATCTCGATGCCGTGAAGAATGAGATCCGTACTTCTTTCGACCTAGAGAAAGCCACGATCACGGCCTACGATCCGCTGGGTTTTATAAATCATCCAGCGATGCGCCAGTTCATGGACAGCGAGCTAAGCTTCCAGTCGGAGGATGGAAAATCGTGGATGGTGTTGATCGGAAATCCAAAGCCTACCATGGATTATCACAAGCATAGAGAGTGGCTGGCCCAAATACGCACAGCAGCCGATGACTGGCCGGGGCTAGATGAACTCCACCTCGAATACGGCCTGACCGGCGGTCCTGTTTTTAACTCGGAGATCGGTGCGGGCATGGAAAAGGACATGTCTGGCACGATTATTCTGACCACGATCGCGGTAGCTCTGCTCTTTCTTCTCATTCAAAGACATGTCGGCCAACTGGTGATGGCCTCTCTACTTATGGGGCTTACTTTTTTCATCACTCTCGGAATCGCCGGATGGTTTTTTGGAACGCTGAACTTGGTAAGCGTCGGCTTCGCCGCAATTCTATTAGGTCTTGTGATCGATTACGCAGTTGTCATCGCGCGTGAATCAATCGGTAGCGTTTCATCTCCGAGTGCTTTGCGTAAAGAAATCGCTCCAGGTATTTTTTGGGCTGCCGCTACTACGGCCATAGTATTTGGATTAATGATACTAAGCACCTTTAATGGAGTTCGTCAACTCGGTGGGCTGATCGTGATTGGTCTCGCGACAGGCGCAACTGTCATGCTTGTTTTCACACCGCTGTTTCTTGAGAAATTCAAAACCAAACCTGCGAGACATCTGTTGAAAGCTCCATTTGCCAGTCCTCTGATCGCACGATTCGTGATCAGCTTTAGTATACTTTTTGCGGTAGTTGTCTTCTTGATGAAGGGGGAGCCGGAAATCAGTTTCAACTTCTCAATGTTGCAGCCAACCACGAGCGAGGCATCTGCTACCTTCGATAAGATACAGAACAAATTTCCAGCGTGGTCGGAAAGGAATCTTCAGATGATTGCAAGCGCGGATACATGGGAAGGCTTGCGCGGTGTATCGAAGGAAGCTGAAGCAAGGTTGGCAAATCTGAAAGAAGATGGAGTCATTCTCCATTACCAATGGCCGCTCGATCTAATCCCCTGTAAGGCATTCAATGAACACAATGAATCTGCTCTAACAGAAATTTCAGATCAACGAGAAAAGCTCGTCGCAAAACTTGGCGAAGCTGGCTTTAGTGAAACTGGAACAACACTCGACAGGCTGGTGCTCGAATCACTGGCTAAATCCGATGAAGGGGCGCACATCGGCGAGTTAGCAAAACACTCGCTGGCCATGTCCGATCACGGAAAGAAATTTCTTTCGGGATCGATCTTGGTGGCTGAGAAAGTAACGGTCGAGAATTTCCCTAAACTCTCATCTCTTTCATCCGACAATTTCAACGTCACTGGCTGGGGCGTAATCCAAGCAGCGATTCTGCCATCAGTGAAAAAAGATTTCTACATGATCTTTTTACCTGCAACTGCAGTCCTTATGCTGACTCTGCTTGTCGTATTCCGCTCTGTAAGGGACGCGGCGATTGGCATCGCTATTCTTCTAACAGTTTTGATGCTTGTTAATGCCTACGTCGTGGTCACGGGACAAGCTTGGAATTTCCTCAGTGGGATGGCGATTCCACTGATCGTAGGAACGGGTATTGACTATAGCATCCACCTCATTTTTTCATTGCGCAGACATGATGGCAATTTTGATAAAGTCTGGAACGGAGTAGGGAAAGCCATTTGTTTTTGTGGGTTATCTACTGCTATCGGCTTTGGATCTCTGCTATTTGCATCCAATGAAATGCTCCGCAGCATGGGCGCGTTGTGCAGTCTTGGAGTGCTTTTGTCAACGGCGTTAAGCGTGCTTGTAGTGCCCGGATTGTGGAAGAGGGCAAGCCGTTGAAGGCTCTTTTGCGTCCTCGGCCACAGGCTTGAATGCGAGCTTCGCTTCCATTTTCAACCACAGCTTTACCCCCTGCCAAAGCAGCTTGAAACTTCTGAGATCAGGGTTGAAACTACCGGTGATCAGAAAGCTTTCATCGAGGTTCCTATTTCCATAGATCCCCGCAGCAATTTTCTTTTGGGCCAACATAACGAGGCGGCGGTTATAGAACGCCATGAACTTTGCGAATTGGTTTCCAATCGGCCCATTATATGGCATCCGCTGAAATTCGACATCTTCATCCGAATACACGCCGCGGACTGGACCGATGAAATACGAGCCAATATCCATCAGAAAAGCAGCATGCATGATCTCCGCATCGCCCAAATACCAGTACTTGTTTTTGTAGAGCGCATTGAACCAATCGAAGTAACTGCGTTTGAACTCCTTGTTGCGTAGCACAATCCCGTCCTTGATGCACTCGCCACTGTAGTAGGAGCGGATAAGCGCGTATGAAGAATATAGTGTGTGGGTGCAGTAATCGAGGCCTTGGCTGTAAAGCGGATCCATGAAACCGCAGGCATCGCCCACAGAAGTCCAGCCCTCGCCTGCGACTTCATCGGACCAATACGCGAGGCCTTTGTAATAGCAGTTGTCATTTTCAACTGCCTCGGCGTGTTCGAACATCACTTTACCGACAGGATGTTTCAGCATGTGCTCCAAAAGTCGCTCGCACATCTTACCTTTGGTAGGGGGAGTGAAAAGACGTGAATCCCAAGTGAGTCCCGCGCTGACCTCACCGCTATCGAGCGGAATGATCCAGCACCACCAACCAAATCCCATCAAATGATTGGTCGCCGCGCCACGAAGCACTTTCACCATTTTACTCACGCCTTCCATTTGCTCCATGGCGTCCGAGGAATCTAGCAGATTGACGTTTTTAAAGCGTGTCCATATCGCGGAAGTAGGATGTTCCTCAGCGAGTGAATTCCACGTCTTGCGCATCTTAGCGATTTTTGCCGCTTTGCCCGATGCGTCGATCACCCAACCCGCGGTTACAGTGCGCTTTTCTCCAGCTTCGGTTTTGAAAGTGATCGTGTTTTTCCCTATCCCTCCCAGTTCGAGATCTTTGATGGTCGCTGGGCGCACGACTTCGCAGCCGAGTTTCACAGCTTGGCTGAGAAGTTCTGTATCCAGTTTCTGGCGGTTGAGCTGATAGGTTGGCAGCCTCGCTTGGAACGCGGGGCCTATCTCGGTAGAGCGTCCCGGGGCGTTCGTTCCATCCTTGTGAAACCACAGGCGCAGGCCGTGTTTTTGAACCTGGCTGATGTGCAGGTGGGCGCCCATTCGCAAAACTTTGGTGATGAAACAACCCGCCACCTCGGAAGTGCTTTCGCCCACTTTCCTGTCGAACACTTCTGTCCTTTCGATGATCATCACGCGCAAGTCCGCAAATTGGCGTTTCAATAGAACGGCCGAAGCCGCTCCGGAAAATGCGCCACCGATGATGACCACATCGTAATCCGCTGAGCGATCAGCTTGTTTTGCGACCAGGCGCGGGTCTCGTGGGTTCATCATTTGCAAGGTTGATCTGATTTCGGTTTACGGATAAGAATCACCAGCCTTTCAACTCCGCGACGGATGATTCCTAAAAGAAAACACAATGACGACACAAATCAAGAGGCGGATGTGTCGCGTTTTGGGGTTTTCGGGGATTTCCCCACACGGATCATGTATGCGGGAATTCGAGCGACTCCGCGCATGCCGTTTTTCATGGAGGCGGCATTGCTCTATTTTTTCTCGTTCATCGTTTTCGTGCTCGCGGGTCAGCAACGCCGTGCGGTGCGGAGAAACCTCTCTAATATCTGGGACGATATGGGCTGGGCGGAAGGCAATGTTGCTGCGTTTCAAGTATTTGTGAACTTCGGTTGGACAACCATCGATGGCATGCGCACTCGGCTCGGCCAGAAAGTTGTTTCTTGGGAAATTGATGGAATCCCAGAATTTGAGAAATTACGCGATAAGCCTGGAGCGGCGATCATTCTCACCACCCATACCGGAAACTACGATCTCGCCGCCGCGCTTTTCTCGCCAAAGTTCGGGCGCAGCCTGCATACCGTTCGCGCCCCAGAGCGATCACCGTTTCTTCAGGAAATCCGAAGCAAGGAACTCGAAGCTGACTCATCGCGTTACGAATATTTCAAAGTTCATTATAATTCTACCGATAGCTTACTCGGCATCGAGCTGGCACGCTTACTTTCGGATGGTGAGCTTGTCGCAATCCAAAGCGACCGTATCGTCGCTGACGTGGTGGCCATCGAAATGCCCTTCGGCAATAACGGCGCGATGATCCGTTTACCAAAAGGCCCGATGGCACTTGCGACGATCGCGCGTTGCCCGTGTTTTCCGCTGCATGTTGTCCGCACCCGTTACCGTCATTATCGTATCCTTATCCAACCACCTCTTGTCGTCACTCCGCTGAAGCCTGGAGCACGACTTAGAGAACCCGATTTCGCGCGTGCATGGGCGGCTTCACTGTTGCCGTTCTTAAAGGAACATGGACTCCAATGGTTCGTTTTCGAGGAGGCTTTCACCCAATGATCGCAGCCCTAACATTTCGCGTCTTTGTTATCCTCTGCCTCTTAGTCGGCGGAATTGCATTCTATCTAACAGGACAAGTATGGCTTGCCATCGCACTTCACGCCATACTCGTGAGCTATCTTTTGGCAGGCACATTGAATCCGTCATCCCGCCTCTTCGGTCCTGTGATTACGAACTGTGAAAATGACATCTGGATCACACTAGACGATGGCCCCGATCCGATTGACACGCTGGCTATTCTAGACCTATTAGATTCACATCACGCAAAGGCGACCTTTTTTGTCATCGGAAAAAAAGCGGAGCAATATCCCGAATTAATTCGCGAAATCCATCGTCGCGGTCACGGCATTGGCAATCATAGCTGGAGTCATCCCCGCGCGTTTTTTTGGTGTCTCGGGCCTATTCGCACGTATCGAGAAATTGCAAAATGCCAAAAGGCTGTCAGCAATATCATCGGCGTGGCACCTCGGTATTTCAGATCGCCGGTCGGGCACTATAATGTTTTCGTGCATCCCATTCTCAAGCATCTCGGCCTCCAGCTTGTTGGCTGGAGTAGTCGGGGCTACGATGGCATTAATGCCTCGCTAAAGTTTGTTACCTCACGGATCAGGAAATCAGCCACCAAAGGCGGCATCATCCTTGCTCACGAGTCCACTCCTATTGCGAAGGAAGTTGTCGCGGACATCCTGCGTATGGCGGCGGAAAAAAACTGGCGCTGCGTTACTCCAGACGGCTCGCAAGAATCATATAATTGTTGAACGGAGTTCCTCCCCAGAACGGCCGGATTTCCACCTTGAATCCTTGGGACTCCAACACGCGCTGGAAAAATTCAGCCGTCGGATAATGGATGGGAGCCGCCTTCATCCACAGCATGCATTTCGCAAAAACATCCACCAACCAAGTCACGAAAAAACGGGCGTTCCGTTCCTTTAGTCCGCTGCGAATAATGAGCCGTCCATTTGGAGCTACGCGTTTCACCGCCTCAGCTAAGAGCGCTGTCTGCTCGTCTTCATTAAAAAATTGCATGATGTCCAGAATGGTCACATCGCCGTGATGATCCGGCAGTCCCGTCCGCGCGTCTCCTTGCTCCAGAGAAATATCTGCATATTTACCGCGCGATACCATTGTCTCTCCTCTCTTGATTTTCTCTCCGTCGTAATCGAAACCAGAAACTGGATTCATCCATCCACGTTCACGCAAATACATCGCCAGAATCCCGAGTCCGCAACCGATGTCCAGCAGTGGTAGCTTGCTCAATTCCAACTCGCGGTAAACGCCGTCATAGAGCGGATCTGTTAGAAGCTTCGATCGTGTGTAGCGCGGGTTGATGAAACCTACGCAAAGCGAGGAGATCTGGTTGGCGATGCGTTCGGACTCAGGCATTTGCGAAAGGATCTAAATTCTTCAGAGGATTTTTCCCGCGGAAAAGCAGAATCGGCAGGCGCAGGAAAAATCCAGTAAACAATCTGATGTGCATCCCAGTTAGTAGGATATTATCACGCAGATAACGGAACTGGCTCACTCCACCCTGTTCCAGACTCAGGTAGCGAACGGGGGTTTTCAGATTGATCACGGGCAAGCGTTTCCAGCAAAGCCGCACGGCGACCTCTGGATCGAAATCGAACCGCCTCGCGAAAAGCGTTTCTGAAAATACTTTTTTCAACGGAGCGATTGGATATAGCCGCATCCCGAAAAGCGAATCATGGACGCCCCACCAACAAGTCTCTACATTCGCCCACCAGTTAGAAATCTTTCTACCCTGAACCCTCAGCGCTGGGGCGAACTCATCGAACACCGGCACACCAAGCACCAGCGCCTCTGGATACTGTGCGCCCATTTCCATGAAATACTTGATGTGATCTGCCGGATGCTGTCCGTCTGCATCCATGGCCAGCGCGTGGGTGAATCCCTCGTCCTCCGCCAACGTAATACCTTTAAGAATTGCTGCGCCTTTCCCTCCATTTTCCGCCAGCCGGTGCACCCGCAGTCTTTTTGTCCCAGCGAGATCCTCTAGTCCCTCGTCACTACCGTCCTTGCTCCCATCGATCACCACGAAAACATCCTCCCAGACATTCAACGCCGCAGCCACAGTCTGCCGAAGCAGTGGGCCAGAATTGTAAGAGGGGATGAGAACGCAGGCTTTCATTTGATGCGAGGTTCAAATGCTCACCACAGCGCGATATAGCAATCGCGAAACGACGGAACAGTGAATTAGCTATCTCAGCTCTCTCTTAAAAATCCCCTCGAGGCGCTCTGTGAAATCACGCACCTCTTCTCCTGACTCCATCTGCATCGTCTCGCCGAGCCTGATAGAAATGGAAATGGGTAGCTTAGGCGCCTTCCACGGCGGCCATCCTTTTTCAAGATATCGGCTGTCTGTCGAAATAAAAACCGGAAGCACGGGCGCGCCTGATTCCTTCGCAAGTAGCGCCAGCCCCGGACGCAGCGAGTTCACCACGCCGTGTTCTTTGCGAGTGCGCGTTCCCTCTGGAAAAAAAAAGCAACCTGCCGCCCTCGGCCAACCGCTCTGCCGCCACTCGTATGGTATGTGTTCTTGGCGTGCTTGCGATAAAACCGGCGAATCTAGCCCCGCTGCCAAGCAAAGGATTTGAAAGCAACTCTGTCTTCATCACACAGCCCACTTGGCCGAATCTTCGCATCAGCAGCAACGCATCCCACATCGCTGGGTGATTCGATGCAATGATTAGCGGCCCCTTCATGTTTCGAGCTCCTTTGAGTTCCTCGTCCGAAACACGGACGATCCCCATCATTTCTAAGATCCAAATGAATGATCCAAAAGCTCTCGCTAGAATCGACTGCCCTAACTCGCGATGCCTCTTCCTACTAAGAAACGGTCGCGTCGCCAGTCCTGCTGCCAAAATCAGCAAAGCCACCGCCGGCCAGTAGATCATCATGAAAAGCCCTAGGCTGTAGAACTTTACTGGAGCGTGCCTTACTACCACGTCATGCGCGGGAAGCACTTTTTCAATGGATGCATCGTCTGAACCTCGCATCGTATCTACAACTCGCAGGGCGTTTGCTTGGCTGGGCTATTCTTGGACAGGGCGTGCAGTCGTGATGAGTTTCACGGATTTTTCGCGATTATCCCGGTAATAATCGAAGGCGTCGTTGAGGGATTCGAACTCTTCGAAGGGGATGACTGCGAGC
>JAJTHK010000165.1 GCA_021298895.1 Luteolibacter sp.
AGAGATTGGAGCTTGGAGCTTGGAGCGAAGAGATTGGAGCGAAGAGATTGGAGCGAAGAGATTGGAGCGAAGAGCTTGGAGCTTGGAGCTTGGAGCGAAGAGCAGAGAGAAGAGTCATATTCTTTCTCCAAGCTCTGCGCTCCCCGCTCTAAGCTCTCTACACTTGCGCAAATCCCGCGATGCGTTTACACGGTTCACGCTGTTTTTCAGTCAACCCCACACCTACCATGTCCGAATTTTTGACCGTCTCCCGTGAAGCTCACGATTCCCTTGTCATTGCCGCCTATAAATCACGTGGTTTCACAGAAGAAGAAGCGGTGCTTGGAACCAAACTCGCTGCTGAGGCTGCGCGTCACGGGATTCGTACTCACCATGCGCTCAAAGCCTTGCACCTCGATCATTTATTCGGCTCTGCGATCGGTGGCTGCGTGCCAGGTGCGGAAATCGAAATTTTACCATCCCGTTTTCCGGCTTCTGAAATTTGGAACGCGAACAAAAAGCTTGGTCAAGCCGTAGCCTACCGTGCGATCGATCGTGCGATCGAACTTGCGGATCAATACGGCATCGCCCAGATCGCCGTGGACAATTCCTTCCATTATCTCTGGGGCGGTGGCTACGTGATGGAAGCTGCGGAGCGCGGCTATTTTGCATACACCAACTGCACTTCCACACTCGCGGAAGTGGTTCCGTTCGGTGGAAAATTTCCGACCCTTGGCACGAACCCACATTCATGGGGGATTCCTTCACAAGAAGCCAACGGCTTTCCCATCGTGATGGACTGGGCGACATCGACCGTGGCGATGGGTCGCGTGCAAGCCCTCAAACGCGAAGGTAAACAACTGCCTCCGGGCGCGGCTGTGGATAAGAACGGTCAACCCACTCTTGATCCTCATGAGGTCGCAGCTTTGTTGCCCTTCGGTGGACACAAAGGTTACGGGATGTCGTTGTTGAACGAAATTTTTGGCGGTCTGATCGGTGGGTCGATTCCTACCATTCGCGGGCGGGAAGTTTCCGATAAGACAGAAAAAACCACCACGGTGTTTTATTTCCACGTGATTCACCCCGATGCTCTTTCCGGTAGAAACTTTGCGAAAGGTCGCAGCCAAATCGAAAACCTCAAAGCAGTGTTAGACGATATCCTCGGTCACGGTAACGATAAAGCCATGCTCCCAGGTGAACTTGAAGCCAATGCACGTAAAGCATCCGATGCCGCAGGCGGCTTGCATTTCACTGCAGCTGAAATCGCCGAGTTCAACGAACTCGCCCGCGAACTCGGCGTGGCGGAGTTGGTTGGGAAGTGAGGATTTAAATAAGGAGAGTGGGACATTCCTGTCCACTTTTCTGATTTAACAAGGCGGACAGGAATGTCCGACCTCCTTATCAATCGTTCGAGCGACCTTGGTAAGTGCCGTCTTCGGTTTTGACGAGGATGCGTTCGCCTTGGTTGATGAAGAGCGGGACGTTGACGTTCAGGCCAGTTTGCATGGTGGCCGGTTTGTAAACGTTGTTAGCGGAATCGCCTTTCACGCCTTCGGAAGATTCGGCAACGGTCATCACCATGGTCAGTGGAAGCTCGATGCTTACCACGAGACCATCAGCAATCATCAGTGTGTAGAGCTGACCTTCGATGAGGTAGTTTTTCACGCTTTCGATGAGATCCGCGTAAACGACCATGTCATCATAGGTTTCAGGATGAAGGAAGTGATAGCCCTCGGTGTCTTTGTAGGAATATTCATGAGCGATCTTTTCGAGGTGAACACCTTCCAGAGAATCATTTGAAGTCAGACGGAGGTTGGAGACTTTCTTGGAGGCGACACTACGGATCGACATCTGGACATACGAAGCCATCCGAGGAGGAGTTTTGAGTTCGTGCTCGATCACGAGGCAGACTTCGTTGTTGTGACGGACGGCATGTCCTTTGCGGAGGTTGATTACGTTGACGCTGGCCATAATTGTGTGGGCTTTCGGTAAGGGGTTGGACGGAGCTTGGCAAGGGATTTCCAAGTGGCGGCGGATTTCAGAGGCCATGTCGGGGTTTTTTGATGGAGTGGGGAGGGGACATTGGAGGCTTTTTCTGTAGGTAAATCAAAAATCAACAATCGGAAATCATCAATCGTCAATTAATTCTAGAAAGGGTGCGGTTTGGTTATTCGCTTTGATTGACTCCGCTGCGCTCTGTCCAAGCAGTCAGGACTTCGTCGTATCATTGAAGTTCGCTAATGCTCACAAGGCATTGACGATTGATGATTGTTGATATGTGATTTTTGATTTGGAAGATATTGGCGATTCTAGGGGACGGATTGTCTGCGTTTCTCGGGATTGATGGTCAAAAGTGAATTTTTGAGAAAAAACTGATAATGCCCTTGCGATGGGAGGGGGTTTGGGTGCTTATTCGCTGCGAGCGAACGTATGAGTATTTCCACAGAATATGAGTCCCCCGACACCCTAGGCAAAGCAGCCAAAGCGGTCGAATCCTACCATGAGCAAACTGACGATTTGGTTGGTGAGCGAATGGTTCTGAACATGGGGCCTTCCCATCCTGCCACTCACGGAGTGCTGCGGCTGATTTTAGAACTCGATGGCGAAGTCATTCACTCGGCAGATCCAGATGTGGGTTTCCTTCATCGGGGTGATGAAAAGATTGCCGAGAACATGCATTACAACCAGTTCGTGCCCTACACGGATCGTTTGGACTACCTTGCTCCTCTTGCTAACAATGTAGCGTATGCCTGTGCGGTTGAGAAATTGATGGGCTGGGAACTTCCACCACGTGGTCAGGCATTGCGAGTGTTGTGCTGTGAACTTGCCCGAATTTCCGCCCACATGCTCGGGGTCGGTGTCTGTGCGATGGATGTGGGTGCGATGACGGTTTTCCTCTATACCTTCACGGAGCGTGAAAAGGTTTACAACCTTTGCGAACAACTCACGGGTGCGCGTTTCACCACCTCTTACACCCGGGTCGGTGGACAAGTGCGTGACATGCCACCCGGTTTTGATGCGGCCGTCCGTACTTTCCTCAACGAATGCGAGGTGACAATCGGTGAAATCTCAAAGCTACTAGATAACAACAAGATTTTTCGCGATCGCATGGTGGACATCGGGGTCATCAGTCGTGAAACGGCGATTTCTTTCGGAATGACCGGTCCGAACTTGCGTGCTTCGGGTGTGGACAGGGATCTGCGCAAAAATAGTCCGTATTTAGGCTATGAGAAATATGATTTCGATATTCCGATCGCGGAAGAAGGTGATTGCTTTGCCCGTTATCTGATCCGTATGGAGGAAATGCGTCAGTCGATTCGGATTTGTCGTCAGGTTTTGGATACCATGCCAGATGGTCCGGTGAACGTCGCGGACTCGAAAGGATTGCTGCCTAACAAAGAGCGGGTGATGATGTCCATGGAAGAACTTATCCACCACTTCATCATTGCGACCCAAGGCATCAATGCGCCGGAAGGTGAAGTTTATTTTGCCGCCGAGAACCCGAAAGGCGAGCTTGGTTTTTATATTCACTCCAAGGGTGGTGGAGTTCCTAACCGCCTGAAAATCCGCAGCCCCTCGTATTGCAATCTCTCGATCGTCTCCAAATTGCTTCCGGGCCACATGGTTTCCGATATTCCGGCGATCCTGGGTTCACTGGATTTTGTGATGGGTGAATGTGATAGATAGTGTATTTTACCACCTCATCTCTAAACCAATACCCCCAAATATGAAAAAGACACTCGTAATTTTAATTTCACTGGTATCCGCACTGCCTTTATCCGCAGCCTTTACCAAATGGACCAATAAAGAAGGCAAAATCGCCGAACTTAAGCTTGTAGAAGTGACAGGCGAAGGGGAGGAAACAGTTGGGATTTTCACGATGAGAAATGGCCGAAGTGTCACCATCAGGAAAACGGATCTCGATGAAGAAAGCGGAAAACGCTTAGAGGCCAGTAGACCGGCTCCAGCTCCAAAGAGCGTTTTTGATGAGATGATCGAAAAAAACTTGGTTATCTTGGACGATAACATCGTTAAGGCTCACAAGCTCGCCCAAAAGCCGAAGAAGTATTACATTTTTTATTACACTGCCTCATGGTGTGGCCCATGCCTTAGATTCACGCCGGAGCTGGTCAAATTCTACAACAAGCATAAGAATGAAAATTTTGAACTCGTTCTCATCAGTTCCGATAGAGATGAGAAATCAATGGAAGCTTATGCCAAGAAAAACCGAATGCCTTGGCCGCAGATAGAATTTTCCCAAGTCGCTACTTTCAAAGGCCAATACAACCATGGAGTCCGAGGGATTCCATCGGTCATTGTTTGTGATCTTGAGGGTAAAATCGTCCCTATCAACGGACGAGATCTCGTCGCCCTTGAACAACTTGTCAAATAATCCATGTCATCCGTATCATCCTCCAGCCCCAAACCTCTGTGAGTCAGTATTTTCCACCATTTGCCAGCGATTCCAAATTGGAAGCTGAAGCTGATGAGCGCATTTCGCATTACAGCGAGAGCAAGCGTTCAGCGGTTCTGCCCCTGTTGCATATCGTGCAGCATAAATTCGGTTTCATCTCCGAGGAAGCCATCGCTTGGGTGGCAGCGAAACTGGATCTTGAACCGATCAAGGTTCTTGAAGTGGTAACCTTCTATCCAGGTTTCCGTCAGTATGCTCCGGGTAAATATCACATCCGCGTTTGCCGCACTTTATCCTGCGCGTTGGGCGGAAGTGCGGAGTTGATGGATGATCTTTGCAAAGAGTTCGGCATCGATCGCACAGCCGCTGATCCACATCATCATCCGATCAGTGTTTCCCCTTGCGGAAAATATTCCGTCGAGTTCGCTGAGTGTCTGGCATCCTGCGGAACCGCTCCGGTTTGCTTGGTGAACGATGATTTTTACGAGGCAGTCGATGTCGCGAAAGTCAAAGGCGCTTGCGGAGAGTAAGTTGCCCTCAGTTTCCGATTTTACAGGACGTTTTGCGTTGGTTCCAAGGCGCGCGTGCGATCAGTAAAGCCATGCCGCACCAATCGGTGATGCCGGCGAACATCAGGCCCGCTCCGACAAAAGCCGATAATCCGTAAAAACGAGGATGGATCCATGTTCCTAGAGCGACGCCGATCAATACCAAAAAACCTGCGGTGATCCGCACTTGGCGCTCTAGTGAGATTGTTGATTTGCCCCGAACGACGGGAAGTCCTGCCTTCGCCCATGCGTCGACACCACCTTCTAACACTTCGAACAATTCACAATCCGCCGATTGAAGTTGTTGCTGCGCTTTCGATGCTCGGACACCAGATCGACATACGATAACGCGTTCGATGCCATCCGTCTTCAAGCGCTCAACATCTAGGCGATCCAGCGGCATGAGTTCTGAACCGGCGATGTGGATTTCTTCGAACTCAGCAGGAGTGCGCACATCGAGAATCTTCACTTCGCCATGTTCGAGTTTGGCTTGGAGTTGTTGAGGACTGATTTTCATATGTGATAAACTACACTCATTTCAGAACGAGAAAATTGCGAACTTGGCGGTTCATGAGGCTTTTTTGTTCCAGTGAGCCTCCCGAGATTTCTGATGAGACAAAAAGATCAGTGGATCGTCCACCATCGAGGTTGAGGGCGTGGGAGATTTTCCAGCCAGCGGGGGATTGGGAAGAGAGTGTGGTGCTGAGATCGGCGAGGCTGCATGGTGAGGCGATGCCTATCCACCAGCGGTGTCCGCCATCGTGGAGAAGAACAGAACGCATAGCGACTTTGCTTGGATCGAGTCCGGAGATGGGTTGGTGGTTTTCGATAAGCAAGGGACCAGCTTGGAGCAGTTCTTTGGAATTAGAAACAGCACTTGATTGAGTTCGTCTGGAGATGGAGGTAATGCCTGATGGATCGATGCGATAGATTCCAGATCCAAGAGATGAGCTGGAATTCCAAGAGCCTGAATATTTTCTGTTAGAAATAACCAATCCGAGTGGTTCGCCTTCAGGTGTGAAAAATCCTGCGTTGATGGCGAGCAGGGCTTGTTGTTTGGTGGCGCAATCGCGTGCTGAGAGATATTGAGTTCCGGGGCCGTTGGCTTGATCGATGGGTTTTAGGGTATGCGATCTGGAATCGAAAGCCACGCCTTGAAATTGGATGTTAGAAAGGGTTTTGCTAGCCACTGCAGGAGCGGAAATAGGATGGGTAGTAATCGCGTGTGGGATGGCTTCTGGTTGGGTAACGGGTGCGGCAATCTTTGGATACGAGGGTTGGTGGTTTGGAATAGATGCCTGCGGAATGGGTGTGCAGGAGATCGCGCATGCAAAGATGAGGCAAGTGAGCCAGAGAGTGGACGCGGTATGCATAGGGTGAGAAGATTGAATGATGAAGAGTGAAGAGTGAAATTATAGATCAAAAATCAAAACTCAACAATCATCAATCGTCATTCGATTTATTAACAGGGCGATTGCATCGCAGAGCCTTGAAAGCGTAGCTTTCAAGGCTTTTAAGATTCGCGCTAGACTTTCACTCTAAAACAGCCAGATTAGGCGAGTCATGATATGCACTCACATCTGCTCGCCTCTCGATCCCGTCAGC
>JAJTHK010000001.1 GCA_021298895.1 Luteolibacter sp.
AAATCTTCACTCAATGGCTTGCCCATCCCGCTATGGTCATCACCAAAATCCAAAAGTACAGCTTTATAATGCCTTCTTTTTCGCAAAATGCTCTAGTATCAATGAGGTCGTCACGGCCGTCGTGAACGTGAAATCCGGAATATTTCCAACCGAGCAGATCACTCAGTTTGTTAGGACTGATGAGTTTCTTTTCCCGGAGGATAGCGAGGAAGCGATGGCGAAACAACTCGGTCATAGGGCCGATGGCTCCTTTCGGCAAGCAGTGAAAGCGCCCGTCGGGGGCAAACAAGCCGTCAGCGACGAGCACGTGGAGATGGGGATGAAAGACGAGGTAATCGCCAAAGGTGTGAACTGCGGCGACGGCTCCGATTTTGCCTTCGGGAAGACCGAGTTGCAGACGAAATGATTCGGTCAGGGTATCGATCGCACTTTGGAACAGAAGAGGAAGCAACTGGCGACGTTTGCGAAAGATGCCGCGTAGCACTTTGGGAATGGTGAAAACGATCTGCCGATGCGGGACTTGATGACATACAGATCCCGCGATCCATTCACTGGTGGATCGCACACGTCGCTGATGGCAAGCGGGACAGAAGTGGCGAGTTTTGCAGGTGAAGGCGAGTAGCCGCTCATGGCCGCAATCGGAGCATTCGAGGCGCGTGAATCCGGAAGCAAGATCACCGCAGCGGAGGAAGGATTCGACGGTGGTGATGGTGTCCGTTTTGAGCGGGCCGAGTATAGGGCGGTGTTTTTTTTCGTAATCAGCGGAAAAGGAACCCCAGCCGTGATTGACAAGCTGCCAGAGAGGTGAGGCGCGGGGGCGGCGCGGCTGATAGATAGACGGCATAAAATACGTTCATATGAACATATTTTATGCGAGGCAAGATATTGAGTGATAGATCGGTTTTGCAGAAAATCAAGGTCTGTGTAATAGAAGATCTGCCAGTCATGTCTGTTTCCAGAACTATACTTTGCCTCCGCCTGTTGAATATGAAAGTCGTGATAATTACCTTCAACTAGGCATTGGAATGCGAGTTACAAATTGCCGACAATTTTTGGGTTATCATGGTTGGCTATCTACGCTTCGCTTCGATTCGCGGTCCCAGGTGGGATGGCTGCCGAATCTGAGCGCATTTGTGGCGGCTTGGCTCAGTTCAAAAATCAACAATCATCAATCGTCAATAACACGCAATCATCTACTAGCTCTCAGCAACCTCATGCGATGAATGGATTGACTACGCTTCGCTCCGTCCAAGCAGTCGCGACTTCGTCGTAGTTTTGAAGTTCGCTAATGCTCACAAGGCATTGATGATTTACGATTGATGAATGTTGATTTTTGATTTGGAAGAGAGAGCTACCCCAAAATCCCCTTCACCACAGTCGCCGGCTCCACTCCAGTTGGCTTTTGGTTTAGACCCTGGAAGCGGAAGGTGAAGCGGTTGTGATCCATACCTAGGCAATGGAGAATAGTCGCGTTGAGATCGCGAATGTGGACGGGGTTTTCGACGATGTTGTAAGAGTAATCATCCGTCGCGCCGTAGCTGACACCGCCTTTCACGCCACCACCGGCTACCCATGTACTGAAGCAGCGACCGTGATGATCTCGTCCTGTGCCGATTTCTCCCTGACTGTAAACGGTGCGACCAAATTCACCGCCCCAGATGACAAGTGTATCTTCTAACAGCCCGCGTTGTTTGAGATCGGTGATGAGCGCACCGGTGGGTTGATCGGTATCGCGGCACTGGTTGGCGAGGTGGTCGGGTAGATTGTTGTGTTGATCCCAACCGCGATGAAAAAGCTGAGTGAAACGCACTCCACGCTCAGCCATACGACGAGCAAGCAGACAGTTATAAGCATACGTACCTGGGGTGCGCGATTCCGGACCGTAGAGATCGAAGACCCAATCGGGTTCATCGGAAAGATCCGCGAGCTCCGGGGCGGATGTTTGCATCCGAAAAGCCATCTCGTATTGGCTGATACGTGTTAGAATTTCCGGATCCGCCATGCCTTCGAGGCGGATTTGATTCAGTGCCGCAAGATCATCGAGCATCGCGCGGCGATCCGTGCGCTTCATTCCTGCAGGATCGTTGAGATAAAGGACGGGATCTTTTCCGCTACGAAACTGGACGCCTTGATGGTTGGATGGCAGGAAGCCGCTGCCCCACAAGCGCGAGAAAATGGGCTGACCCGGATTTTTTCCTGTTCCTTGAGAGACCAGCACCACATAGGCGGGTAGGTTTTCGTTCATGCTGCCGAGACCGTAGGAAACCCATGAACCCATGCTGGGAGAACCGGGAAACTGCGAGCCGGTGTTGATGAACGTGATGCCGGGATCGTGGTTGATCGCTTCCGTGTGCATGGAACGAATCACGGCGATCTCATCGGCGACCTTGGAGGTGTAAGGTAAAAACTCGCTGATCCATTGGCCGCTGTTGCCGCGTTGTTTGAACTCGGCGAGACTTTTGCAAACAGGAAAATTTGTCTGACCGGATGTCATGCCGGTTAGACGCTGACCTTGACGAACGGAATCAGGAAGATCCTGGCCGTGGACTTTTTCCAAATGTGGTTTGTAATCGAAGAGATCGATGTGTGATGGGCCGCCGGATTGGAAAAGGTAAATGACACGTTTCGCCTTAGGCGCAAAATGCGAACGTGCGAGCGATCCTCCCCCACCCAATGACTGCATATCGGCAGCAAGCAGCGTGCGGGCCGCCATCGCGCCGATTCCTAGCCCAGTGAGTCCGAGAAAACTGCGGCGGGAGAGAGAATTAAGATGAGCTTCGATGGGGTTCATGGGCGGTTGATGAATTCGTCGAGGTTAATGAGTGTGGATCCAAGCACTGCATATGCCGCTTGCTCAGGTGTGCCAGCGAGAGATTTTGCATTAGCTTCATCTTGCTTGTAACGATCAAGATGTCTGGCGAGAGATTTTTCCAATACTGCAAGCTCCTGAGGTTCAGGCTTACGTCCGGTGATGAGTCGGAAACCATAAGTGATTCGTGAGTTTGGCGAAGATCCGCCTTCTTGGATCATACGATTTCCAAGAGCAACACCTGCCACTACGAACTGCGGCTCATTCATCACGACCAAGGCTTGCAGAGGTGTGTTGGTTGCGTTGCGCACAACCGCACAGGTTTCACGAGTGGGTGCATCGAACAACATCATCACAGGTGGTGGCGAAGTGCGCTTCCAGAAAGTGTAGAGACTGCGGCGATATACGGAAGCTCCCTGCCCAGGAATGAAAATCTGCGAGGTGAAGGCGGGAACATAGCCAAAGTGGCTGATCTCGCGCCAGAGATCGGGTTGTGGCGGATGAACTCCGGGGCCACCAAAGGCTGGGTTGAGCAAACCGCTGACGGCGAGGGCTTGGTCGCGGAGGATTTCTGCGGGCAGACGCGTGCGCGGAGATCGTGCAAGTAACTCGTTGCGGGGATCTTTTTCTAAATGTTCCGGAGTGGAGGAAGCAGAGCGACGATAGGTTTCCGAGGTTAGGATGGTTTTGAGCAAATGACGGATGTCCCATTTTTTTTCGACGAGATCGACCGCCAACCAATCTAACAACTCGGGATGAGTGGGCCATGAGCCTTGATTTCCAAAATCACCTGCGGTTTCGACGATGCCGCGTCCGAACACCATCTGCCATGTGCGGTTGACCGCAACGCGTGCGGTAAGCGGATGATCCGGACGGGTGATCCAGCGCGCGAGGTCGAGTCGGGTTGGCGAAGCGGCTGCATCCAACTTGGGTAATATGGCGGGGACGCCCGTGGTGACTTCTTCGCCGTATTGATCGTAAGCGCCACGGATGAGGATATGGGTTTTGCGGAGTGTAGGTTTGTGATCCATGACCATCACCGTAGTGTGGCCCCGATCCAAATCGCTTTTCAGAACTTTGATTTCCTCCTCGATAGAATGATTAAGCACATTGATCCGCGCTGCGAGTTCTGGTGGAGGATTCGCCTTGAAATGTTCGAGTTCCGCAATGCGCGCTTTGAGCTGACCCATTCCGCCATCACCAAGGGGTGATTTGTAATTCATCACCGGAGGTGTACTGGCATTGGTCGCACCTTTTCCGGGTTCGGAAGAGGTATTGAAGAAGGCATACATCTGGAAAAATTCCTTTTGGGAAATCGGATCGTATTTGTGGTCGTGGCACTGAGCGCACTTCATCGTTAAACCCAAAACGGTAGTTGAAACCGCATCAACTTTATCAACCGTGTAGTTCACACGATATTCCTCTTCAATCGTTCCGCCCTCATGGGTGTTCATGCTGTTGCGCAGAAATCCTGTCGCCGCGATTTGGTCTGGCGTGGCGTTAGGAATGAGATCGCCAGCGATCTGCTCTAACAAGAATTGATCGTAAGGCTGGTTCTTTTGAAACGCGTTGATCAACCAATCCCGCCAACCCCACATGTCGCGGTGATCGTCAATGGAATAGCCGTGAGTATCAGAATATCTTGCTCCATCGAGCCATGGCAGCGCCATGCGTTCGGCGAAATGAACGGAAGTCATCAAGCGATCCATGAGTTTTTCCCAGCGATCCGGTGAGGGATCGGCAAGATAGGCATCAATGTCCGCTGGCGATGGCGGCAAACCTGTTAGATCCAGATAAACGCGACGAACCAAAGTTTCAGGATCGGCTGGTTGACTGGGTTTTAATTTTTCCTCCGTGATGCGTTGGTTAACGAAATGATCGATAGGATTTGTTCCTGCTGGAACTTGGGATTTTTTTGGGGCAACGAATGACCAATGAGGTTCGTAAACCGCCCCTGCTTTGATCCAGCGTTTCAGGGTATCGATGTCTTTGGATGGCATCGCCACCATGTGAGCTTCTGGTGGAGGCATCACTTCATCGGGATCCTTAGAGATGATGCGGCGGATGATTTCGCTCTTTTCGGGATTTCCGGGAACAATGGCCATCACTCCATCCCTATCAGCAATCGCCTGGTCTCGAATATCGAGTCGCAA
>JAJTHK010000027.1 GCA_021298895.1 Luteolibacter sp.
TCCGCTTCAGCTTCCCATTTTCGAGTCCCTCACCAACTCCATCCTTGATCTATTATCCATGATCTACTACCCATCTCACGCATCCAAGCACCAAAGCTTAGTTTAGCCAATCAGTGGCCGGACTTTGGGGGCCAGCTCACAATCGCTACCACCGCCAGCGGCGCGCCTCTGCGTATGGCTTATCTCTACATTCCAAATGGCGTGAATCTCCAACATTGGCGCCCGAGTGGCGGAGTGGAGAATTACAAAATGGGGACCTCCTTTGAAGCGATGGAAAAACACCGTGCCGATTTCCAGATCTTCACAGGCTTCGAGCAGAAAAATGCCAAGAACGGCGGCGACGGCCCGGGCGATCACGCGCGCGGCACCGCCGCTTTCCTCACCAGCGCCCGCCCTCGTAAAACCGCTGGATCAGATATCCAACTGGGAATCTCCGTGGATCAGGTCGCTGCAAACGCACTCGCTGCTGAAACCCGACTGCCCTCACTCGAACTCTCCACCGATGGCGTCCGCAAATCTGGGAATTGCGATTCCGGTTACTCCTGCGCCTATCAGTTCAATCTGTCATGGCGTTCCGAAAATCAACCCATGACCCCTGAATCGAGCCCACGCGCGGTGTTCGAGCGCCTCTTTGGTTCCGGCAGTTCCGAAGAACGTGCCAAATCCCTAGGCCAACGCCTCGCTTCAAAAAAATCTGTCCTCGATTTCATCGGCAACGACGCGAAAGCCATGCACCGTCACCTCGGTCGCAATGATAGGCAGAAACTCGACGAATATCTAACAGGCGTTCGTGAGATCGAAAAACAAATAGAGAAAGCAGAGTCTTTGGGACTACCAGCAGATCCCGGCGTACCAGCTCCAGAAGGTAAACCCGAAACCTACGGTGAACACGTTCGCCTCATGCTCGATATGATGGTGCTCGCTTTCAAAACCGATACCACCCGCATTTCCACTTTCCTAATGGCTCACGATGGATCTAACAGATCTTTCGCAGAGATCGGCGTCAACGACGGCCACCACAACATCTCCCACCACAAAGGTAATCCAGACAACCTCGCGAAAATCGCCAGGATCGATACCTTCTACCTACAGCAGCTTTCCTACTTCTTGGATAAACTCAAATCCACCGAAGACGTCGATGGCAAATCGCTCCTCCACAACTCGATGATCGTTTACGGTGGTTGTATTTCTGATGGAGACCGCCACAACCACGACGATCTCCCCATCCTCCTCGCCGGCCACGGCGGTGGCGCTTTAAAACCCGGCCGCCACGTCGACCTCGGCGAAAACGTTCCTCTCTCGAATCTCTACCTCCGCATGTTAGAAGAATTCGGAGTCAAAGAACCCCGCTTCGGCGACTCCACGGGATCGCTACGTAAAGTGTAGGCAGGGACGCGTATCCTTACGCGTCCATATCTGATGGACTGAATTAGCCCATCGTGTCCTTTCCGTATTAAGCGCCGTCAGATATGGACGTCTGGGGACAGACGTCCCTGCCTAATGACAAACCAGCTCCGTATGGGTTTGACGATTCGCTTCTCATGTTCACTATGCTTTACATGCCCGCTGAGAACAGCACCCACTTTTTTAACCATGAGCAGAACTTCGCCCTTCGCGATGGTTCGTCTCTGCCTGCGATCCGTATTGCCTATGAAACTTGGGGGACACTGAATGCAGATCGCTCGAATGCGATTCTGGTTTTCCATGCGCTCTCTGGTTCGCACCATGCGTCTGGGATCAATACAGGTATCCCTGAAGTCGGCGAACTCTGGCAATCCGAACTGCATCAAGGTTGGTGGGAAGAAATGATAGGTCCTGGAAAAGCGATTGATACAAATCGGTTTTTTGTGATCTGCCCGAACTATCTCGGTGGCTGCTACGGCTCCACGGGTCCGGCTTCAATCAATCCTGCGACTCAGAAACCTTGGGGTTCAAAATTCCCATCCATTTCCGCCGCCGACCAAGTGCACGCCATTTCCTTGTTGGTCGATTCATTCAACATCGAAATCCTTCACGCTGTCATCGGCCCATCAGTCGGCGGTCTGATCGCACTCACCTTCGCGACACGTCTTCCGGATCGGGTTCGCAATGTCATCAGCATTGCTGCCGGATTTAAAACCACGGTTTTGAACCGACTCATCTTGTTCGAGCAAATTCTCGCAATTGAAAACGATCCGAATTTCAACGGCGGAGATTTTTACGATCAAAGCCATCCATTGTATGGCCTCGCGCTAGCACGGATGATTTCTCACAAAACATTTGTCCATCTGGACTCCATCGAAAAACGCGCGCGCCAAGATGTCATTCAAGCAGACGATATCCTTGCTTGGTATCGAGTGCGCGACCAATTCCAGAGCTACATGCTGCATCAGGGGAAAAAGTTCGTGAAGCGCTTCGATGCAAACACCTATCTGCGCATCATCGATCTATGGTCTCGCTACGATGCCCTTTTCGAAGGCGATGCCGAGAGCCCGCACGAACTGTTCGAAAACTGCGCGCGCAACGGCCAGAAATGGTTGGTTTTCTCCATCGATTCTGATTTCTGCTTCTATCCAGAAGAACAAGCCGAACTTGTGCAGCATTTGGAAGCCTCCCGGGTCGACTCCATGCATATCACTGTGCACTCCGATAAAGGACATGATTCGTTCTTGTTAGAAGCCGATCTCTACACTCCACACATCTCTTGGGTACTTCGTCCATGATACGCGCCTATATTTTCCTCATCGGAGCTGCCATCATCGGCATAGGATTTCTCGGCTTGTCGCGCATCGAAAAGGATGCGGCGATGGCATTGATGTTCGGATCGCTCACCCTCGGTGGTGGATTCATCATCTGCGGTTTGTTCTCCATCAAAATGCTCTGGCATGGCGTGATCGGAGCTGGCGTCTTGGCACTCATCAGCTTCGGCACAGGACTCTTCAACCTGCCCGATGCCGCACAATATATCGTTGGCGAGAGACCACGTGGCAACGAACCCCTATTCGAACTCGCTGTCACCATCCTCTCCGCACTTCTCCTCACCCGCATCCTCGCCGCATGCGGCAAGGAACGGAGACGGAGGATGCTGGAGGAAAATCCAAATTAACTCACACTGCATTTCTGATTGTTGAGTGAAGATCGCAGACAGAAAAATTTGGGTCAGAAAAATAAGAAAATTGAACCACGGAAAGCACGGAATACACGGAAGGGTTGCCCACGCACTTTACTATCGGATTTTATTCTAATTCTTCATTCCGTGTACTCCGTGTATTCCATGGTTAATACCATATAAACCACAGCTATTAGCTGCGAACGGAAACGCGGGATACCGGAGGAAAGCTAATTACTCGGTGGAGTTTGAGGGGCTGGTGGCGTAACCGGCTTCTCCACCGTAGGAATCACGGGCGCTGGCGTCGCTGGCGGAGCCACTGGCTCCGGCTTTGCCAATAGATCCTTCCAATCATACAAGGTGTAGTTCTCTCCAAGTCCGCCGATTTCTGTTAGTAGTGCGTTGCACTTTTCTTTCCAAACTTTGTAATCAGGCGGACCTTTTTTTTCCTCAGCACTACCAGGGAAGATAACATAGGTGATCTTTAAATCGGAGACAGGGCGGCTATAAGGAGAGGCGTTGGGATTGATTTCCCTAGCCATACGTAAGGATGCCTCGCCCGCTTTAAACGTTGGACCACCATCGCCCACGATGCATGGATAGAGTGTTTCGCCGTGGATGACGACAGCGTAGTCGCCTACTTTCGGGGCGTATGGATCAGCGCGATCGGTGAGCAGATTCACGGAAATGACGATGAATGGATCGTATTCAGCGATGAGGTAGCTGCGGGATTTGAGATCGGCAACATAGCGCCTTAAGGTTGTGATGCGCTCATTGAGCCATGTTTTACGGGCTGCCGTGGTAGTGGGGGCAGCGAGTTCTGTTTTCGCTTTTTCAATCCTGCGTTCAAGCCCCGCAATCATCGGGTTCGGCGTGGTGGTTTTCTTCGGCCAACCGTAGCTCGTGAACGGCTGGTAATGCGTGGAGTTCACGATTTCATCAGGCATCTCCGGAAGGCGATCACCATCCGAGCCATCGGAAACCACATCCATTTCCGCCTGCATGAGAAACACTTTCCTACCATTCGCTGCTTTGAGATTCAGAATGGTCTCGCAATCGTAGATATTGTGTTTGGTGAGTAGCTCGTTGAGCGCGTTCGCATCTCGGCGAACTCGCTCGCTCTTGTTTGTGTAGAGCTTGTTATACCATTTGGAAACCTCGGCTTTTTCTAACAATCCAGGTAAAGATGGCAAAATTTTAGAAATCTTTGGGTTGGTTTTTTCTAAATCAGCAATTGTCGTCGCTGCCGCGGGAAGTTTCAATTTCAACTTATACTCCGCAACATAACTTTCATCATCCAACCGCTCCTCGGAAGCAATGCCCCCCTGCTCGAAAATCACTTCGGTCTTGAACGGAATGCCACTGCGTAATTTTCTAACATCGGTAACCGGACCCAAGGGAAGCGGTTGCGGTGACGTTGGTTCGGGCTCAGATTCAGATTCAGGTTCAGGTTCAGGCTCTGGTTCTTGTCGTTTATTCTGCTCACTAAGCTCAGCCAGCTCTCGCTCAAGTTTCATCTCCATCTCGGCACGTAGCCGCTGCTCAATCTGCATCTCGATGGTTTTTCGATCCACCTTTTCCGCCGGCTGCCGACTCTGCAACAGGACTCTCAGATTACGGTTCACCTTCGCCGGGATATCGGTGAAAAAAATCCCTATCGTGCCACAGGCAAGGATCAGAAAGCCGACCCCGAACCAGGGAAATCCCTTCTGGCGTTTTTTAATATCGGCATTTTCCTCACCCATGGCGAAAGCATAAGCCATCAATCCCAGGCATTTCAACCGTAGTTCTCGGTAAATAATCCCCTGTAACCCTATAGGCCGTCTTATAAACACAGCGACCCGAATGGGAAAAGTTTTTAACCACAGATGGACGCAGATGAAGAATGGAGATAAAGCTCGGAAATGTTGTATTCCTGTGTAATTAATAACTTTTTAGTCTGTGTCCATTTGACGAGGAGATTTAATTTTCGTGTTCGTCCATATCCGCTTCGCTTCCATTGGTTCTTCTGCGGTTGAATTCCTAAATTTTGGGTTTATGAGATAGCTTGTAGGAATTTCGCATAGAATGATTTGATTCCTTCCCTCAATCAGCCCTGAATCCCGCCGTGTCTCTATTCACCAAAGATTACGACTACCATTTACCCGAGGAGCTGATCGCTTCCCGGCCGCTGCCGAATCGATCCGCATCGCGGATGCTGGTGATTCATCGTGATAGCGGCCGCATCGAGCATCGGATGTTTTCGGATTTCGAGTCTTACCTGAAACCCGATGACCTACTCATCCTCAACAACACCCGCGTGATTCCCGCTCGCGTGTTTTCCGACGACGGGAAAATCGAACTACTCTGCCTCGATCAACTCTCCCAAACCGTGTGGCGTTGCCTGACCAAACCGGGGAAGCGTATGAAGTTAGGAAAAACCTTAACCGTCGGAAATATTCAAGGAAGCGTTACCGAAGTTTTTGAAAACGGCGATCGCTTGATCCAGTGGGAACAATCCATCGATATCCATCAATATGGCCACCTCGCCTTGCCGCATTACATGGGCCGCGATGACGAGGAGATGGATCAGGAACGTTATCAAACCGTCTTCGCCAAAGAAGAAGGTGCCATCGCTGCGCCGACCGCTGGCTTGCATTTCACTCCGGAAATTTTGGAGCGCGTTCCTCATGATTTCATCACCCTACACGTCGGCGTTGGCACGTTCAGACCAGTAAGTGTCGATCACATCGAAGAGCATGAAATGCATTCAGAGAAATATCACGTCACCGAAGATGCCATCCGTAACATCAATAGTGCCAAACGTACCATCGCAGTCGGCACGACGGTGACTCGCGTGCTGGAATCCATCGCCGATATATCTCCTGATATCCGCATTTCCAAATCCGGATCTCTCTCTGGAGAAACCAACATTTTCATCCACCCACCCTACCAGTTCAAAGCAGTCGATGCACTTCTAACCAATTTTCACCTCCCAAAATCCACTCTGATCATGCTCGTCTCCGCCATCGCAGGACGCGAACTCACTTTCGAAGCCTACCGCCAAGCCGTTGCTGAGAAATACCGATTTTATTCTTACGGCGACTGCATGTTGATTATTTAAATGAATGCTACGAGAAACCACCGAAAGTGAAGGCTGAATGAGGATCTCGTGTAAAACTCCTTGTTTTGGGCGAAGAATCGATGAATCTTTGGAGCATGAACCTTGAAAAAATCTTTGGCGGTTTGTGTATTATCGTGCTCTCTTTGCAGCTCGCGCAAGCTGAGACACGTGCATGGAAGAATATCGATGGAGTGGAGATTAAAGCGGAGTTTGTCAAAGTCGAGGGCGAGGATGTGACCTTGAAGCTACCCAATGGAAAGCAGGTCACATTTGCGCAATCCAAACTTAGCGAAGAGGATCGCGCGTTCATCAAAACCATCCCAGCGACCCCGGCAAAGCCGGAGACCACGGTTCTTGATGCCAATCGCAAAGCGAAGGAGCATCACAAGATGTCCGATGCGCAGGAAGAAGCAAAGAAGACTGGCTTGCCAATCTTAGCGGTATTCACGGGAACTAGCTGGTGTCCTTATTGCGTGAAATTAGAGAAAGAAGTTTTCTCAAAAAATGAATTCAAGGAGTTCGCAAACCAAAATCTTGTTTTGTTAGTTTACGACTTTGCGGCCGGCGGAAAATCGAAGAGCGCCGAAAGTAAAAAGCTCTCTCAAGAGTTTGGAGTAAGCGGATTTCCGACGTATTTTCTAGTCGATGCCGATGGCAAGAGGCTGGCAACAAACGGTTACATGAATGGCATTACGCCTGAGAAGTTTGCTCAATGGGTAAAGCAAAGCACGCCCCAGAAGTGATTGGCTAAATGCTGAAATTGGATTGTACGAATTTTGAAAATCAAATATCACGTATTATAGAAGCTAGTAATCACAAGAAATCGCCAAGAGAAAATTACCAAGGAACAAACAAACCATCTACCCAGAGTGACAGCCTACCACTTGAAAAAGTCCGACAATAAATCGGGATAGTTACGGCAGTGGGATTATGAATAGTAAAAGCAGAGCGAGTTTTACGAGCAATTAGAGTTTAGGCTAAGCCGTGATAGCTTGGACGGCACGAAGCGGAGTCAATAATGAAGAGTGAGGTTTGAAATGCCAATCTACCTTATCACGATATTGTCGATCGCCCCGTGGAAGCGCCCGCTATTCATTGATCCAGCCGGACCGATGCGTAGGCGGAGATCGCCCGAGCCATCGCCTTTATATTTCAGGCTCGCCGGAGTGAAGCTCATCTTTCCGCTCCAAGCGCCGGGTGCCTTGGTGTCACTAGCCAGCACGCTGTTATCGGGGCGTAGCACTTCGATGAGTAGGGCGTCGCCAGCCTGAGTGGCTTGGGACGCATCCGCATACACAGCGGCACTGAGTTCGAAGTCGATGCGATAGGTATGACCCGCGTCGTTTGCTGCAATTTTTTCGGAAGTGATGACATTGTCCTCAAAGATCATGACTGCCCAATCGGACGGCGTGACTTCACCGCCTTTGAATGAGCGATCCACAGCATGCATCACGCCACCGCCCGCTCCGGTCCAAGCGGCAACTTTTCCATCGCATGCGACGTTCAATCCGGTTTTGAACTGGATAGCATTCCGGTTTCCCTTATAGCCGCCGAAACTCTCAACGAAGATTTCGCCGCCAGCGCCGCTCACGTTCATCGCCAATTCGATCAGCGACTCTTTCCCATCTGGCTTTTTGACAGATAGGAGAAATGAATTTCGCCCAGTGTTCGTTTCACCCGGTGTACCCGCGTAACTGCCGTCGGGTTTGATGATCAGCCAATCTGCACCGGACTTGAGAGTGAATACCGCGCCTGCCGGTTGCAGTTTCCCAGAGCACAATTCGCCGACCTTGATCGCGGATAGCGTAACAATTTCACCGCGTTCCTGCGCCTGCATCACAAGTACCCAATCCTGCGGAGAGGGCACATTGGGCGACTGCCATGTGCCGGACAGAGTGTGAATTCCGAGGTCATAACTACGCCCAGAAACCGGATCGAAATAGAATGCGGAATAGGTTCCCGGCTCGATGTTATTGACGGCAATACCATCCCACTTATAGACGCCACGGTTCGGCTGATAGATCACTCGGATTTTACCCGGAATACCGGCGGCGAAGAGGTCTTTCCCGACCCACTCGGGATGCTCCTCAAACTGCTGCCAGGGTAGTTTTTCAAGCAGGGCTTTGCCGTGTCCAAGCTGCGCCGAACCGGGAAATTTCATGCCTTCGTTCCACGTTGTTAGGTCATAAGGCTGGCCACCCCAGCCACCCCAGTTGCCATGCGCTTCGGGTGTCGCCATGTGCCAAATTCCGGCTGCGCCGTAGGTATGACCGGCTGCACCCGCCAGCATCAGGGCCCAGAATTGATAACGCTGCAGGTAGGCGGGATTCTCCTGCATGTGAAGCTCGTAACAAGATTCACCACTCACGAACGGCTTCAAGGGCGAGTATTTCAACGACTTTCTGGTTTTTCCGATAATCTCATTCACCGTACCCCAGGAGTTGTGCCCGGTGGCGTCCATGTCGAAATCGAACATGGCGGTGCCTTCCAGCGCCTCGCGCAGGTGGGAACTGTGATTGCATAGGAGGCGGTCGAAAGGATTCGTCGCCTCGACATACTGTGCAAGTTCATGCCAAGGCCCTTGCCCTTTGTCGGTCTCACCACCCAGAATCCAGATCACGGGATAGGCCCCGTAGCGCGCGATTAGGTTGCGGAAATGGCGCTTGTAGCCGGGAAGCCCGACAGCGTTCAAATTCACTGCACGCCCCCATCCACCGACGATGGCGGGCACGATACCGGCATCGACCAGATGTTTGAATCGGCGGTCAGCAGCATCAAAATACTTCGGATTCATTTCGCTAAAATCATTTTTCAGGTATGGCATTCCGCCTTCGTTTTCCCAGCTTGGTTTCAGCAGTCCCGGTTCGTCCGGGTAGGTTCCGCACACGATCTGCACGACCGAAAATCCTTTCTTTTTGCGATCGGCTGTTAGTTCTTGGAAACCTTCCCAAGTCAACCGTTTGCACAAGCCCTTCCACCAAGTATCGCCGAGCCAGAAGAACGGCGTACCATCGGCGTATTCGAAATGGCGCTGGTCTTTGGTCACGCGCAAGGGGCCGTGCTTCAGCAACGGATTGTCACCCGTGTAGGGTGTGACGGAAAGCATCTGCTCTTTCCCATTCAGACCAGCATTTGCCTTATCACTACATTCGACGCGATAGGTGTAATTACCCTGCACAGGCGGAGAAAATCTAACCGTCCATTGCTTGTCGCCTGCCCAGAACGCCGGGACCTTCCATTTTTTTTCACCCTGCTGAAAGACGACATCAACCTCCACTTCTGTAAATGCGTTCTGATAGACCTTGGAGCTCTCATAAGAGGTTTCAAAGACAGTCCACTGCTGCGCATTGATAGCGATGTTGGATTTTTGTGGCGCGTCGGCAGCGTGTAGCGTGGCAAGCTGAGCCAGCACCAAGGCGATGAGGAGTGGGAGGGTGTGTTTCATGGTTCTATTTTTCCGATTGGCATTCCGCTTGTTCAGCGCCTGCAGGACAGCAGCGCACACACAACAAGACAGACCGAAAAACAACCGGGGAGGACTTTCTTTTGACATTTCATAGGCGTGAACATCTTTTCAACATCTTGCTTGCAGCAGAGTCTCGTTAAATACGCCTCAACCGCTTTGTTTTTTCACGTTGCATTCACATAAAGAAAAATACTTTTCTTGAACACGTTGCGAATGTCCCATGTATTGAGACAACAATCTCCTAGCCCGCCATATGAAACTCATCTCCTGGAACGTCAACGGCATCCGTGCCGTCCTCAACAAAGGCCTAACCGATTTTCTCAATACGGAAATGCCTGATATTTTATGTCTTCAGGAAACCAAAGCTCGCCCCGAGCAAGTGGAGCTTCCGCTCGAGTTCGGAGCATACAAAGGCTATTGGAACTCCGCTGAAAAACCCGGCTATTCGGGCACTGCGATTTTCACCAAAGAAACTCCGCTGAATTGCTCGCTGGGCTTGGGCATTCCCGAGCACGATACCGAAGGCCGCGTCATCACCTTGGAGTATAACGATTTCTTTCTCGTCAATGTCTACACGGTCAACGCCCAAGACGAATTGCGTCGGCTTCCCTATCGCCTCGAATGGGACACCGCGTTTCGCCAACACCTCAATCAGCTAGCGTTGAAAAAACCTGTCATTTTTTGCGGCGATCTGAATGTCGCTCACCAAGAAATCGACCTCGCCCGTCCCGCTACGAATCGCAATAGCCCCGGGTTTTCTGATGAAGAACGTGCGAGTTTCACGACTCTGTTAGAAAGTGGATTCATCGATACATTCCGTCACTTATACCCTGATAAAACCGAAGCCTATTCGTGGTGGTCTTATCGCGGTGGAGCCCGCGAGCGAAACGTTGGATGGAGAATCGATTACTTTGGTTTGTCCCCCGCCCTCATCGACCGCCTTCATGATGCCACGATTCTACCACACGTATTGGGATCCGATCATTGTCCAGTTGCCATCACTCTGCACTGAGTGCGGAAACGATGATGGTCACGTTCGACCGAATCATTTCCTCGTAGCTGGTCACGCCCCGTCCATCTGCAATCAACTCGCCGCCGAGCTTGATGCCGGTATCCTGCGTCAGACTTGTTAGAATTTTTGGATTCGATTCTCTTTCGGGAAAAATCGCTGCGACTTTTTCGTCTTTCAACGTTTTCATCAATTCTGCGAGTTCCTTTGCGCCGGGCATTTGTTCCCGATTCACTCCTTGTACTGCGAACGATTCGAAGCCGTATGCCTTGCAGAAATATTGAAAGGCCGAATGCGTGGTGGCTAGCTTCCTATGGTCTTTCGGGATTTTCACAATCTCACGCTTCAACCACTTTTCTAACTCATCTAATTGCTTCCGGTAAGCCGTTGCGTTTTTCTCGAACACCTCATGCTCGGTTGGAAATTCTTTGGACAATTCTACGGCAATCAATGAGGTGGCACGCCTGAATAAATCCACCGAGTGCCACCAATGCGGATCCAACTCGTGTTGGTGTTCATTGGCATGTTCCTCATGTTCGCAAGCTCCATGCAGCGCAGGTAAAGTCGCACCGACCTCAACGATACGGACATCCGCAGCCAAAATGGAGCGTAGTTTTGGCAAATAGCCTTCCAAGCCCATGCCTGAAACAAAGTAAACTTTAGCACCCGAAACCGCTGCAATGTCCTCAGTCCTTGGCTCGAAACTATGCGGGTCACCCTTCGCACCGATCAAATCGACCACCTCGATTTTATCTCCGCCCACCTGTTTTAATAAATCGCCGATCAAAGGATGCAGTGACACCACTTTTAGCTCAGCACCATGTGCAGCAACGCAAAACGCCACGCACCATGCCATGATAGGGAAAAATCTCATCGGCGCGAACTTGCCATAGATTTCCATTAACGCAAGTTTTTTGCACTAAGAGGCTGTCTTAAAAATTAGAAAAAATCAAGGGGCTGTACTAGCTAAGGCTTACTGCTGAGACTGTTTTACCCAGTATTTTAGCTGCTTCAAGAGCATTTGATGGTTACCTCCATTGAAGCGCCATTCACACTCCTTCAAAAACCATTGAA
>JAJTHK010000018.1 GCA_021298895.1 Luteolibacter sp.
CAGTGGCGACGCGGGCTTTGAACTCGGCAGTGAGATGTCTTCTCTTTCGTTTCATATGTCTGATTTCGGGGTAATTTGCCCCTCTCAGACCAGTCAAAGTTTTAATAAAACACTGGCTCCGTTTTGCGGGACCACTTCAAATAAGGCGTTGTGTGCAAATCGCCGAACTAACTCCGCAGAGGAGAACTGGCAGTGTTGGTCGACATGAATGGCACGACTTTTTAATAAACTGCCTAATAAACTGCTATTCCTGCCAGGCAGAGAATTGACTTTGGGACAAGTCTCGGAGACTAGAAGTTTGGGAGTCGATGGAGAAAATGATGATAAGCAAAGGGTGTATTTCGAAAAATGCTTGGCCTGCGGTGCTGCAGGTGGCGGAGAAAATAGGGCTCTGAAGTTGAGGTAGATTCGGTAAGCCTCAAACTTCCTCGTCTTCAAGGGGGGCTTTTGGGAGCTTATCGACTTCTTCTAGCAGATTCACGATTTCCACCCCGCGAATGGCGGAGTTATCGTGTTTGAATCGCAGCACGGGGGTGGATTTTAAAACGACGCGTTTCATCACGGCTTTTTGAATCGAGCCATGCGCCTTATTGAGCTTTTCGATGATAGGCTCAGCAGAACCACCGATCACACCGATCCAGACCCGACCTTCTTTGAGATCATCGGTGACCTCGACCGCACTGACAGTGACCATTTTACCGTGCCATTCGTAATCGTGTTGGATCACCGTCGAAATTTCACGGCGAAGCAGTTCGTTGACTCGATCAATGCGGCGGGACATGGGAAAAAAAAACTAAAAAGCTGAAATAAGAAATTGAAGGAGAATGTTCGATTGCTTAACTCTCTAAATTTTAGCGTTTCAGCGTTTTAGAGTTTCAGCTTTTACCCTTTAGAGCGTCTGGGCGACTTTTTCCAGAGTGTAGCACTCGATGATGTCGCCTTCCTGATATTCGTTGAATTCACCGAGGCGGATACCGCATTCGAAGTTAGTTCTGACTTCTTCGACTTCCTCGTGGAAGCGACGGAGGGTAGACATTCTGCCATCGAAAACTGGGATTCCACCACGGATGACACGGGCGTGTGCTTTGCGATGCACTTTGCCGTCGGTAATGAAGCAACCAGCGGCTTTGCCTTTATTGACCTTGAAAACTTGGCGGCATTCGGCGTGACCGATCACCGACTCACGGGTCAGCGGATCTAACAATCCGAGCATTGCTTCGCGGACTTGATCGATGAGTTCGTAAACGATAGAGTAAAGTTTGATTTCGGCACCAGCTGCTTTGGCAGATTTAACGGCTTTTGCTTCAACCTTTACGTTGAAACCGAGAATGATGGCATCAGACGAACTTGCGTAAGTGATATCTGATTCCGTGATCGGGCCAGCAGCCGCAGTGATGAATTGGCATTCCACTTTTTCAGATTCAATGGCGAGGATCGCTTTCTTGATCGCTTCGACCGAACCTTGAACATCGCATTTAAGAATGATTTTGAGCTGATTTTTTCCACCGCCATCATTGACCATGCTGAACAGGTCTTCCATGCGGTTGCGATGTTGTGGCTTCAGACGCTTCAATCTCAATTCTTCCTGACGCTCGGCTGCGAGCGCTTTTGCTTCGCGCTCACTCTTCATTTCGGTTAGGTGATCGCCAACGTTTGGAAGTTCTTCAAAGCCGATGACTTCAACAGGAGTCCCTGGGAGTGCGGTTTTGACACTCTCGCCGAGGTCATTGATCAGCGAGCGCACTTTTCCTGAGAACGGACCACAGATGAATGGAGTGCCGACTTTTAAAGTTCCAGATTCAACGATGACCGTTGCGGTAGTGCCGCGGCCAGGAACAACACGTGCCTCGATCACGCCGGCACGAGTGGTAGCTTTTGGATTGGCTTTGAGTTCGAGCACTTCGGCTTGGAGCACGATCAGCTCTAACAGATCGTCCATACCATCGCCTTTTAGTGCGGAAATGCATGCGAACTCGGTATCACCACCGTAATCGGTCGTTTGCAGACCATTTTCTGCGAGCTGGGTTTTTACGCGCTCAACGTTAGCGGAAGGAAGGTCGCATTTGTTGATCGCGACGACGATGGTCTTTTTGGCTTTCTGCGCGTGTTTGATCGCTTCAAGCGTCTGCGGCATAAGACCATCATTGGCAGCAACCACGATGATCGCGATGTCGGTTATGCTAGCACCGCGTGCGCGCATATCGGAGAAAATAGCGTGACCCGGAGTATCGAGAAACGTAATCAACTGGCCGTTGTGGTTCACTTGATAAGCACCGATGTGCTGCGTGATTCCACCAGCCTCACCGCTGACGACTTTGCTCTTACGATAGTAGTCAAGGATGGAGGTTTTGCCGTGGTCGACGTGACCCATGATCGTAACGATAGGGGGTCTAACGGTGAGTAAATTTTTCGGCTCTTCAACTGGAGCTTCTGGTTCGACGATGACTTCTTCGACCTTATGGAAACCTTTTTCCTTGTCGCGTTTTTCACGCTCAAAAGTGAATCCGTGAATTTCGCAAACCTGAGCTGCGATTTCCGGCTCAAGCGGCTGATTCGGGGCAGGGAAAACACCCAGCTTGATCAGATCTGCCATGACGTTAAACGGCTTCAGACCAAGGCGTGCCGCGAGATCGGGAACCAAAATCGGCGGTTTGATGATGATCAACTTGGAGTCAGAAGACTCCGGTGCGTCGCTTGATACTGGGCTAGGTGAAACCTGTGACGCAGCAATGGGTGCGATGTCTTGATTCTTAACAAAACTCAGATCCTCGTTTTCGTTTGAGAGGATTTTAGAAATGCTACCTAAAGCCTTTTTGGCCGCGGTTGGACTCTTCTTCGCTTTGGGTTTCTTCTCCTCTGTGAACAAGTCTAAAGCATTTGCTTTTGCCTTCTCAAGCTTACTTGGTGCAGCCGCGATCTCAGCTTCTTGGCGCTGGCGCTCTCTACGAGAAGGCTTTTTCTCATCTTCGATGAGATCGAGGATTTTTTTAGGCTTGTTAGAAGATTTATCGCTATTTTTAGGCATTCGGCGTTCTGAGTATGAGAGTAATGGGTCTAGAGTTTTATCTGAAGGGTTAGAATAATGTTGGGACTAAATTTACTTAGTTGCAGCCTCTCCTGAAGCAATGCTTCTTGCTCGCTCGAGGATTGCTTCTGCTTCTTCCGTGCTGAGCTCCAGTGAGCTCGTGAGGAATTCGACTGGCATATCAACGATCATCTCTGCGCTAACTCCTCCAAAGAGTGTGAGTTTCGCAGCTACTTCATCAGAAATTCCAAGTTGCTCGCCCAAAGTGTGAGCAACTCCGCCGATTTTTTCTTTGAATTGTTCTTCTTTGGTCTCGTCTTTGCGGACTTGAACATCCCAGCCCATGAGGCGTGAGGAAAGGCGTGCGTTCTGGCCTTTTCTGCCGATCGCTTTGCTGAGGTCTTCTTCGCTAACAGTCACGAGGACGATCTTCTCTTCTTTGTTTACCGAGATCGAAATCAACTCAGCCGGTTTGAGTGCCTCGCGGACAAGCTCGGATGGATCTTCGCTCCAACGGATGATATCAACTTTTTCGTTGTTGAGTTCACGGACGATGTTTTTGACCCGGGCACCGCGCATGCCGACGCAAGCACCAACGGGATCGACTTTTGGATCGTTACTCCAGACCGCAACCTTGGTGCGGAAACCGGCTTCACGTGCGATCGAGCGGATCTCAACGGTGCGGTCAGAAATTTCATTTACCTCGGCCTCAAACAATCGGCGCACGAAGTTTGGATGACTGCGGGAAAGGATGATTTCAGGGCCGCGGCCTTCGTTTTCAACTGCCAAAACGTAGCAGCGAATGCGATCACCGATGTTGTAATCTTCACCTTGAACGCGCTCACGGTTCGGCATGATTCCTTCAAATTTACCGAGATCGATCATCACGTCGTTGCGCTCGAAGCGGCGAACGGTTCCGGAGACGACGTCGCCCGCGCGGTCTTTGAATTCCTCATAAATCATTTCCTTCTCCGCTTGGCGGAGGCGCTGCATCATCGTTTGTTTTGCAGTCTGGACGGCAATACGACCGAAATCTTTTGGAGTGACGTTGAATTCCAGAACGCCACCAACTTGAATTTCAGGGTTCTTTTTCAGGGCAATGCTGAGAGGAACTTCATTGAATTTGTCGGTTTGCTCGCCATCTGCGCAGACATTGAGTGCGGCGAAAATCTTGGTGGTGCCTTTTTTCGTGTCCACTTCAGCCCGTAAAGTCTCGATTGCATCGGCTCCAGGAACCATTTTGCGATAAGCAGAAACGAAGGAAAACTCGAGTGCCGCAACGATTTTGTTACGGTCGATTCCTTTTTCTTTTTCGTAATATTCGATGAGTGCGACGATGTCGTTGGTCATGGCTAGCGGTGGACGGGCAGTTGAAGGAAAAATGGCTTTTTCCGATGTTGATGAAGCTTCTGGAGACGCAAAAGAGTGGGTGTAAGACCCACTCTCCATGTCGCAGAGGTTGTTCGTTGAAGGCTTGTAATTCAGTTTTGTAGAGCGTGGCAAGCCGAAAGTCTTGCTGGGAAACGGCTTCAGATAGGTGCAGATGAAGAATTTTTACCACGAATTGCACGAATGACACGAAATGAAAGAGCGATGATTCGGTGAAATCACTATTTTCCCAAATTTTAATACGGGGTTTCTATATAAAATAAGGAAAAATCCACCCTTCGGGCATCACAACTTTCGTGTCATTCGTGCAATTCGTGGTCAAATCTCTTCGGTAGATCACCTAAAGCCCCCTCCAGCGGATGTCTTTGATCCGAGCCGTGGTCTGCCAGGTGGCCAGGCCGAAGGGCGCGCATTCCTCGATCCCACCCTGCCGGAGCGACAGGCTTTTGCCCGTCGTATCAACATCGATGAACTTTTCTCCATCGATCCAGACCTTGATTGATTCCCCCTCCCTGACCAAGCGAATCTGATACCAGACATCGGTCATGAAGGCGTAGGTTTTCTGAGCGTCGTTCTCGGAGGCGTCCTTGCCATCGATGCAAGAAATCCCGACCAAGCTCCCGCCCCAGCCGCCCACGATCAGGGTCACGCATTGCTCTGGACCCCGTGCGGGAAAGGTTACGGCGCAGAAAAAATCCGTGCCGTTGACCCGTTTTGCCTTCATTTCGAGCTCAAACGGCGCGGTCGGCACCTCCCCTTTCCAGCGGACGTTCGTGAGAGTCTCGCCCCACCCGATGCTTAATTCATCGCCGACTTCTATCTCCCCCCCGCTGACTTGCTCCCATTGATCTTTCATCGCTATCCATGGCTTCTCCGCCGCACTGACATCAACCACCTTCTTTTTCTCCCCACACCCCAACAAACAAAACCCGCCAAACAACCCCATCCATTTTCGACGCTTCATATCACAACTCTAGCAAATCATTTTGAAAAGTCTCCCTCTTCCTTGAATTTTGAATTTTGAATTTTGAATTTTTAGCCTAGCGTCCCGCATGCTCTCCACTGAAAAACTCACTGGCTTCGCTGACGAAGCCTCGCGCGACATCGATAAACAAATCCAAGCGACTCAGGAACTTGGTTGGTCCGCGATCTCAACTCGCATGGTTGGCAACAGCAACATTCACGATATGCCAGAAGACGATTTCCTGAAAGCCGCCGACAAGCTAGATGCCGCTGGAATTCACGTCCCAGAATTCGGATCCGCGATTGGCAACTGGGGCAAAAAAATCAGTTCGGATTTTTCCATCACTCTAGCAGAAATCGAGCGCGCGATCCCACGCATGAAGCGCCTGAAGACCCCGATGATCCGCATCATGTCCTATGCGCAGGAACCATGGGGCACGGATCAAAACGAAGCGGAGCGCTTCCGTCGCATGCGCGAAATCGTCAAACGTTTTGCCGATGAAGGCATCACGGCGGTCCACGAAAACTGCATGAACTGGGGCGGATTTTCTGCCGAGCATTCGCTACGCCTCGTCGAAGAAGTCCCTGGTCTGAAACTCGTTTTCGATACTGGAAATCCTGTCTTCCAACTCGACCGCTCCAAGCTGGAACCTTTTCCGTGGCAAGATCCCATGGAGTTTTGGTTGAAAGTAAAAGAGCACGTCGCCCACATCCATATCAAAGACTGCATCAATCCGATCTCCGCCGATGTTGAGCCAGAATATACCATGCCCGGTCTCGGCCAAGCGAAGCTCCGTGAAATCCTAACAGATGCTCATCAATCCAACTACAAAGGCTGGATCGCTATCGAACCACACGTCGCAACCGTATTCCACGCGCCAGATCCATCTGCGGTCGATTGGAATCAATGCTACAGTTCTTACGTCGAATACGGCCGCCAATTTGTCCGCTTGATTGCAACCCTATAGGAGAGCCGGTCTCCGACCGGCTTTGTTGAAAGGTAGGGACTGAGGTCAGTCGACCCTACCCTTTTACAGGCACATCACCACTTCGTTGACTACTTCTCCGGAAACATCCGCTCCAGGCCAAACCACGCTGTTAGAGATTCTTGCGCCGCTATGAATCCGTGCGCCTTTTGCTATCACGCTGTTTTCAATCACCACTCCATTTTCGATAATCGCTTCGGGATGTATCGGAGATTCTAAATTGAGTTGTTGATGAGCAGCGAGATAAGATTCCAAATCACCGAGATCCATCCAATGGCCTTGATCGAGAACTGCTGCACCGATTCCGCCTAGACGCACAAGCTCTTGGAATGCTGGAATCACCGCAATGATTTCTCCAGCGGGAATCCTCTCAAGAAACGCTTTTTTCACGCAATAAATTCCCGTAAAAACATGCGTCCCTGGCAAACCGCGAACCTCACTTCTAACATCCTCAACACGGTTGTTTTCTCCTAGCGAAATTCGTTTTTCCCCACCACTTGAACGCAGCGCCAATGTCACCTCATCGCCACTGGCTTCATGGGCATCGACCAATTTTTTCAGATCCATCGATGAAAAAATATCGCCGTTATGAATCAACAGACTTCCTTCGTCCACCCAGTCCTCAATATTTTTTAGTCCACCGCCAGTTTCTAACAAGATTGGTTCATGAAAAAATGTGATATCAATCCCCGCCGCGAATCCCTGCCATTTTTCTGGGAGATGATGGGTATTGATCGCAAACCGATTGCAACCCACCGCCTCACAAGCCTCCACCGCCCACATTGCGAGCGGTTTATGAAACAGCGGAACAAGCGGCTTCGGGAGGACATCAGTCAGAGGACGCAACCTCGTCCCCAGCCCTGCGCCCAAAATAAATGCCTGCGTAATCATCTGGCGGTTTCTAAACTCCAAATCCTAAACTTCCAAACCCCAATCTAGCCCAAATCATTTTTCTGAAAAAATTGGAGGAAATTTTTATTTTTGGAGATATGAATAGCCTTCTGCGCCGCTATATCGGTGTTTTATAACTAACCACACAACATATGAAACCATTTATCACAGCCGCCATCGTCGGAGTTATCGCCATCACCTCTTCATTTGCCAAAGAAGTCGGCAAACCAGCACCCGCCTTCACAGCTAAATCCGCCAAAGGCACCGAAATCAGCCTTGCGAATTATAAAGACAAAGTCGTCGTCCTGGAATGGGTCAATTTCGACTGTCCTTTCGTAAAAAAGCATTATGCCTCTAAAAACATGCAGGCCCTGCAAGCGGCCTACACCGGAAAAGGCGTAATCTGGTTGACCATCAACTCATCTGCCGAAGGCAAACAAGGCCATCTCACCGCTGAGAAATTTGTCGAAAAAGCCACTGCTGAGGGCGGCAAAGCCACCGAACTCCTCCTTGATGCGGATGGCAAAGTTGGCAAAGCCTACGATGCGAAAGTCACTCCACACATGATGATCATCAGCAAAGACGGCAACCTCGCTTACTCTGGTGCGATCGACTCGACCGCATCAACCAAGGCCGAGGACGTTGCTGCAGCCGACAAATTATTTGCTAACGCACTCGATGCCGTGCTCGCCGGCAAAGAAGTCACCAACGCTTCCAACAAGCCTTACGGTTGCGGTGTGAAATACTAATCTCTCGTCTGCGATAAGCATCCGATACATAAACCGTCGCCCACCAGGCGGCGGTTTTTTATTGCTTGGACTGAGGATCCAAGCGCACTGCATGGATGTATTTCAAAACCGCGGCCTCATCGCTTTTGGAAATACCGGCATTCCACGCCATCCCAGGAACCACGATATGCCAGTCTGCATCGGAAACTTTCGAGGGCATCATTGGCTCATGGCAGCGCCCGCATTGGGACAAGTAAACCGCATGACCCCGCTGGAGGGTTTGCAGAGATTGACCGCTTCCCGCAGCCATCGCTGTATCTGGGACGGGAATTTGGGTTTTGGCAACACATCCAGCCACCACGCAAACCGCCAAAATCGTTAAAATCCATTTCATAGCGCCACTTAATCAAAGCACAGCCACAGCGACAATCTTAATCCATGCAAGGAACGTTTTTGACAAATTCCCCATAATCCCCAACCTTCCGCGCACAGAATCTTTTTTAGAAATAACACCATCCATGAGCTACATCCGCACATTCACCACAGGCTCCGGCAAAGAAGGCAAACTTCACTCGCTCCCCGCGCTTGCCGAAAACGGTTTCCCGAATCTTTCGAAACTTCCGGTTTCGATCCGTATCGTGCTCGAGTCCCTACTCCGCAATAACGATGGGCTCAAAGTTTCCGACAAAGACATTCAAAACCTAGCAAACTACAACGCGAAATCTCCCGGAGATTACGAAATTCCCTTCGTCGTCGCGCGCATCGTGCTTCAGGATTTTACAGGCGTGCCTTTGCTCGTCGATCTCGCCGCCATGCGTTCCGCTGTCCACGCCATGGGCAAAGACGCAAAAATGATCGAACCGCTCGTACCCGTCGATCTCGTGGTCGACCACTCGGTGCAGGTTGATTATGCAGGAACCGCATTTTCTTTAGAAAAAAACCTAGATCTCGAATTTTACCGCAACCGTGAGCGTTACGAGTTCCTGAAATGGGGCGAGCAAGCTTTCGATACGTTTAAAGTCGTCCCTCCAGGCATCGGCATCGTTCATCAAGTGAACCTGGAATACCTTGCGAAATGCGTGTTGGAAAAAGACGGCGTATTTTATCCAGATACTCTCGTCGGCACCGATTCGCACACCACCATGATCAACGGCCTCGGCGTCGTGGGTTGGGGCGTGGGTGGCATCGAAGCCGAAGCAGGTATGCTCGGCCAGCCAGTGACTTTCCTCGTTCCTGAAGTGGTGGGCGTTTATCTAACAGGTGAACTCGCCACTGGCGTTACCGCGACCGACCTTGTCTTACGCGTCACTGAGCTGCTTCGCCAAACCAAAGTCGTCGGAAAATTCGTCGAGTTCTACGGTCCAGGCGCAAAAGCACTCTCTCTCCCAGACCGCGCGACCATCGCCAACATGGCGCCCGAATACGGCGCAACGATGGGCTTCTTCGGCATCGATGAAATCACTACCGGCTACCTCGAAGGCACTGGCCGTTCGCTCGAACTCTGCAAGACGGTCGAAAACTATTACAAAGCCCAAAACCTCTGGGGTATCCCGACCGATCGCGACGCCCTGCAATTTTCCCAAATCGTCGATCTCGATATTTCCACCGTCAAACCCGGCGTCGCTGGTCCAAAACGTCCACAAGATCGCATCGATATCGATAACCTCAAAACCAAGTGGAACCAACTTCTCGCAGCACCCATCGCCGATGGCGGCTTCGCAAAAACCGAGACGAAAACCGCAACGGTTACGGTCGATTCCAAAGATGAGATCAAAGATACCATCCAACACGGTTCGGTCTTGATTGCGGCCATTACCTCTTGCACCAACACATCCAACCCAAGCGTCATGATCGCCGCTGGTTTGCTCGCGCAAAAAGCTAACGCAAAAGGATTGAGCATCAAACCTTCTGTAAAAACCTCACTCGGACCCGGCTCGCGTGTGGTTACCGATTACCTCAATAAAACCGGCCTCCAAGCTGAACTCGATGAACTCGGTTTCCAAACCGTTGGCTACGGTTGCACCACCTGCATTGGAAACTCTGGCCCGCTAGATGCAGGCATCGAAGACGTCGTGAAATCCGAGGACATCGTCGCCGCATCCGTTCTTTCCGGAAACCGCAACTTCGAGGCCCGCGTCCATCAATCGATCAAAGCCAACTTCCTGATGTCGCCCCCACTCGTCGTCGCTTTCGCGATCGCCGGCACGGTGAATATCGATATGGAAACCGAACCCCTCGGCACCGGTTCAGATGGCAAACCCGTTTTCCTCAAAGACATCTGGCCAAGCTCCGCAGAGATCGAGGCCGCGATGAACGCGTCTCTCAAGCCTGATGTTTTCCAAAAACTCTACACTGGCTTCTCCAACCAGAATCCGAAGTGGAACAATATCAAATCCTCCACTGGAAACGTTTACGAATGGGATCGCGAATCCACCTACATTCAAGAACCTCCGTTCTTCGATGGCTTCACCCCGACACCACGCGACATCGTCGAGATCAAAGGGGCGCGCCCGCTCGGTATTTTTGGAGATTCTGTGACCACTGACCACATCTCACCTGCTGGAGCAATCAAAAAAGACAGCCCAGCTGGACGTTTCCTAACAGAAAAAGGCGTCGAGTTTTCAGACTTCAACTCCTACGGCTCACGCCGCGGCAACGACCGCATCATGACCCGCGGCACGTTTGCTAATGTTCGCATCAAAAACCTCATGGTTCCCGGAATCGAAGGTGGCGTCACCAAGATCAATGGTGAAACGCAAGCCATCTATGATGCTGCTGCGATCTATCAGAAATCTAACACTCCATCCATCGTCATCGGCGCCGAAGATTACGGCATGGGTTCATCCCGCGACTGGGCCGCAAAAGGCACCAACCTTTTAGGCGTCAAAGCCGTCGTCACCAAATCATTCGAGCGCATCCACCGCTCCAACCTCGTCGGCATGGGCGTCCTGCCATGCAACTTCGTCAACAAAGACGACTACGAAAAAGTCAAAGACCTAGCCGACGCCACCTTCGACATCCTAGGAATCGATAACGACCTCAAGCCGATGCAACAAGCAACACTGCGCGTGCATAAGGCAGACGGTTCGAGCTTCGATATTCCAGTAGTTGTTCGAATCGATACACCGGTGGAGAAAGATTACTACCGCGCGGGTGGGATTCTGCCATATGTGCTGGCGCAGATTTTGGGGTGATAAATCGTGGCGGTGGATTTTATCCGCCCTGCCAATCATCAATAAAAGCCGCCTTACGAAATGTAGGCGGCTTTTTTGTTTGTGATTCATAGAACCACAAATATCCTGGCGCAATATGGGAGAGCTTAAAGAAGGTATCTATGATCATTTGATCAGCGAGAAGTTGAAGCTCGCTCTAGACTCCCTTGATACATCAAAGCATAAAGCAGTAATTGATAAACTTGATGAACCGTTTGCCACGGATTACCTCACACGCTTCCTCCGCGCTCAAATCAATCAAGCACTTACAGTTGTAAAACACGACCAACGACTCGATCTGGCTAATCGTTTGATTTGTTCACTTGCTGAGTTCGATGCAGAACTTGAATTTCTCAACTCGGAGAAGCTTGATACCATAGCACATATTCTAAATGAAATTTCTCCAATAGGTCTGAACAATTTTTCGCGTCCCACTACCCCACCTAGCAGTCCAAGTCTTTTCACCGGCGCAGGAAATAGTCCACAATTAGGACGTGAGTTGGAGTTAGAACTGGAGAGCGCGGATCGCGTTGACATGCTCGTTTCTTTCATTAAATCCGCAGGACTGAAGCTACTTCTACCCTCACTAGAGCGCTTCACGAAAAGAGGTGGAAAATTACGCGTGATCACGACTACATATCTTGGCGCTTCTGATCCAACCGCAATTCGCCAAATCAGCGAGCTTTCAAATACCGAAATCAAAATCAACTACGATACGAAACACTCACGACTCCACGCTAAAGCCTACTTCATCCACCGAGACAGCGGATTATCCTGCGCATTTATCGGCTCGGCTAATTTATCTCACGCCGCAATGACCAGCGGATTAGAATGGACAGTCAAACTACCTTCTACGGAGCTACCAGATTTATACCGCCGTTGCGAAGCTGAATTCAGCTCCTATTGGGAGAATCCATCGTTCGTGAAATTTACTGCGGATAACTTTGATAAACTCGTCGCCGCAACCAAACATGAGAAAGGAATTTTTTCTGATCAAAGCACAATCCTAACTGTTTTTAAAATTCAGCCCTTCGATTACCAAAGCGCAATTCTCGAAAATCTCAGTTTAGCTCGCGAATCACGCGGCCATTTCCGCAATCTTGTAATAGCTGCCACCGGAACTGGAAAAACGATGATAGCGGCATTTGATTACAAGCAGCAATCCGCGCAAGGCTATAAAAAGCTTCTATTCCTTGCACACCGAAAAGAAATTTTGGAGCAAGCTCGTAACACATTCCGCCAAGTGATTCAGGACGGAAACTTTGGCGAATATCTCTTCGATCAACACCAACCAGAAAACTACGACCACCTCTTTTGTACTATCGCCAGCTTCCACGCTAAAAACCTCTCAGAAAAATTTACCAGTGATCATTGGGACATAGTTGTCCTCGATGAAGCTCATCATGGTATTGCTGCGACTTACCGACCCATCCTTGAAGAACTAAAACCTAAAATACTTCTTGGCTTAACAGCCACTCCGGAACGAGCAGACGGGACAACGATCGCTGATGATTTTGATGCGCCAGTAGCCGGAGAAATACGCCTACCTGATGCACTGGAACAAAAGCTGCTCTGTCCTTTTCATTATTACGCTATCAGCGACCACACCACAGATCTTTCCGCCGTGGAGTGGAAAAGAGGAAAATACGATAACGCGGAAATAGATAATTTAATCAGTGGTAATGAGCTACGCGCTCAATTGGTTATCAATAAAATCGTGGAACATCTTCCAGATCCTTACAATCCCTCCGATTTCGAGCGAAGTCATGTAAAAGGCCTCGGATTTTGCGTTTCAAAAAGCCATGCCGCCTTCATGGCTGATATCTTTAGTGCATGTGGAATTCCTGCGATTGCCGTCGATTCCGATACTCAATCCGAAGCGCGCCGACTTGCGAGACAACGACTTCAAAAAGGAGAGATCAATTTCATTTTCACCGTTGATCTATTCAACGAGGGGGTCGACATCCCAGCTATTAACTGCCTACTGTTCTTGCGTCCGACTGAGAGCCACGTGCTCTACTTACAGCAGTTTGGGCGCGGCTTGCGCCACTCCGAAGGCAAAGATCAGGTTGTAGTCCTTGATTTCATTCCTCGCTCGCGTCGCGAGTTTCGCTTTGATCTTCGTTTTACTTCGCTGCTTCCGAAAAAGCGTAACGATGTAATAAGTGAGGTTGAAAACGGATTTCCACACCTTCCGTCCGGTTGCCATATCCAACTTGAACGTCAAGCGCGTGAAGAAATTTTTAAGAATATCAGAGAAACCTACCGTAATCCTGAATTTCGTATCAAAGAGGCGTTTCTGCACTGGGAAGGCCAAGCACCACCTAAATTTCATGAATTCATTGAAAAAAGTGGTGAGTGTCCTGTTGATTTATTGCTCAAACATTCATGGTCAAATTGGAAAAGTATTGCGGGATTTCAAACAATCGATACGACCATTACTAACTCACCAGATAAGCGCTCTTTGGCGCGTCTTAGTGAAGTTAGAAGTCTAGATTACCTATCAGCTATCGAGTCTTTCTTACAAAGTTCGGAAAATCTGGAGAACCACCAGCTCGTTGCGTCTGCGCATTATCTACTGTGGAGTAGATCGCCAAAAGAACTTGGATTTGAAACTTACGGCAAGAGTTTCGATATCATTAGGAATAACCCTCGGTTTGTTTCGGACGCGCTGGAAATTATTGAATATGCCAAACTGTTTTCAGTTAAGAGCACCCCGTTAAATCTACCCTTCCCTTGTTCGCTCACATTACACGGAACTTATGGAATGCGTGAAGTTTCAGCTGCATTTGGAAAAGCCAACTTACTTACATCAGGACCCACCGGCACTGGCGTCATTTCTGTTCCAGAGAAAAGACTTTATCTCCATTTCATCACCTTTGAAAAAACCGATAAACATTTTTCAGAGAGTACAATGTATCGAGACTATCCCATATCTCCAACTCTTCTTCACTGGGAGAGTCAGTCTAACACTTCACAAGATACAAAAGTTGGCCAAAATTACATTCATCACCAAGCACGCGGATATACAATCCTGACCTTTGCTCGTGTCCGTAGAAACAATGGAAAACTAACGAGTAATTTTGTTTTTCTAGGAGACGCAAAGTTCATACGTGCTCAGGGTAATCGTCCCATTTCGATTGAATGGGAACTAAATCATCCCATGCCAGCCGAATTTTATCACGAGTCGAAAGTCGCTTCTGGCCTCTAGTATTCTTATTCCCGCATTTCTCAGCTTGCAGCGCCTGATGAAAATATTATCGTAATTTCATCCCCCTCAAGATGAACCAATCTTTCAAATACCAGCGACTTGTTCTCGGCTACCACGGATGTGAACATGCGCTTGCGGAGGAAGTTTTAGCAGGCACTGCAAGACTGATCAAAAAAGAGAATGATTATGACTGGTTAGGCAGTGGAATTTACTTTTGGGAATATGGACCCGAACGAGCCATGGACTGGGCTATAGAACAGGTCATGAGAAAGAAGATTAAAAATCCCGCTGTTGTCGGCGCTGTCATCCATCTTGGGCAATGTTTCGACATGATGGATTTGAGCTCAACCACGGTCCTTTCTAAAGCATATCCACGATTTAAGGAAACATATGCAGAAATAGGTAAGTCCATGCCAGAAAATCTCCCAGTTAAAGAAGGCGACACCGACTTACTCTTGAGAAACCTAGACTGCTCCATGATCAACTGGTTAACAAACGAGTTTGATTTGGACTCTGATTCACCCACGTATGATTCAGTTCGGGGCTTATTTCAGGAATCCGAACCCGCGTTTGAAGGCTCCTCTATTCGAATGAAGTCACATATTCAATTATCGATCAGAAATCCAGCTTGCATCCTAGGCTATTTCAGACCAGCATACTAGCGTGAAAAGCAGCAAACAGAGACATCAAGTTTCGACTCCCAAGACGGATGTAGAAGCTGCGTGGGAACGTTTCGAAAATCGTCTCAAACACATGACCCGCGAGGAAAAATTGCAGACTTTTGTGAATGCAGGCATTCTTACTCCGAAGGGAAATACCAGAAAGCCATACAGAGGCCTGTTTGTTAATGCCAAGTCTTAGGCCATATTGGCCAATCATTCGGAGAAAATACCAAGGGGTTTCAAACCCCTTCTCCCCACTCACCTCACCGTCGGCGTCAGAGCGAAGAGCCCGTGTGTGGCTTTATACGCGTCTGACATTTTCATGCGTTTGGCTTCGTGTTTAGCGCCCCATGAATCGCTGAAGATGATCTCTTTGGTCGTCTCGTTGTAACCGATGATCATGCGCATGTGACCGCCGGAAGTTTGTGGAGAAAGCTGAGGGACTTCGGGAAAGAGTCCGAGCTGGAGCGACCAAAGCAGAGGAATTCCTTTTTTAATATAACTATTAACCGCCAGAAGAAACTTCCGCTCATCGACAGGCTTGCCGACGTAGTATTCGCCTTTTTCCTCCTTCACTTCAGTCAATGGCTCTCCCATACCAATGATCTCGAGACGGGTTTTGAAACGATAATCGATCTTATCAAGTTCCTTCGCCATGGTAAGAGTGCTGGTGCCTTTGTTGGGATCCGCATCTGAAATTTGTGCGATCTGGTGCATGTCCGCGCCGATTCCATAGTATTCAAACACGCGCTGTACTGTGGCGACCACGCAATAGCCTTTATCACCCTGATCGACCATGGGCATGTTGGAAATGAGCAAATCGCCGTTATCTTCTTTTTTAACGTTTCTGGGAAGATCGCCAAGTTTGGCAGCCGCACCACCTCGGGTATGCAACAAGGATGCAGCCAAAGAACCTTTGGCGCTCGGCCTGGCCATGCGAAGCCTCAAAAACTCACGGTCGGCAGTTCCCAATGCTCCTTCGTTATGCTCTAACAAGGCCACTCCTGTTTCCCTGGAATACCATGAATAACCTTCCGTCAGCAGGCCGTTTTTCGCATCCGCTTTGCGTTGCTGTGGTTTCGCGACAAGAATTTCACCCATGACTTTTCCGGCTGTCTTGAAACGTTCCGTGAATTGTTCGGTGGCAATTGGGCCACTGTCGGCACGATTGTAAACGGAGGCCGAAACGAGGTTTAGCAGGCCATCCGCGAAATCAACAATCACTTCCTGCACAGGGACTTGCCCATCGAACACGGTTAGATCGATCACTACATTCCCATAAAGCTTACGACTCAGCTTCGCCCGGGTGCGGTCTTCGGTCAGCCAGACGTATTGTTTATTGCCATTTGAGGTGAAGGCTTTTTCAAACTCATCCACGGTCATTTTCCAGTTACCCGGTGCTTTGATCAGGGAATCGATAGGACATGGAATCGACTTTACTTGGGCATGTGAGCTTGGAACCAAGAGTAAAGACGCGAGGGCTAAAACAAAAATTTTTAAGAGCATCGATGCGCAAGCTAGTTGTAAAATATGATTTGCGCAAGAACTCAGTCAACCTCTCAGAAATCTCTGCGTCCTTGCAACGCACGGATCAATGTCAACTCATCCGCATGCTCCAAACCACCGCCCGCAGGCAAGCCTTGGGCAATGCGAGTCACTTTCGCCGATTTTCCACGCAGCATATCCGCAAGGTAATTTGAAGTCGCTTCACCCTCCACATCGGCACCCAAAGCAAGAATGATTTCGACATTACCTTGCTTAGCATCCACGCGCGACAATAGCTGCTGAATATTCAAGTCCTCTGGAGAAACCCGATCCAGCGGTGATAATTTTCCACCCAAACAATGATACTTACCTTTGAAAACCCCAGCTCGTTCAAGAGGAAGAACATCAGTCGCTTGCTCTACCACACACAACAAAGACTCATCGCGTTTCTCATCTGCACAGATATCGCAAATTTCACGAGTCGCAAAAAAACCACATAGAGGACAGGGAATAATGGTCTCGTGAGCATGGAGGAGAACTTCTGAAAGCTTGGTGGGATCCGCCTTTTTATTTTGCAGCAACCACACCGCCATCCGCTCCGCACTACGCGGTCCAACCCCGGGAAGCCGTTTCAGCTCCGCGACCAAATTTTTAACAGGCTCAGGAAAATCAGCGCGGGGCATCGGTTTGTGTCGTGTTATTATTATCTGTTAGATCTGCAGGCATTTCGTGATTCTTGGTGTAGATCAACGCGCAGCAACCCGCCCATAGCAATCCGATCAATGCCACTCCGATATCTGGCTTGTGCGAGGCGAGTAGCAATACCGGCACCCAAAACAAGGTGATGATCAAGGCGAGTATGCACACAAGAATTCGTCGCCAGCTTGATGAAACATTCAGCATCACGGCAGTCAAACCAAGTGCAAGTGTTGCAGTAGCTGTCCATAGCAGATAGGGATCTAGCGAATGCACTGGAGCGGAAAGCCCCAGTTTGATAACTAACTCAGTGATCCATGTATCCAAGCGTGCAATCAACCCGAGAAATTTTAAACCAGCAGAAAGACCGATCGCCATCAGAGTGATCGCAATCGTTGCGAAACCCACATGTGCTGGATGTTTGTGAGTGGCGACCATTATCCAAGAATTCTTGCTAACTGCTCAGTATGACTTAAAGGCGATACTTTTTCTAGCACAGCTTCAATTTTTCCATCCACTCCAATCACAAAAGTACTGCGCTCGATTCCCATAAATTTTTTCCCCATCATCGATTTTTGCACCCATACTCCATAGGCGATTACGATTTGCTTATCTTCATCCGCGATCAAGGGATAGGGTAATCTTTTCTTTGAAATGAATTTCCGATGGCTCGCTACACTATCTGCACTAACGCCAAAAATCCTCGCCTTACCCTGAATTTCACTCCAGTGCTCACGCAGCGAACAGGCTTGGATGGTGCAGCCGGGGGTATTGTCTTTTGGATAAAAAAACAACACCACCCGCTCCCCCCTGAGCTCTGAAAGTGAAATCTGAATTTCGCGATCTCCATCCACTACCGTAGCATGGAAATCGGGTGCTATATCGCCAACCTGAGGTTTCATGGCAGAAAGCTTCGCCCCCTATTGACCGCAAATCAACTCCTGCTTTGCCATTTCCTCGGCCCAGCCTCCATTCCATCATTTTGTCATTCCCGAAAATCCATGATTGTCTACACCTCCCAAGTCGCTAATCTCCCCCCAACTAATCCCTTTCAACCCTTGATTTTTCGCCTCTCCATCCTGCTAGTCTCCGCTGGTATTTTACATGCTGAGGATCCGATCGCTGAGGTAGCGAAAAACCCCATGTCGCTCCTACCTGGTGGCAGCGTGTTACACGGAGTTCTACTTCCCCGTTATGACAAGGACCGAAATTTAGTCGGCGATCTCAAAGCGGAAATCATGACCCTTATAAACTCCGAGCAAATTCAAGGTGAGGATGTCATGATCAAATTTTACAAACCTGACCGCAGCCTCCGCGGAAAAGTTAAGCTAGAAAAAGCCATTTTTAACCAAACCACTTCCCAACTTCACGCCGACGAACCCGTCGAAATCACTACCGACAACCTCTTAGCGAAAGGCAGCGGCTTGATTTATTCTTTCCAAAACGGCCAAGGGTTTCTCATCGGCCCTGCCACCACATGGATTTCCTACTCAGAACCCACCACCTCAATGCGTCCAACCACTACCAAAACCGCCGCCCTCCTCGCTGTGTGCCTCGCTCCCTCTCTCACCATTGCCGCACCGCCCGCTGCTGTTTCCGAAGCGGAACTTGCCGAGATCAAGACCTCTGCGGTTACCGTCAAACCACAACTCAACGCCAAAGACGAAGAGACCCAAGCCAAGCTCCAAGCGGATCTGGCCGCTGCGAAAAAAGCCTCCGATGATGCCCACGGTTTTGTAAAATCAGCAGAGCTGAAAGGTATTTCCAGCGAGCCGGCGCCCTCTGAAGGTTCTCCCCTTGAAATCGCTCCAGGACCAAATGACACGGTCATCAACTTTGATGGTGGCATGTATTTTGACGCCGAGGAGGGCGTTTTCGTGTTCTTGAAAAATGTCTCAGTCTCCGACCCGCGCTTCACCCTCAAAGGAGCGGACGAGCTCAAAGTATTTTTTGATAAAAAGGATCCAAAAAAAGCTGCTCCGACCGAGAAAAAAGAGGACGACAAAAACAAGGCAGCCAAGAAACCAGGCGCATCCGGTCCAGCGGCAAATTTCGATGATGTCAAGAAAATCATCGCGACCGGCACCGTACACTTCATTCAGAAAAGTGTCGCCGGCAAGGAACCCGTCGAAGCCAGTGGAGGAATCCTGACTTACGATGTGCCAAAGGAAGAAATTATCATCAGCCAACGATACCCATGGGTCAAACAGGGCAACTTTTACGCCCGTGCCAAACAACCCAACCTCACGCTCCGCATTCTCACCAACGGTTCTTTTTCCACTCTGGGAGAATGGGAAGGGGGCGGCAGCAACCTCAAATTCAACGGGCGCTAAACTAATTGCCCGAGGCTTAACGTTTTAATTTAAGATCATTCCCATGACCCACGATCCCGGCTCCACTTGCAATCACTTCGATACAGCTGTCCTTGCAGCTGAGGGATTGAAAAAATCTTACGGAGGCCGCGTGGTGGTAAATGATGTTTCCATCACGGTTCAACCCAAGGAAATTGTCGGACTACTCGGTCCCAACGGCGCAGGAAAAACCACATCGTTCTATATGATTGCCGGCCTGATCCCTGCAGAACACGGAAGCATTCACCTACTCGGTGAGGATATCTCGAAGCTTCCCATGCATCAGCGCGCGCGACGCGGCCTCGGATATCTACCCCAAGAGGAATCCGTCTTTCGCAAACTCTCCGTTCTAGACAATCTGCTGGCCATTCTTGAAACCCGACCCGGTCTTTCCCGCAGCGATCAAATGGATCGCGCTCACCAACTTCTGGAGCGCTTCAACATTTCCAAGCTCGCAAAATCCCATGCCATCACGCTTTCCGGTGGAGAAAAACGCCGACTCGCCATCGCTCGTTCGCTTTGCTCCGATCCTAAAGTCCTTATGCTCGATGAGCCATTCGCAGGCATCGATCCGATTGCGGTTGAGGACATCCAACGTATCGTTCGCGAATTGAGGGAAAAAGATGATCTCGCCATCCTCATCACCGATCACTCCGTGCGTGAAACTCTATCCATTACCGACCGTGCTTTTCTCATCCATGATGGTCGTGTGATTCTCGAAGGCGCTTCCAACGAACTTGTCGATGATCCGATTGCACGGAAATACTACCTCGGTGAAGATTTTAAAATGTGATCCATCTAACATGAAGTTATCGCTCTGCCTAATCTTGCTCCTACCACTGTTTGTTCAGTGCACTCACCCATCTCGCAGCACTCCCCATCCTAATTTTCCCTACCAACACTTCACAGGCGGAAAAGGATTTGGAGGAACAAGCGTAGCTCGCTCACCCATGGTATTGAACGTCTCTGGCTGGGATCCTAAAGAAGCGCAACGCAACGGCAGCCGCTTTTCAGAACACAATGTTTCTGCATTAAGAAAAAATGGCGCATTAGCACTCATCGCCCGCTCCGCAAAAGGTCCGCTGCTCGATGAAAAATTTGGAGATTTCCTCAAATCCGCCGACCGCGAGGGCATGATGCTCGGCGCATATCATTTCGTCACCATGGATCAACCCGCCGCCCTCCAAGCGGATCGCTTCGTCAACCGAGTCCAAGCCATCGCCCGCGCTCGTGGACTATCAGGAAAACAGATTCTTTTGGTCGGTGATTTCGATACACTCTCCACACCCGCTCGTTTGGTCGATTTCATCCAACGCGTCCACCAACGCACTGGCATTTATCCTGTAACCTATCTTGAAAATAGCGATGGCTTGCGAGCTCGACTGAGTAAGGCCACCCCCGCTCAAAAAGCCATCATCCGCAAAACCCCTTACTGGCTTGCACTCTACAGCCCAGGCGGTACCGAGCGGGTTATGGCAGGCGGTGCACTGACCCCAGATTCCCTTAAAAACCAATATGCCATATGGAACACATGGTCAATGTGGCAATACGGCGGAGTCGTCTGGCGAAATGGTGCATCACAAGCCAAACACTACAACACTCCTTCATGGCAAAGCCCTCGATTTCTCGGCGATCTTGCTCATCCCATGGAACGCAATGTTTTCAAAGGCAGCGTAAATGACCTTTACGCTTTCTGGGCTCGCCACAGCATTACGATTCCCTAGATCACTAATACCTACAGCTAGGATACTAGGAGAGATAAGATTTATTCTTTCCTCACCAGCCTGATACGTATAAATCCTCATGATATTGAAAGAAAATCATGACACGAATACCTAGTGAAGAAGCCACACAACAGTTTTGGAAAGCCAATTTACGTTGGCTGGCTATTTTACTCTCGATCTGGGTATTTGTTTACTACGGCTGCGGAATCTTTTTCGTAGTTAGCATGTTGGTTTCCTTGTTCACTCTGCTACCTCCAAAACACATCGAACATTTTTTCGATAGCGTTCGCTCTCTTCGTGCGGCACTAGTAAAAACCGATTTCGGTCCAACTCACCACTGAGCTATATTATTTCGATGCTTGCTTTTTCCACCTGCTGGAACAACTCCCGCCATATCGATGGCGAGAGTATGATCGATGAAATTATCGATCTCGGATTTTCTAACATAGAACTATCTCATGGCATGACGATCACCAAACTGCCGGGTATCCAAAAAGCTTATCGTGCAGGAAAATTCACATGCTCAGGCGTGCATAATTTTTTCCCCTCACCAGTCGAGGTTGTGATCGATGCTCCGGACGCTTACGAATATACTTCACATCGCGCCTTCGATCGGAGACGTGCCATGGATATGACACTGAAAACCCTCGAAATAGGCGCTGAATTCAATGCCAAATATCTCGTCCTCCACATGGGCTCCACCCCAATAAATTATAGAAAATACACCAGACCTCTCACCGAACTCGTCGCCACCGGTCGACAACATGATACGCAATTTACCAAACTAAAAATCGATTTCATCAAGAAACGCGAGAAACTCTCCGCGCTCTACTATCAACGTGCCATCGAAGCTCTTGAACAACTAGCTCCTAAAGCAGAGGAATACAAAATCAAACTCGCGATCGAATCCCGCTCACGTTTTGAAGATATGCCCAACGAACGTGAAATGCTGAAACTTCAGAAACATTTCAAAGATCATCCTTGGATCGGATACTGGCATGATTTCGGCCACGTGCAACTCAAGCATAACCTCGGGCTTCTAGATCACGAGGAATGGTTGAAATCAATTTCACCTTACATAATAGGTGGGCACGTTCACGATGTCGAATGGCCCGCTCGCGACCACCGGACACCTTTTACCGGGACACTCAACTACCCATCCATCCTCTCGTATTTTCCGAATGAATGCCCGCTAATTTGGGAACTCAGCCCATCCCGCCAAGCTTCAGAAATTCAATCATCTCTGAAAATCTGGAAAGAACAATTCCCTGACCGCAGCTAGAGAGTAATTCTCTACCTAAAACGCTCCCTTTGTTTTTGTTGCTCTTCCATCCTACGTTGTGATTCCTCTTGTTGCTGACGAGCACGCTCTTGTTGTTCTTGTTGAGCACGTTGTCTTTCCATCTGATCCTGTTGCTGACGAGCACGTTCTTGCTGCTCTTGTTGGGCACGTTGTCTTTCCATCTGCTCCTGTTGCTGACGTGCCCGTTCTTGCTGCTCTTGTTGGGCACGTTGTCTTTCCATCTGATCCTGTTGCTGACGTGCCCGTTCTTGCTGCTCTTGTGCGCGCCGTTGTGCCTCTTCTTGTTGCTGGCGCCTTTCTTGCTGCTCCTGTTGTTGGCGCATTCTGTCTTGCTGATCC
>JAJTHK010000152.1 GCA_021298895.1 Luteolibacter sp.
ACGCCTCCACTACGTCCACCCCTACGGAAAAGCTTGTCAAAACATCATCAAACAACCAAAAAACAACCAACCGCCGGGTGTCATGAATGATGGCGCAACGACTTAACCTCTCCGGTGTCATTTTTCATTGGCGCAACACGGAGTCTCTCGGAAACGCCTTTAAGCATCATGAGTCAGCCAATACAGAAGATCGCTCCGATCGGTGAAGAACGAGATAAAGAACTCCTCAAATCCGCGACCACTTACGTTTACGTGAACCACAACGGCTTTGATTTGATTGCTCATGTGTTTTTCCCAGAGACACCGTCATCGACTTCCCGCCCGGCCATTGTGTTTTTCCACGGTGGCTTCTGGGACGTCTCCATGCTTCCTCAGTTCGTACCTCACGCTCACCACTTCACCTCGCGCGGCATGGTCGCGATTTCTTTTGAGTATAGGGTCAGCTCCAAACATCAATCGACCCCGACCGATGCCATCGACGATTCGATTTTTGCCCTAAACTGGTTAAACTCTCGCGCTGGGGAACTCGGGATCGATCTCACGAAAATGGTTTTTAGCGGAGCCGCTGGCGGTGCCTATCTCGCTTTGTTGTTGGGGATGAGGAAAGAAAAAGACCTATCTCCACCATTCCGCCCGAAAGCTCTGATATTATTTAGCGCCTTGGTAAACACCACGCCCAAAGGTCAACACTCTGAGCGTTTTCCATCGAAAAAAATCAGCACCAAGCTGAGCCCCACTCAACTCGTCCGTAGAAAACTTCCCCCGATGATTTTCTTCCATGGCACATCGGATCGGGTCACCCCGTATTCTGAGATCGTCACCTTTTGCCGTCGCATGAGATGGCGTGGCAATCGCTGCAAATTTTTCGACTTCAACGGCTCCGAACACAGCTTCTTCAACTTCAATGTCAGCCACTCGAATTTCGAACTGACCATCAACGCCGCAGATCGGTTCTTAGTTGATCTCGGAATCCTCGAAGAACAGCCAGAGGAAACTTACGAGGTTCGGGAGATTTGAAAGGAACCGCGATTTTCAATCGCGACCTTGTGAGCGAAATACCTTGGACTACCGCAGCAATTGCTACCGCGAAAGAAAAGACCCGCGATTTGTTAATCACGACCACATGAGCTATTCCTCATAGCCATTGCAGTCGCGATTGAAAATCGCGGTTCCTTTCTGAAATTCACCCAATCACCTCTGGCCAATCGGTATGGAACATTTCGCCGCGTGGCTTGTCGGTGCGCTCGTAGGTGTGAGCACCGAAGAAGTCACGCTGGGCTTGCAGCAGGTTCGCTGGAAGCACGGCGCTGCGATAGCTGTCATAGTAACCCAGCGAAGCGCTGAAAGCAGGAACCGGAATACCCGCTAGCGTTGCGATGGAAACGACCTCACGCCAGTTTTGTTGGAACTCGTTGAGCAGTTTTGTGAAGAACGGTGCGAGCATCAAGTTAGCGAGCTTGGGATCTTTGCGATACGCATCGGTGATGTCGTTCAAGAAACGAGCACGGATGATGCAACCCCCACGCCAGATCGCAGCAATCTTGCCGAGGTCGAGGCCCCAACCTTTTTCCTCGCCCATCGCAGCAATCAGGTCGAGGCCTTGTGCGTAGGAAATGATTTTGGATGCGAACAAGGCGTCGTGAACTTTTTTCACCAGTTCGGCTTTATCGGTGGAAATTTTCACTTCCGGACCTTTGAGGAATGCGCTGGCAGCAACGCGCTTGTCTTTCATGGAGGAAAGAATGCGCGCTTCGACAGCCGCGTTGATGGTGGAGATCACGACTGCGTTTTCAACGGCATTGATGAGCGTCCATTTGCCGGTGCCTTTTTGACCTGCGGTGTCAAGGATGACATCGACGAGTGCCTTACCGGTTTCAGGATCGTTTTGTTCGAAAATTTTCGCGGTGATCTGGATCAGGTAGCTTTCAAGATCGCCGTTGTTCCAATCGGTGAAAACTTTCGCAAGCTCCGCAGGAGTGAACCCGGCGGCTTTGAAAATGTTGTAGGCTTCACAGATCAACTGCATGTCACCGTATTCGATACCGTTGTGGATCATTTTCACGTAGTGACCCGCACCACCTGTGCCGATGTGGGTGACGCATGGCTCCCCGTCGACTTTTGCGGAAATGCTTTCAAAGATTGGCTTCATCACATCCCAGGTGGATGTCGGGCCGCCGGGCATGATGGATGGGCCTTTGCGTGCACCTTCTTCACCACCGGAAACACCGGCACCGATGAAACGGAAACCCAGATCACCAAGCCATTTATCACGGCGCTCGGTATCGGTGTATAGAGAATTTCCACCGTCGATGATGATGTCACCTTTGTCGAGAAGCGGGAGGAGCGATTCAATCACTGCATCCACAGGACCACCAGCTTTCACCATGATCATGATCTTGCGTGGCGATGCCAAGGACTTCACGAAACCTTCGAGAGTTTCTTCACCAACAATTTTTTTATCAGGATGTTTAGAAACAAACTCCTGCATCGCGCTGGTCGTGCGGTTGTAAACGGAGACCTGAAAGCCTCTTGATTCTACATTCAACACAAGATTCTGACCCATGACGGCCAGTCCGATTAGTCCAAAGTCACTGTTGCTCATAATGATAGCGGGGGTTCCGCTCGCGGGGAAATAGGAGACTCTGCGATTCAGTGCAACACCTTGTTGCCTTTTCTCCATCAATTTTGCACATTTGCTGCGTGAACCTGCCAAATGCGATCACCCTATCACGCCTCGTGCTTACAGCGGCGTTCGTTTTATTTGTCGCTTTGGAAGCAACTTGGGGTCACATCACCGCCCTGATTCTCTTTATGATCGCGGCCATTAGCGATTTTGTCGATGGCTGGCTGGCGCGGAAAATGAACCTCGTCACCCCTCTCGGAAAACTCCTCGATCCCCTCGCCGATAAAATCCTCGTCTGCGCTGCCTTCGTTTTCCTGACCGCCGAGGGCGTCTGCCCCGTCTGGATCACCGCCCTCATCATCGGCCGCGAATTCCTCGTCACCGGCCTCCGCCAAATCGCCATCGAAGCCGGACAAGTTCTCGCCGCTGACAATTTAGGAAAATGGAAAACCACCTTCCAACTTATCTACCTCATTGCCGGCCTGATCTGGTTGACGTTTGAAACGATGGCTAAAGTCCCAGCTTCCCTGAAATTTCTCCACACCCTCACGACCCCATGGGGCGAAAACGCATGGCTCATGCCGATCACTCTCGGCATCGCTGTTGCACTCACCGTGATCTCAGGTTGGAACTACCTTTGGTCTTCGCGCTATTTATTGAAGGGGTAATTACTTCACCCCTAACAAATAAGCGAAGAGATCCTTGAGTTCATCCGAGTTCAGGCGGTTGATCATCGCGGGTGGCATCGGGGAGACTTTTGAAGGACTCATACTCTTGATGTCGTGTCGGCTGATCTCCACTTGATTGGTGAAATCAAACGGATTGATTCCAAGAATGATGATCTCATCCTTCTCGTTGAGCACGCGTCCGGTAATTGTAGTGCCATCCTGTTTCAGGATTTCCGTGAATTCATATTGATCGGAAATGACTTGGCTGGGATCGACGATGGAATGAGCGAGGTCTTCGATTTTGAATCGACCTGAAAGATTGGTCAGATCGGGACCTTGCGCTCCCCCTTCTGCACCGAATTTGTGGCAAGTCGCACAGAGCGATGCCTCAAACATGGCTTTGCCATTCTCCAGATTGCGATTTGTTAGACCTTCGGCTGTGACTTTCTTGATTTCCTCAACTGTCCAGTCGCGACCCGGGCCTTTGACCGGTGGCAGGGCTTTCGGCTTTTGCGCAGGTGCTTTTGCTTCGACAGCAAAGAGCTTTTGTTCTTCAGGGGTGCCGTTTTCATAGATCTGTTTGCGGATCATGGCGATGAATTTGGCGTAGCTGTTGCCACCGCTACGGCTTTCGATTTCGCGGAACCAGTTGAAAACACGTCTTCTCTCATCACCTTTCCAAGGGCCTTTGACAGATCTTAAGCAGTAGATGTAATGAATCTGAGCGGTCGGCGGGTGATTCTTGATCACATTGTTGATGTCGTTGCCGTAGCCTGCGTTTCGATCCACCAAAGTCTTCCACTCTTCCGCATCAGCAGCGGGAGCCTCGTCCATCAATTTCAAGGTTCTCGAAACGACATTCGGTGCCTGAAGGTAGCAAAGCATGCGTGCGAGTTCGAAATTCATTGAGCGATCGTTGGCAGGATAAGATGCATCGATTTTCGAAATAACCGCGGCTTTTTCCTCTGCCGTTGGCTCACCACCACGAATGAACACCAAGCCCGCTGCTCTCAGCCAGTTGATCTGTTGTTGTTGGGAAAGCGATTTCCAATCGACTTTCAATAAAGTTGCTAAGGCAACCGTGCGATGTTTTTTACCATCCAATCTAGCCAGAGCCATCGGCCCGAGGATATGAGACCATGAATCTTTCTGACCTGAAATTTTAGGCATCCAGCCTGCATCCGGTGAACGCTCCAATGCGGTGCGTGCCATGAAGCGGAGGGTGCGCTCCTCGGAGTTCAACTGCTTGAGAGCGAGATCCACATCGAACTTTTTCGGATCGCGAATCATTTCCGCGAGCTTGTCCCGGGTTGGGTTGGGTGTGGATTTTGCAAGTTGAGGAACTGTGGATTCTTTACCGGTATAAACCACTCTCCAGAGATGGGATTTTCCACGGCGACCACCCGTAGCGAAATACATCGATCCATCTTTTCCAATGACCGCATCTGTCAGAGGTAATCCTGCACCGGCCACGAATTCTTCCTTCACAGCTTTGAACGAAGATCCGTCGGGTGTGAGGTGCACGGCGTAAATCGTCGCAAAGGTCCAATCCAACGCATAAATGGCTTGTTGATATTTTGCAGGTGCTTTGAAGCCACGACCCGCAACCACGCCAGTAGGCGATCCCGGACCGATATTGAGAACCGGGGCCATGCTGTCTTCATAATACGCCGGCCATTTTCCGGTGCCATTCCGCCAGCCAAGCTCGGTGCCCGGTACAATGTGTGAAATCCGTGTGGGACGATACCATGGCATCCCGAAATCCCATTCCATATCCGCATCGTAGGCGAACAACTCACCGTTATCATGGAAAGCGGCGTCATAAGTATTGCGTTGCCCCATGGAAACCAATTGCCAATTCGAGCCATCAAGTTGGAAGCGTGCGATGAATCCACCCGGAGCCCACACGTTTGCCGCATGACCGTTACCATCGGGATTGCGCAGCAACAGCTGATCCTCATTCCAAATCTTGGGAGCAAAGGAATCAGCAACCTCAGGAACATGCGCGAAGTTTCCAGTAATCAGATAAACCCATTTTTTATCAGGAGACAGAACCAAGGAATGCACGCCATGCTCGCCACCCGCTTTGATCGCTTTGACAAGCTCGGGCTTTTCATAGCCCGTTGCGGTTTCTTTTGCTTTCCAAACGCCCGTCTCCACCGGATTTTTCTGAGAGCGCTCATTGATCGAAATATAGAGCACACCTTCGTGCCACAGCAGGCCATGCGCACCCCCGATCGGAATGTCCAAAGCCTCAACCTTGATCTCGCCACCTGTGAGCGCCGGAACGGTGATACGGAAAAGCCCACCGTATTGGTCAGCGGCGATGAGTCTACCTTGACCATCCTCTGTAAGTGCCACCCAGCTCCCCTCCTCTTTCTTCACCTCATAGAGTTGCTCCAGCTTGAAACCGGCGGCGACTTTGAAATCAGCCGTCCGGTCGGTCACCTGTGCGCTACCAGTCCCTTGCAATAAACCCAATAAAGCTAGCGGAAAGATTATGAATTTTTTCATCGGTGAGAAATACTGGTCAATATAGACTGCAACTTTCAACTAGATTCGCTTTCAGCAATTAATCCGCCGTTTCAATGAACCTACCCTCTCCCGATAAAATCGCCGCTCTCGAACAGCGGATGCTGGCGCTTGGGATCGTGCCGGATGATCTATTGGAAAAATTCGTCCGAGGCTCGGGCGCAGGGGGGCAAAAAATCAACAAAACCTCAAATTGCGTCTTCCTCAAGCACCTCCCCAGCGGCATCGCGATCAAGTGCCAGATGGACCGATCCCGTGAAATGAACCGTTTCCTCGCCCGACGCGAACTCTGTGATCAATTCGATGCCATCGCCAACGGCAAGGCCTCCGCGAAAACTCAAGCGATTGAGAAAATGCGCCGCCAGAAACGGCGGCGTTCGCGGCGGTCTAAACAACAATCGGTCGCTGACAAACGCATCCTTTCTCAAAAGAAATCCCTGCGCAAACCACCGAGCGAATAGTCGTGGCGGCGGATTGCATCCGCCATGCCTACCAATAATTAAATTAGAAAATTATGGCATGGCGGATGCAATTCGCCGCCACGTTGCGCTACTCACGCCTTCTCCAGCACGATTTTAAATTCGTAAGTATCAATCTCACCCGGAATCAGCTTCGCAATCAAAGCAGCTCGCTCCGCTTCAGGAACACGTTGCAAGAGCTTGTCGGTATTGTTTAATTTTTCGCCGGGAAAATACATTTGCGTGATCAATTCCACGTAGCCGAGTTTGGAAACTTTGAAATGGATATGTGGCGGTCGTGACCAATCTTTCGAGGCGGGATAAGATCCAGGAACAACCGTTTTGAATTTGAATTCTCCATTTTTTCCGCTCGGCACGATCGCCCATCCTTGGAAATTCGGATCCAGCGGCGCCTCATTCTTATCGCTTGGATGATTGTATCGTCCCGCTGCATTCGCCTGCCATAAGTCAACCGTCGCGTCTTCGACTGGAGTGCCATCGGTATTCAATATAGCACCCGAGATGATCACCACTTTACCTGCGGCTGTACCTTCTTGTCCTTCGATTTTGGTTAAATCAAAATCCTTATCCTTCTGAGCGACTTTTGGATAAAAAGGCCCCTCAATCTGCTTCGGTGTCTTCACCAACTCCTCTGCCGAAACTCCAGTGATTCCAGCTAGCGCGCCAGTCACCACACCGCCTTTGAAAAATTGCCTGCGTTTCATCATCTCATTCAAGCCCATGAAATCGTTTACGCAAGGATTTAGGAACACCTATTGAAGGCAGGGACGTTTATCCTTAAACGTCCCTGCCCAATAAAAAAAGCCGGACAGGCGAACCCGTCCGGCTTTTTTGAAAATCTCGGGCCGTATTACTACGACTCGGATAGAATTTATTTCTCGTCGCCTGGGCTCCACTCTTCAGAAGCGGCAGTCGCAAGGTTGAAAGCTTGCTCGAGGCCGACCATCTCGCTGGATGGGCGGAGGGACTCGAAGCTTGCGCTTTCTTTCTTGAGTTGATCTTCGGTGTAACCAACGGCTTTGATCGAGAGACCGATGCGGCGCTCGACTTTGTCGACCTTGATAACGCGAGCTTCGATTTCGTCGCCAACTTTGATGACGTCTTTGACTTTCTCCACGTGGTCTTCGCTGAGTTGCGAAATGTGGATGAGACCATCGATGTCGCCTTCGAGGGAAACGAATGCGCCGAAGGATGCGATTTTAGCAACCGTGCCTTTGACGAGGTCGCCGACTTTGAAGCGGTCATCGATCGCGGACCATGGATCACCTTCGGTTTGTTTGATACCGAGGGAGACGCGCTGATTTGCTTTGTCGATCGCAAGAACCACTGCCTCGATCTCGTCGTTCTTCTTAAGAACTTCGGATGGGTGATTGATTTTACGTGTCCAAGACATGTCAGAAACGTGGATCATACCGTCGATTCCTTCTTCGAGTTCCACGAACGCACCATAAGCGGTGAGGTTGCGGACAGGACCGGTGATCGTTGCACCCACTGGAAAACGGAGTTCGATTTCGTCCCATGGGTTGCCTTCGAGTTGGCGAACACCGAGCGAGATCTTCTGTTCCTCAATGCTGATGCCAAGAACCACCGCGGTGATTTCCTGACCGATTTCGAGAACGTCGGATGGACGCGTGATGCGCTTGACCCAGCTGAGCTCGGAAACGTGCACAAGACCTTCGACACCGCGCTCGATTTCGATGAACGCGCCGTATGGAAGAAGCTTGGTAACTTGTCCTTTGACTTGCTGACCGATTGGGTATTTGCGCTCGATGTCTTCCCATGGATTGTCGGACATTTGCTTGAGGCCAAGCGAAACGCGCTCTTTCTCACGATCCACGTCCAGGATGACAACATCCACGGACTGACCGATGTGGAGCAGTTCGGAAGGATGGTTGATACGTCCCCATGACATGTCGGTGATGTGAAGCAAACCGTCCATACCTGCGAGATCGACGAATGCACCGAAGTCGGTAATGTTCTTGATCGCGCCGACGACTTTGTCGCCGATTTTGACGGATTGAAGGAAAGTTTGACGTTGCTCGGAGCGCTCGGCTTCGATGACTTCGCGTCGGGAGAGAACGATGTTTTTACGCTCGTCGTTAACTTTAACGATTTTGAATTCGTAGACATTGCCCACGTATTCGGAGAGATCTTTCGGTGGAATGATGTCCACTTGCGAACCAGGAAGGAAGGCTTCGACGCCAACGTTGACGGTGAGGCCACCTTTGACAACGGCTTTGACTTTTCCGCGAACCAAACCGCCGTCTTGGTAGACTTTGACGATCTTGTCCCAGTTTTGTTTGTAGGCTGCCTTCTCTTTGGAAAGAACGACCATGCCTTCTTCGTTTTCGAGGCGCTCAAGAAGCACTTCGATTTCGTCACCGATTTCGATTTCATCATCCTCGAACTCGTTGGATGGAATCGCACCCTCGGATTTGTAGCCGACGTCCACGAGAACAATCTGTGGGCGAATTTCAAGGATGGTGCCTTTGACGATGGAACCCTCGCGGAATTCCTTGAACTTGGAGTCGATCAAATCGCTCAGTTCCTTGTTAGTTGGTTCTGCTAATGCAGTACTCATATATGGTTAGTGGTTTGGTTAGTTTGTTTACGTTTTCCTTCCGACAATTGCCCCGGAAAAGATGCATCTGGCGGGCACCGGGGCTCCGACCGCTCGCCAGACAAAAGAAAAACGGAGGGCGAACCTAGGGGACCAGAGCCCCTTTGCAAGACTAAAGATTGGCTGATTCGGCGCTTTTTGGGGATCAAATTAACCCAAAAGAGCAACTTCCCGCAACGAGCCCAATACCCAATCAGCACCGGCCTGTTCTAGCTGATCAGCGGTGAAATGCCCTGTGGCGACGGCCAAGCATCTTGCACCTATGGCATGTGCACAGGCAATGTCTTTGGGGGTATCGCCTATGATCAGGGTTCGGTCAGGAGTAAATTTCTTTCCAGTGACAGCCAAAGCACGCTCCAGAGCAATATGACCAAGAAGATTACGATCGGCGCGATCCGAGCCATAAGCACCGAAAGGAAAGTGATGATGCAAGCCATAGTGGCGGAGTTTGATCTCTGCACCGAGAGCAGTGTTACCCGTCAGCAGGCCAAGCTGGGCATTCTGGCCAGCTAGGCTCTCAAGCAACTCAAACACCCCGTCCAAGACTTTCCCCTCAGCTGGATTTGCCTCCAAACTTTCCTCAAGGTATTTATGATAAATTTCAAAAAAACGATGTGTTAGCTCAGGCGAAGGCTCGACTTGAAAATGAACGTAGAGGTTTTCGATGATGCCCAGATCGGTTGATCCCGCAAGATCCAGAGGCGGACCGTCACTACCGAAAACTTCGATAGCCGTTTTCTTGAGCGCGGACATGCCCTTGCCGCCAGTGTCAACCAAAGTTCCGTCGATATCAAATAGCAGCAACCAAGGTTCGACGCCTGATCTCAGACTCGCAAACAGGTTGCTAAAGTTTCCGTGCATCTGTTTGTTGGTTTAGTGGCCAGAGATCATAGGTCTTACATGAACTATAAGACCTATACTTTCAGGACTCTTTTGTTTCAGATTCACCCTTAGCCTTGACTTCGGAATCATCGTCATGATCGACATACTCTTCTTCCTCTTCATCGTGATCGTCTTCTTCAATCAGCTCACCATGGAACAGGTGAAAGTGACGTTTCCGCTGATGTGACGGAAGCGGTGATAAAATCATTGCGACGGCTCGACCACCCAAACGTGGTGGCTGATCGACTGCTGCCATGGTTTTCAAATCTTCAATGATGCGTTTGAAAACCACGAACCCGAGTTCTTTGTGGGCGTTTTCACGTCCTTTGAATTGCAGGACGAAACGCACTTTGTGGTTGGTATCAAGGAAAGTCTCAGCACGTCCGAGCTTGATGTTGTAATCGTGCTCTCCAGTGCCCACTCGGAATTTCACTTCCTTCATCTTGGTCGCAGACTTCGACTTACCTTTCTTGAGCTTGGCTTGGGTGTATTTGTATTTCCCGTAGTCGATGATCTTGCAAACCGGCGGATCTGCCTGCCCTGCGATTTCGACCAAATCCAAGCCAACGGCTTGAGCTTTGGCTAAGGCTTCACGTGACGACATCACCCCAAGTTGTTCGCCATTTGCATTGACGACTCTGACTTTGGGTGCGCGGATCCGATCATTAACCCGTGTCATATCACGGAAACGACCCCTGTTGCTGTTATTTTGTGGCTTAGATATGGCTTTATCCTCCAGATGTGTTGATGCGACGTTCCGACATGCAACTGTGCATATGCACCGCGGCTAACCGGGACGAAGAAAGTTTACGTGAATGACTGAAACGACGAGTCATGAAAATTTGACCATAACACCACAACAGAGGGAAGTGGCGTTAGTTGAAGCAAGGTGGCGTTTCGAAAATGTCATCACTGAAAAATGAGCTGGCATCTAAGCAAGTAACTTAGCGGCTTACGTTTGAAAAATAGGCGGTAATCCAGACCAAGCGCAAGAAGGAATTTCCATATCTTTTTTGGTATTTATTGGCAATTCCCTGCATTCGATTTAGCGACATCATTAATGGAAAAGCATCCAAACCCGAGCCGCACTCAATCAAGATTGACCACAAACCGCTCCTCACGCATCTTAACCGCATGCCATCCATGTGCCGAATCTCATATTTCTTTTTGCTGAGTTTGTCGGTCTCCGTGTTTTTTAGCGCATGCGGAGGCAATCCACAGCCTCCGTTGCGTGGTCGAGCCTTCCAGCCAGATGCAGCCCGAACAGCCATTACCCCGCGCACACCTCCTCCGCAGGTTGCCGCGGAAAGCGTAATAGTGGTAGATCTGGCTACAAACCGTAACCTCTATGCGAAGAACGCCGATCAAAAGAGAGCCGTCGCATCCACCCAAAAAATTATCACCGCATTGTGTATCCTGGATGCCGGCAATCTCGATAAGACCGTCACGATCTCCAGTTATGACGGTAACTGTGAACCCACCAAACTTTACCTCAAGCCGGGCGAGAAATACACCCGCCGCGAATTACTCAAGGTCCTCATGGTTAAAAGCGCGAACGATGTGAGTCGCGCTCTGGCACGCGATGTCGGCGGCAGCGTCGAAGGCTTTGCCACCCTGATGAATCGCAAGTGTCAGCAACTTGGAATGAGGAATTCCCACTTTACCAATCCTAGCGGTCTAACCGAGCCAGGCCAATACTCGACTGCGCGCGACATGGCCATTGCCGCTCGCATGGCTTATCAAAGCCCCCTACTGCGTTCTTACATGAATACCGTATCCTATGATTTCCGATACTGTGATGGTCGTATTTGTAGAATCGAAAATACGAACAAGCTATTGAAAAAAGTCAGTTTCATCAATGGCATGAAAACCGGCACGACGAACGCCTCCGGACGTTGCCTGATTTCCACCGGCGAGATTAATGGACGTTCCGTCATCTGCGTTGTGTTGAAATCCAATACCGCAAACATCTGGGCTGACTCGGAGAAACTCATGCGTTGGGCCTTGATTCAACCCGCGGCTCAGTAGGAATTGAATTTCATTGCCTTTCAGATCATCACACATGAAACCGCGCCAACAACTGGAGCATTTGGCGCAAGAAAACCTCCTGCGCTCACTTCATTCCATCGCGCACACTGTCGAAGATTTCCGCATTCTTCGTGATGGATCTGAACTTTGGAACTTCGCATCGAACGATTACCTTGGACTATCCAGGCATCCGCAAATCTCGGAGTCTTTTATCGATGGCATCAAGCTCTATGGAACGGGCGCATCAGCCTCACGGCTTATTACCGGAACATACAGCGCACATACCGAATTGGAAAAAATTCTGGCATCGGCCAAGCATACTGAAGCAGCGTTGACCTTCGGTTCAGGATACGCAACGGCTCTTTCAACAATTCCTATTATAGTCGGAAAAGGCGACTACGTGATCCTCGACCGACTCGCCCATGCGTCATTGATCGATGCTTCCCGTCATTCCCAAGCCACACTGCGCGTTTTCCCGCATAACGATGTAGCCGGCCTCGAGTCCTTATTATCAAAAATTCGCAGCAAACATCCGGGGGCGCGGATTCTGGTTGTTACGGAATCGATATTTTCCATGGATGGAGATCTCTGTCCGCTGCGCGAAATCATCGAACTGTGCGAGGCAAATGATGCTCATTTATTATTAGATGAAGCACACGCGATCGGCGTTCGAGGACCATCGGGAATGGGGCTCGCTGAAGAACTCGGGCTACAGGATCGTATCGACTTTCAAATGGGAACACTCAGTAAGGCCGTCGGCCTTTCGGGAGGTTACCTTGCCGCATCACGTGATTGGATCGATCTCATCATCAACCGAGCAAGACCTTTCATCTACACGACGTCTCCGCCACCTGCGCTCGCGCACGCTGCGATTTCAGCGATCCAACTGATCCGTTCAGAAGAGGGTACAGATTTGAGAAATAAGCTTTTTCGAAATATATTCATGCTTCGGCCAAATCACCCGAGCGCGATTATACCTGTGATTCTTGGGAGCAATCAGTCTGCTTTAGCCGCTTCTGAGAAGCTCAAGCAAAGCGGCTATTTCATCCCAGCAATCCGATTTCCAACGGTTCCCAAAGATACCGCGCGTTTGAGGATTACGGTTTCAGCCGAACATCCGGCTGAAATCATTGAGGACCTGCTTAAAAATTTGAACCCAATCAAATAGCGATTCAACTCTCGGCCCGCTGGTTTTGGGGCCGTAGAGCGAAACATGAGGCAAGACGATCCATCATTGGCGTGCCAATCGCCTTGCCTTTGAGGGAGGGCGCCAACCTTACTTGGCCTTTTTTTGTTCCGCTTTGATACGGGCAAGTTCTTCTTTGGCTTTCGCGAGCTCTTCTTTGCTCATGCTTTTCTCGATGTCCTTGATAACCGCATCCGCGCTTTTTTCGCCTGCCTCAGAGGCCAAGTTCGCGAGTGCCCAGCCGACGGTTTTATTCATAGGCATCGCCGCACCCGCTGCATTGAAACGAGCTAGAGCAAGAGTCGCACTCGGATTGCCTTGTTGGGCAGCGAGAGTATAAAGCTTAGCTGCGTTTTCATAACTCTGTTGAACACCTGCACCACGCTCATGCAGAGCTCCGAGATTGTTTTGTGCCGCAGCCAGACCTGCCTGTGCGGCACGACCAAACCAAGAAATAGCGGCGGATATATCAGCCACACCCATTTTTCCGGATAGATAGAAAAGTCCGAGCTCGTTCTGAGCGAGAGGCATACCCGAGTTGGCGGCTGTTAAGAGATGCCCGTAGGCTTTGCCAATGTCAGGCTTTTCCACTGCCAAAATGGTCGACGCTAAAAACAAGTGAGCTTGAGCATTTCCCGCCTCGGCTGATTTTCCTAAGAGATCCACTGCACGCTCCTCATTCTTTTTCGTGCCCTTGCCTTCCATATAGAAAGATGCCGCTCTGAGCATGCATTCCGAGTTTCCTGCCTGAGCGCCTTTATCGAATAATTCAAGAGCCGCTTTCGGATCATTTTTGATGTTGGCTTGGTAATCACCCAGCGCGAGCCATCCAGCAAAATTTCCTGCTTCGATTGCCTTGTTTAGCCAAGCCATGCCTTTTTTCTCATCGGGGGCAACAGCGTCGCTTTTCAAAAGTCGAATACCCACAGCCACCATTGCACTGGATTCACCTTTGTCTGCGGCTTTCATGAAATACTCATAAGCCGTTTTTGAGTTAGCGAGAGAGGTCTGACCCAACTGCCCATCATACAAACGAGCAAGCAACACCATGGATGGCACATCGCCTGCATTGGCAGCTTTTGACCACCATTTCACAGCCGTCTCAGGGGCAGGCTCAGGAGTCAATCGGCCTAGCAAAAATGCCTCACCAAGAATACGTCCAGCGATCGTTGGATCGGTTGCGGCCTGCTTTTCAAGGGTTTCTCTTCCTTCCTGAGCGAGATCGCCTTGGCCTGATGATAATAAAATACCAGCCAGGCGGTAAATTGAATCGGCATGATTTTTTGCCTGCCCTTTGCGATAGTATTCTAACGCTTTATCACGTGAAGCTTCGATACCCTGTCCGTTTTCATGGGCGAAGCCCAACAGGTAAATCGCATCTTTATCGCCTTTTTCTGCGAGAGGCTTGGCGAGTTCAACGGCTTTAGCATGCTCTCCTTTTTCAAAGGCAGCGTAGGCATCAGCAGCTGGACTGGATGGATCGAGCTTAGGGGCGTTCGTAATATTTGCAGCAGCAGTGGAGTTTTCTGTCGCATTAAGGGTGATCGCAGAATGCGCCGTTAAAGTTCCTAATAAGATGATTGCCGCACCGAAATAGATTTTCATAGATGGATGTATAAATGCAAAAATTCACCCCGTGGCAAGAATTTAGCTGTATTTTTTGGTAATTTAGAGTCGATCCGCCGATTCTACAAAAAAACTGTCTCAGTCCATCTATTGCTTTGCTTTACCAGCATCCCCCGATTCCATGGACAAGGCACATCAAGCAAAAAGAGCCTGAGCGCCTTTTACTCCAGGGCGATTGCATCGCAGAGCCTTGAAAGCGTAGCTTTCAAG
>JAJTHK010000115.1 GCA_021298895.1 Luteolibacter sp.
AACTTCGCGCCGATCTGAAGCGCTCAGAAGCCAGTTTTAACCCACAGATTTTGCGGAAGAGGCACTTTTTTAGGTGAACTACCAAAGACATATTCAAGAAGATTGCTCACTCCATCACCATCAGAATCCTCTGTCGCTCGGTTAAGATTTTCCCCGTTCAAATGTATCTGCGCCCACTGTTCCCATGAAGTTTTTGGAGAAACCACATTATCAACTCTGGCAGTCTTCATCAGGAATGGTTGCGAGCTAGCCTTAATATTCCCCACGATTGCAGTGGCCTCAGCCGCATTCCACTCTAGGGCAGAAAGTGGATTACGCGCTTCCGCTGCCTTGTGCTAATACGGAAATCATAAAGAAAGCCTCAAATGGCCTGCAATCTGTCCATTCTGCGTAGCTTCAAAATCAAAAGCCATCTCCCGCTCTTTTCCTTGGCGATTTCCTCGGCTCAGCGTATCAATCTCGCATGAGCAACTCTGCAGAACAAATATCCGAGGACATTAAAACCGCCATGCGAGCCAAAGATTCGGTCGCGCTCAACTCCCTGCGCGCCCTGAAAAGCGCCATCACCAACGCCGCGATCGAAAAAGGTGGGCTCGGCACGGTCCTAGACGAACCCGAAATTATCGCGGTCGTTCGCAAACAAATCAAACAACGTCAGGATTCCATCGAGCAGTTCGAAAAAGCAAGCCGCTCCGAGCTCGCCGAGAACGAAAAGGCTGAGATCGCCATCCTTTCCAAATATCTTCCCGCCGCTTTATCCGAAGCACAAATCAACGAATTCATCGCCCAAGCGATCCAAGAAACTGGTGCCACATCCAAGGCAGACATGGGTAAAGTCATGAAACGCACTCAAGAACTTTGCGAAGGCCGCGCCGATGGAAAAACTCTTTCCGCCGCCGTCATGTCCCGCCTGTCCTGATCTTCCTACCCAATCCCCCAATCCCCTTTTTATTCCACAACGATGTTCGAAGTCCGACAGAAACCAGAAATGGTCGAGCGCGCCCTGCTCGTCCGACTCTATTTTGATAAAAGCGAAGCAGAGGAGTCTGCTTCGTTGTTAGAAGAGCTTGGCGAACTCGTCTCCACTCTAGGCATCGAAATCGCTGAGTCCGTGCTCGCGAAATCTCGCGAAATGCATAAAAAATATTTATGCGGAACGGGTAAAGCGGCAGAAATCGTCGAACTCGCCAAAGCCCATCAATGCGACTGCATCGTCATCGATAACAACCTCGCCCCCTCCCAACAACGCGAGTGGGAGAAACTCGCCGATCTCTGCGTCATCGACCGAGAAGAAGTCATTCTCGATATTTTCGGAAAACGCGCGCAAACCAAAGAAGCCCGCTTACAGGTCGAGCTAGCCAAAATGCAATACGCCCTTCCTCGGCTCGCTCGAATGTGGGGACACCTTGACCGCGAAGGCGGTGGCGGTGGATCCGGTGGCGGCGGTGGTGCCGAACGTGGTATGGGAGAAAAACAAATCGAGATCGACCGACGTCTCGCCCACCTCAGCATCGACCGTTGCAAACGCGAACTCGAGATCGTCCGCAAGCAACGTAAAACTCAACGCAAGGAACGCGAGAAGCTCGATACTCCGCACGCCGCTATCGTGGGCTACACCAATGCTGGAAAATCGACGATGCTCAACATCATTTCGGGTTCCGATGTCATGGCAAAAGACATGCTCTTCGCCACGCTCGATACCACCACACGCCGCATCGATCTACCAGATGGTCAACCCCTTCTCATCACCGATACGGTAGGCTTCGTTCGAAACCTTCCTCACCGTCTCGTTGAGGCTTTCAAAGCCACTCTCGAAGAAGCTGTCCTTGCTGATTTTCTCATCCACGTTCTCGATGCCACATCACCTGAAATCGAAATTTTTCAAGCCACCACGCTGCATGTGTTAGAAGAACTCGGCGCCATCGATAAACCCATCATCACGGTTTTAAATAAAATCGATAAAGTCACCGATCCTTGGGAACTGATCTGTTTGGAGAAACGATTTCCTGATGCCATCCACGCCTCGGCCATCACGGGTCAAGGACTTGATGAGATCTATAAAGCCTGCTCGCAGGTTCTCGCAGATCGAGTGACGCATGAGAACTATCGCATTCCGCAAATGCGCGGAGACATCCTAAACCTACTGCACAAAGACGCGAAAGTCGTCTCGACCGAATACGATGAAAACGACATCATCGTCACCGCCATTGTTCCCGCAAACATTGCCGGCAAACTCAATGAATTTCTCGTTGTTAAATAATTCCAGATATGCGTGTTTTTCTAACATTTCTGTTTTTATCTCTGACGCTCAGCGCACAGGAATCCGAACCCAAGATTCTTAAAGCCCTGCCCTTGGAAGCGGAAGCGGTCGAACCAGAGCTAACTCCCATTCCAAAACCCATTGTCGTTGAACCTCCAGCTGCGCCTGAGAAACTAAAGGAGACTCCGCCTAAAGAAAAACCGCCTAAGGAAATCCCACTTCCAAAACCAACGGAACCCTCACCTATCGACCAAAAACCCACTGGCGATGACGCCACCCGCCTCCAGATTTTTCTAGATCAAACCAATTTCGGCCCAGGTGTGATCGATGGCAAAATCGGCCTCTTCTCCCAGCTGGCTGTGAAAGCATGGAACGAAGTCAACGGTCATCCCCTAGACGATTGGAAAGCCGTGAACACAATTGCCCGCGAACAAATCACCAACCCATATGCCGTCGCACTCGTTCCTGAAATCGTCACAGAATGGGTCAACGACAAGCTTTCAACCAAACGCAGCGAACAAGCCAAAACCAAACGCATGGCTTACCGCTCCATCGCCGAATTCATGTCGGAACGCTACCATACCGACATCCCAACCTTGATAGCCCTGAATCCAGAAATCAAAATTTATAACCTCGCACCCAAGGATAGCCTCAACGTCCCGAACGTCACTCCTTTTCTGGTCGAAGACCTAACAGATCGCGCATGGAAAGAACTCGAAGACCTCTCGGAACGCTATGTCGTGGTCGATACGAAAATCAACCAAGTCCGCATCTTCGCCGCTGCCCCGCGTCCTGCCATCATCACCGATCCTGAAGCGCCCGCCGCCCCTGTCGCCAACAGCGCCCTACTCGCCTCGTTTCCTATTACCCCAGGCAAACCCCAGTTCATTCAGTTTGGCTCATGGAAACTCCACAACATGGTCGCCCTGCCATGGTGGCGCTACGATCAACAACTCCTCGATACCGGAAAACGTTCGGAAAACGCGCTCATGATCCCACCCGGCCCGAACTCACCCGTCGGCATCATCTGGTGCGGAACCACCCGTGCGGGCATCGGCATGCACGGAACTTCCGATCCCGAAACCATCGGCCGCTCCCGCTCCGCAGGTTGCATCCGCCTTTGCAACTGGGATGCCATTCGCCTCCCCACTCTCATCCGCCCTGGCGCAACGGTTGAAATCCGTTAGAACAAATCAACTCATGAAAACATTCACCAAGTTTACCATCCGCTTTGCCGTTTATTTGGTGGTTGTTGGATATCTTTGCGCCGATCTTTTTTTATTCCATGGTCCGCTAAGCAAACGACTCAACGCCTTCGATCCTAACAGCGATGAATTCAAATCAGGTGATGTTGTAGCTCGCGTGTTCGGTTACAAAATCTCCCGCAAGCAGCTCGACCGCGCCATTCAGGAACGTCTTTTTCTCGAAGGGAAAAAGCTCTCAGACTACAATAAGGCTCAAATCAAACTCATCGAGTATGCCGCCCTTGGTGAACTCATTGACCACGAACTCCTTCGCGTAAAAGTTAAAGTTAACACCAATGATTTACAAGTAACCGACGAAGAAATCGATACCCGCCTCGAACTCTTTGCTAAAAAATTTAGTACCCATAGCGAACTCGATACCGCGCTGAAATCCCAAGGATACCAGAATATCGATGAGCTTCGATATCGTATCGCCGCCCGCATCCAACAGGAAAAATACGTCGCCATGCGGGTCGATCCATTGGTCATCGTTTCCGAAGATGAGATCACTGAATTTTACAACACGCATCGTGACAATTTAAAAATTCCAGAACGCATCCGTGCTCGCCACATTTTCATCGCTACCCTCGGCACCCCAATAGATGAAGCTAAACAAAAACTTCAATCCGCCCTAATCGAACTCCAGAGCAACACCAAAACATTCGACGAACTAGCCCGCACCTTGAGTTCAGATCCAGCCACAAAAAACCAAGGTGGCGATCTCGGATGGATGTCACGTGATCGACTCCCAAAAGACTTTGCAGATTCTTTATTTCTGTTAGAAAAAAACAAGCCCAACCTGATCCAAACCAAACTCGGTTTCCATCTTGTGGAGCTTACAGACCGACTCCCCGAACAACCCCAAGCACTTGAGGTGGTTCGTGATGAAATCAAAACCGCCCTCGCCACAAGCAAACGCCACCAAGCCGTCATCGACTTCCGCACTGCACTACGCCAATTCGAGAAGAAAAAAATCGATATCTACAAAGACCGCCTCGCCAAATAATGCTCCACTCTCTGAACTTGCGCTTTACTCAAAGGCTTACGATAGATTGACGATTGATGATTGACTTCACTTTGTTCCGTCCAAGCTGTCAGGACTTCGTCAGATTTGACAAGGTTCACATTGCTCACTCTGCTTTGTTGAGGTTTGATTTTTGAATGAAGAAGTTATCCCCCCAAGAACTTGAAGATCGGCTGATTGATTTTGCTGTTGCGATTATTGATATGACTGAAGCACTGCCGAATAACAAAGCAGGCAATCATGTCGCCGGTCAGTTGATTCGTTCCGGGACATCACCAGCGCCGAATTACGGAGAAGCACGCAGCGCCGAATCTAAGAAAGATTTCGTCCAAAAGATGAAGATTTCACTCAAAGAACTAAGAGAAACAATGATCTGGCTTAAAATTGCATCGCGTAAGCAAATGATAGCCGGAATTGGAATTGATAGATCGATCGCAGAATGTAATGAACTCATTTCAATCTTCGTCACCAGCACAAGAACCGCCGATGGCAGGTGATTCATCTCAGTTCAAAAATCAAAAATCGTCACTCATCAATCGGAAATCATGTATCAGCTATCTTAGCGCTCTAGTAGTCTCTCCATTCACTCTTCACCATTCACTCTTCACTCTTAAATGAAAATCACCGTCCTCGATGGCCACACTCTCAACCCCGGCGACAACCCGTGGACTGAAATTGAGAAACTCGGCGAACTCACCGTTTATCCTCGCACCCCTGTCGACCAAATCGTTGAGCGCGCGAAAGATGCCGATATCATTCTCACCAACAAATGCCCGTTGAACGCGGCAACCCTCGCCCAACTTCCGAATCTCAAATTCATTTCCGTCCTCGCGACCGGATACAACATCATCGACACCAACTATACCGCCCAACATCACATCCCTGTTTCCAACGTTCCCATTTACAGCACCGATGCCGTGGCGGAATTCGTTTTCTCCGTCATCCTCGATTTCTTCAAAAAACCCGCCCAACACAGCCTCATGGCACATGGTGGTGATTGGCAAAACTGCCAGGATTTCTGCTTCTGGAAAAATCCGAACTTTTCCGAGCTCGCCGGCAAAACCCTGGGAGTGATCGGCTTCGGCCGCATCGGCCAACGCAGCGCCGAGCTTGGCGCCGCGTTCAAAATGAACATCCTAGCCCACTCCCGCTCTCGTTCCGCCCATACCTCCTTCCCCTTCCAATGGGCATCCATTGATGAAATCCTCGAAAAATCCGATATCATCACCCTCCATTGCCCACTCACTCCAGAGACCCAAGGCATGATTTCTGAAAATTCCATCGAAAAAATGAAATCCTCCGCCTTCCTCGTCAACACCGCCCGCGGCCCTCTCATCGACGAAGCTGCCCTCGCCGCCGCCCTGAACTCAGGCCGCATCGCCGGCGCCGCCTGCGACGTCGTCTCCGCCGAACCCATCCTCCCCACCAACCCCCTGCTCGGCGCCAAAAACCTCACCCTCACCCCCCACATCGCCTGGGCCGCCACCGAAGCCCGCCAACGCCTCATGACCATCACCGCCCAAAACATCCAAGCCTTCCTAGCCGGAAAACCCATCCACACAGTATGATAATTTGATGAGATGAAAGCTATAGGTCATATATGACCTATACGACCTACAAATCCCCCAATCCCCCAATCCCCAGCCCCCCACCACATTTCTTCTTGCCTCCCCCAAATTCCGCGTTTAAGGCGGTCGCACCCCAAAAAGGGACCCACACCCATGAAGTTACACACACGGAAAGTCAAAAAGTCCGCGATGATGGCTCTCGCAAGTCTCGTCCTCGTTACCGGTTGCGCCACAAACCTCAAGGATCACAAGGATCCTTACGTCGTTAAATCCACCGAAGAAGGCAAAGCCTCTTGGTATTCCATCAAGACCAATTACGGCACCAAAACCGCCAGTGGCCAAAAACTTTGCAACAAAGCCGCCACCGCCGCCCACAAAACCTTACCCATGGGAACCAAGGTTCGCGTGATCAATCTCGCCAACAATAAATCCGAAATCGTCACCATCACCGACCGTGGCCCCTACAAAAAGGGCCGAGTCATCGACGTCACCATCGGAACCGCCGAAAAACTTGGTTTCGTCCAACGCGGCGTCGTACCTGTCAGAGTCGAAGTGCTTTCGCACAAGGAGTGATGATGGGGATTAGATATTAGGATATTAGGGATCAGAGACCGGAGGACATCCCCAATCTCTTAATATCCCAATTTCCCAATCTCTTTTCTCGAAAAATCTTCCACTTTTCCCTTGCCAAGGCAGCTCTGGTGGCTAGTTTTCGCCCCCCATGCCAAGAGTATCTGGAAAAGCAAAAACACGGAAGGCCGTCGCCAAGCGCTTCAAAGTCACTGGCACAGGAAAGATTCTGCGTCGTCATCAAGGAAAACGCCACTTGCTTCAATGCAAGAGCCGCAAGCGCAAACGCGCTCTCGGTAGAGCGGGCCTTGTTTCCGATGCTGACATTAAAAACGTCAAAGAGAATCTTCCTTTCCATTGATAGAGAAGTAAACGACAGCCCACGACCTCGTCCGCGTAACGGACGACCTTTACACAGCCTGATCCGATAAACCGGAGACACGAACAGGTGAGACTGCGGAAGGAATGATAAAAAACGACTTGTTCACAACCAAACAATAACATGCCAAGAGCCACCAATTCCCCAGCAAGTCGCAAACGCCGCAAGCGTACGCTTCTTCGGGCAAAGGGCTTCCGCGGTTTCCGCTCGAAGCTCTTCCGCTACGCCAAGGACGCTGTCCGCAAGGCGCAACAATACGAATATCGTGACCGCAAAAGACGCAAAGGACAATTCCGCCGCCTCTGGACCCAGCGTATCAACGCTGCCGTCCGTAACGAAGGAATGACCTACTCGCGTTTCATCGAAGGCCTCAAAGCCGCTGGTATCGAAGCTGACCGCAAGATCCTCTCGGATCTCGCCATCACCGACGCCGCTGCTTTCTCAGCCATCGTTGCACAAGCCAAAAAGGCCCTCGAAAACAAAGCACAAGCCGCGTAATCGTAGCCCTCTGTTAAAATCAAACCAAGCCGCCCGACAGCAATGTCCGGCGGCTTTTTTGTTTCAGCACCAGGATTACCTGTCACTCTTGCTGTTTTTAGGAAGCATCTTGTTCGCCTTGGTTTCTTTCTATTCGAGCTCTGAGAGGCGCTGCTCGAAGCGAGCCCGATAGTTGTCTGCCATATCAGGGAAGCGGGATCGAAAACGCTCAACGCCCGACCAGAAAGCATTCTCATCGAAACACTCGAAGTCATACGACGAGAAAAACGCGAGGTTGTGTAATGCATCAGCCAGCGCTCCGCAATATCGAACGAGGCGGAACTCGCGGATCCAGTAGAATGGGCTGATGATTCGCCATCTAGGCCATGGAGCAGTCACTGACTCAATACCTCGAATCTCCAGCATCGCAGAGTAAAGCAGATAATTATATGCCAACTTCCGCTTCGGATCTACTGGAGGTGGTTGGCGCATTTATTCTGCAGAACGATAGAGGAATGGCAACGCCGGTGGCGAGCTCGAATTCAACTAGCTAGCTTGTCGACGGTTGCATCTCATGGCTTGTTGGGCTTCTTCTTTATTCTCTGAAATCCACGGGAAAAACATAGTAACTACAAGTATAAGTCACTTCTTAGAAAACAACGAAACACCACAGTTCATACAGCTTGTTGTTAAATTACTCCATACCGTTAATCCTGAACGCGTTCTTTTTGCGTAGAAATTGTTGCCGCACCTTGGGCAAGGTATCGTTTGTTCATAGAATCCTGATGCGACCATGCTAATGAGAGAACCAAATGCTACAATCGTTCCTATTCCTTCTGATATGGACGAAATCAGTAGCGATCCCGGAAAAAATAGCGCGATCAGTCCCCAATCAATCAGTTTGAGCCGAATCAAGCGCCTCAAATTTTGATCATCGTAGTTGTCGCTCATTTTATTTGCCCAACAGTTTTTATTAGTAGCATCCCGCGTGTGTATATCAGGCGGGGTTGACTTCCAGATCAAATCGAAAAATCCCAATAACGACAAGGAATTTGTTAGGTTGAGTGGGTACTATCAGGGAATTCCATGCCGCTGATTTTGACGAAACTTTCTTTGCTGATAGTATCCTCTTGTTTCATGGATACGATCTGTGATCCGTGCGAATTTTAATAGATTCATCTAGTAAATATACATCCCTCCCTCACCCCCTCACCCTCACCTCTCCTGAATCCAATTCCAGATGGCTTCGTATTGCTTCGATGCGTCGCCTTCTAGGACATTTTGGAGGTTCGATTTATTTCCTTCTGCGTATCTTGGCATTTTGCTTCCTGGCATCACTGCAGCGGGATGGTCCATCCAGCGGTAATAATAACCTTCACGAAATCGTTCGGAAATTTGTACGAAATTGACTGCGCCAACTTCGAATGCAGCGGTGGGTTTGATGTCACCATCGCCATGACAGGTTGTGCAACCAAAACCTTCGGTGCCGATGAGTGAGTGGCCAATTTTTACCATTTCAGGATCGGTTTTCATTTTTTCCGGAGCACTCGGACTGAAGCCATGGAGCCGGGATAAGCCTTCGGCAAAGGGTTTTGCATGGGCGTTGAAAGCTGGCATTCGCATACCGAGCCATGGTCTTGCGCGTTCTTTGACGGTTCCGGTTAGAACCTCTTCGATGTAACTGGTATGCAGCATTTCACCGATGTAGGTGAGCTGTGGGCGTGATTGATCAACCCGTTCATCCAAACCTTTGACATGTGCCGCGAGTTTTGCGGTGGAGCCATGGATTGAGCTCAGCAAGGCAGGTTGTTCATCTAGCGCATGACACGAGATGCAGCGTTTTACATCGATCTGACGACTGGCAAATTCGGCGTGATTGTCTTTGGTCAATGAACCGTGACCCGATTTTGAAAAAGCAAGCAAGGCTTCCAACTGTTTGGGATTGAGGTTTGGTTTGGGTAATTTTTCCTGTTTCTTCTCACTGGAAACACAGCCTTTTTTTGCCCAATCGATTTTAAAGATTTCGTCGAGTGAAGCCGCCTTGGAAACACCACCTGGCATCCCGGGGTGGCAGGTTCCGCATTGCAAACTCTCGGAGACGGCCGCTCCGCGTGTGGCGTCGCCTTTCGGGAATGCGTAACTGAGTTTGGTTTCTTTACCTGATGAATCCGCCTCAAGAAATGCTGCGAGGGATTTCGCTTCATCATCCGACAACTTGAAATTCGGCATAGAAGTATAAGGATGAAACGCTTCCGGCTTTTTCAAAAATGCCATCAATTGATCAGGAAGATATTTCGATGCAACGTTGTTGAGAGGAATACGATTCGAGTCATCGCCCGTTTTCTCACCCGCAGGATCATGACACGCGACGCAGCCGAGTTCGTGAAAAACCACACCACCGGCTTTTACGAGTGCTGGATCTGGGGTGGTTGGTTTGAGATCTTTTTTCGTGGCAGTGGAAACAAGATAAGCCGCGAGATCGGCCGCTTGTTGAAGTCCTTGTGGAGTCGATGGATCGACCATGTGAGGCATTTTGGTGCTGGGGTTCATCGCCTTGGGATCGGCGATCCATTTCATCAACCACTCCTCTGTCACCCTGTCACCGATACCAGCGAGGATAGGTGCAATTTCTAACAACTCTGGCATTGGCGTCGCACCGAAACCGTTTGCAGGCGCATGACACTTTGCGCAGTTTTGTTCGGCGAACACCTTGCGGCCATGACGCTTCATGTCAGCCGCCGTAGCTGCTTCATCTGCGGTCACTTCATAAGCACTAGGAGGGATCGTCTGGCGCGCCATGCCTTCCTCTTCCCAATACAAACGAATCTCCCCCGCTCCGTCATTGGAGCTTTGGTATTTCACCGATAAGGCATGCACTCCTGGATTGAGCCTCAAGCGCGCCGATTTTATGGCTCCGAATTTTCCTGCTTCGGTAAGCAGCACTTCACCATTGATTGATAGCTCCGCTTTCGCTCCCTGTCCTTCGAAGGAAAAAACGAGCCTGCGTCTCTGCTCGATTTTTAAATTACCTATCCACTCAGTTTCGAATTTTTCGGGCTTCAAAAACGGAGTCGCCACCTGACCCGCTGGGACCGACAATGCGACAATTCGATCTAACCGTTTATCGGTCGGTTCGCCTTGTTGGGAAAATGTGGCAATGAGATCCGCTTGCGCCAGGCCAACCCATGCAGCCCCTGCTAAAAAACGAATGAGATATCTCATAAATCTATTTGCCGTAAACCGTGGCGTGGATGTCTCCGATCATGAGATCGCCATCTGCATTTTCCAGATCGTAGGCGACTTTGAGCGACATCGAAGGCTTCATGCCATCGATCACCAATTCCACCGCTTTACCATCTGCTGAAAGCTTGGCTGAGCTGATGGTGATTTTATCGCGCATCTTGTGTTTCTGTGATTCCGATGCCAAAGCTTTCTCTAAAGCAGCTTGATCTGGGGTATCGACCGAGAATTCGCCGGAACCGTATTGTGGTCCGCGGACATAATCCCAACGTTGACCTGAGTAGCTGGTGTTATCGTTAGCGAGCTCAGCATCCAGCTTGGTGGAAAAATGAATTTTCACGCCGGTATCGGTGTATTCGAGTTTCTCAGGAAGATTGATGCCGACTTCTGGATTGTAACGCACGCGTTGAAACGCGCAATTGGTTGGAGCGTTGGTCTGCCAACCACGGAAGCCCAAGACATACATCGAGCCATCTTGGTGGAAGCGTGCACGCATCGCGGAAGATTGCAGAGTAATCGGCAGTTTAACCACCCCGCCCTGCATCTTGCCATCTTTCTCAACCGGCAAAACGCGATACACGGAAGACTTGCCATAAGACAAATGAATCAACTCGCCTGTCTTAAGACCAAATTTGGCGAAATCAGGCACCCATACTTGTGAGCCACCCGAGTTGTCCACGTCCATCGGAAGATAAACCAATGGCGCAGTGTAAGGCGCATCGGCTAAAGTTTGACGTGTTTGATCTGTTCCGAAAAAAACAGGTGCTTTCTTGGCAGTAACGTAGTTGATCTTGCAACATGGCTGCCAAGTGCCTTCATTCTCACCCGTTGTGATTTGTCCTTCAGGTCCGACACTGAGTCCACCCGGTGCACGTAAGCCTGTGGCGACCACTTCGAATTTTTTCCCATCAGGCGAAATTTTTGCAACGATCCCGTGGTGCGGTAAGATTTGTTCGAAATTACGACCACCACCTCTAACAGGCCCACCTTTGGAGAAGTAGAAATTTCCTTCCTTGTCGGTTTGTAGATCGAAAGCGAATTCGTGAAAGTTCTGTGAGATATACACATCACGATTGAAGGTCTTGTAATAATCGATTTCGCCATCCTTGTTGAGATCGATGAGCTTGGTGATCTGATCGCGACCGTTCACATAGATTTCACCTTTGACGACTTTCAATCCGAGCGGCTCAAACAAGCCCGAAGCGATACGCTGCCATTTGAGTTCTTTCCAATCACCTTTGAGTCCTTTAACGATCCATACATCGCCGTTCCATGAGGAAAGGGCAGCGCTGTCTTCATCGATGAAATCGAAGCCACCAAATCGAAGATTCGCACCCCATGGGTTATTTTCAGGAAGAGTTAGGACATCAGTCACATAGCTGGTGTCTTTTTTATCGGAAACCACTCCTGCGGTTGTTATTACCTCTTGCCAGATGCCGGGCCCACCCGAGGTGAGTTTCTTGAAATCGGGTGCTTTCGCCAAGGTCGGCGCCGCACCTCTTGCAAAAGCGATCTGCACGGCGGCTTCGGTTTTTGCGGCGGGAATTTGAGCGAGCAAGCGCTTCGAGTTAGCTGATTCGACAACCCATTTCACACCAGCCGATGCGACAACTTCTAATCCGTCAGCGGACTTTGCAGATTTTCCATCTGCAGCGATTTGAAAGTCACCCATTGCATCAGCGACCAACAAGGTGAGCGCTTTATCATGAGCTGAAATTTTTAGGGAACGCGTGACGATAGCCCCTTCTCTCGTGAAATGATCTAACACGGTTGATCCATTGACTGTGTATTCAATAACCACTTCACGACCATGGCGGTAATAGCCCGTATACACCGCATGTGGCATATTTCCGAAACCTTTGAGATTACGCTTATCCTCAAATGATCCATCCGCATCTGCCCAACCAGAACCCTTTGCGGTAATTTGCAACGGAGTTTTGTTTCCCATGGTAATGAGTGTACCGTGTGCACCCGTCCAGGGTGTCGCGCCCCACTCAATCGTTTCTTCAGACACTCTGACGAGTTGCAAAGTTTCAGTATCGAACAATCCACGCCAGCCTTCTCCTAAATCCAGAGAAATTCCTTTCAAGGCAGCTGTGCGCTTCCCATTACCATAGTAATCAGCAAAGGTATTCATCCATGCTGGTCCCACATCCATTTTACTAAACCAGCCATCATTGGACTGCTTTTTCTTCTGAGCAAAAAGGCACTGTTGGACTAAAATTAAAATAACTAAGGGAAGTAACCTTTTACGCATACCCCGAGCTACCCGAAGCCCCTTTTGATGGGAAGCAAGAAATTTTAAAATTCCACGCTTCACCTGTAAGGCAATACCCTCTTTCATACAGCCATGATAGACATGCTCGTGCGACTCTACGATCTGCCCGATACCGCAGACTTATACTCAAAAATTCACGACCAAGGCATTACCCTGCGGCGTGCAAGAGCCTTTGAAAAACATACCATAGCAGCGTTTGCCCGAGAGCATTTCTCAGAAAAATGGGCAAGCGAGGTTGAGGTCGCCACCACCCGACAGCCGATCTCTTGTTGGATCGCCACGCGTAACAGGGAAATTCTCGGCTTTTCGTGTTACGAAACCACTCAACGCGGTTTTTTCGGCCCGACCGGAGTGATCGAGTCCGCACGCGGCACAGGACTTGGTAAAGCCCTGCTCTTCAAGTCATTGGAGTCGCTCCGCGAAATGGGCTACGCCTATGGAATCATCGGTGGTGTAGGTCCACGCGAATTTTATGAAAAAAACTGCGGAGCCATCGAAATCCCAGGCAGCGATCCCGGCGTCTATGCTGACATCCTTCCTTAAGCTCTAACAGTGAGTCAGAATACCTACACAGATCTATCCGATCGCTTCGGACCGATGCAGGTTAAAGAACTGCGTCAAAGCCTACGTCGTGCCAGTTTTGTGTATCCTTTCATTTGCATACACCTGTTCGCTATCGCAGCGGTATTCTTTGAATTCAAATTCAGCATAAAGACAAGCAGTCCTATGCCTGGTGTTTTTATATGGAATCCCGAACAAATCGGTCCTTTCTGGTGGGTAGCCATGAGCATCTGCGGAATCATCATGCCGCTTGCCGGGTTATTTCTCATGCCTCAGGAAATCGAGGAAGGAAATCATGAGATGCTCCTCCTCACCACGATCAATCGATGGCAAATCGTCTTCGGAAAGTTTCTCACTCTCTGGCTTCTAAGTTTACTCACTCTAACATCTCTTCTTCCCTACATCATCATCCGCTATTTTATCGGTGGTATCGAGTGGTTCAACGAAATCGCTAACACCGGCACCGTGATCTCAATCGCAGCCATCTTGTCTGCGATTTCGATCGCTGCCTCTGGCTTCCCGACACTTCCAAAAAAACTCGGCATCTTCTGTGTGATGTTATTTTCAGCAGTCGGTGGTGGAGGGATGAGTATGCTCGGTGGAGGTATTTGGATGAATATGGCCAAGGCTTCTAAATGGGCACCCGTCGCCATTTCTTTCTACCACGCATGCGCCTTCATCGTCGTCGTCAGCTACGTCATCCTTGGATTACTCGTCGCTCGTTCAAGGCTGCGACTTGCGGTGATGAATTTTGAAATCAAACCCTCTTCCTTGCTCGTCATCATCATTGGACTCGCTCCTTTCATTGTTGGCATGTGCGCAGCTTTCACCTGTGGCTTCGGCAGCATTTTAGGAACTGTCCTGCTTACATTCCTCGCCTGGAACTCGGATCGGACACCCAAAGCACCCAAATGGATGGTCGCCCCACAACCCAACATCCCACCACCGCTTCCACCAAGCGGCACACAATTTACCGCGCCAATGACTACGCTAAGTGATACGTCATTCACTCCAACATATGATCAGCAATCCACTCCGACGTATGATCCGCCAAGTGATTTTTCAATCGATGCGTCGAGTGATTTTTCAAGCAACTCATCCAATGATTCGTCGAGCAGTTCGTCCAGTGATTCGTCAGGTAGTTCATCCAGTGATTCGTCGAGTTGAGTATTGAATCTCGCGCAACACCCAATGAGCACTAGCGAATTATAATTTACAGCGAAGCTCAAATCGTTTGGACGGAGTTTACGTAGTCAAAGCCGCTAAGACGCAAAGGAAGAGTTTTTTAAGTGAATGTTTTGTGAGGGGTAAGAGTAAAATGCTGGTACTCGAAAATAGAAGCAAATGGTTATAATGAGTTCAGATAACTGAAATTTACTCAAATTTTATCAATCCTCTTCCTTTGCGTCTTTGCGCGAGACCCCTTCAAAAAAACCTTCACGCGAAATCAAACACCCGCATGCACACCGACCCTTGTCGGCAAGAAGGGCGCTCTAAGAGCCTCATCTAAATCGAACAATCCTTCGAAATCCTCTGGCTTATCGGAATCCTGTTTTCCGAAGACCTGTTCTTCAATCAATCGGAAAACCATGTTCCCTACATCACGAGATTGGCGAACTCCCCATTCCTCCATCAGCGTCGCAGCCATCGGACCGTATTGTTGCAGACCGAAATCCCGAAATCCTTCTAGTAGCTCTTTCCCGCTTACATGCCGATTCCTACCTGATGTTTCTTCGGTAAATCTTTTCAATGTGAAATCCAAAGCCTCTTTGAGGAAGAAGTAAGCCTGCCCATCATAGCGTTGATCTCGCTTCAAGATCGAAACAACAGATTCTTCAAAATGGATGGGTTGCATCTCGATAAAGTCGCAAATCACTCAGCGCCTGTCAAAGCGAGAATTCACGATGAAAATCACCATTCAATCCCGACCAAATCTTTATCATAGCGTGCAGCTTCTTTGAAGCTGTCATCCATCTCAAAAGCTTTCGCGAGGTAGTTGTGGGCGCGGTCCTTTTCTCCGATCGTCCAAAGATAGCAAGCCATGTTATAGTGATACACAGCCATCTCGGATAAAACTTCAGGACCACGGAGTAAACATTTCATCGCTTCATTCGTCTCGCCGATTTCGTGCAAGCAGAACGCCGCACTGAGGAAAAAATCTGGTTCATCCACTGCTTCCATGCAGAGAGCCTTTGCGGTCTCCGCCCCATGCTTCCAATCCTGCATCGCCATCTCCGCAGCCAATCGCAATTCTAACACAACTCTCTCATCCGTGTTTTCTTTTGGGAGGTTTTTTAGCTCATTGAGCGCATCGGCAGGCATTCCCAATTCCAGCCAACCCGATGCCGCCCTGATGATCTGCTTAGTTAACATGCCAAGCACTATTAGCAGATCCCGAACCACTCCGCAACCGAACCAATGAAAAAACTTACTTGGACACAATTTTCGAAATAGGAACCACGAAAAACACCAAAATCACGAAAAAATCAGGATAAAACCATGAAGGCAACCGCATCAAATGACACTGAATGAATCATAATTAATCATTTCCCCTTTCGTGACATTCGTGTTTTTCGTGGTTCAAAAAAGTTTCAGGTTGAAACCATTTTCCTGTCACCCCCACAATCCCCCATGCGAAACGACTTCTACAACTCCTTCGATACTGAGCGCTTGGAGGAAACCTCGACCAAAAAGGATTATCGCAGCCCTTTCCAGATCGACCGCGATCGGGTCCTCCACACCACCACCTTTCGCCGACTCCAAAACAAAACCCAAGTCTTTTGGTCGGGCGAATACGATTTCTACCGCACCCGCCTGACCCACTCGCTGGAGGTGGCTCAAATCGGAAAATCCATCTGTACTTGGCTTTTAAGGCAACCCAACTCACCACTCTCCGACTCGTTTTTCATCGATACCGACCTCGTCGAAGCCATCTGCCTCTCCCACGACCTAGGCCATCCGCCTTTCGGCCACGCAGGTGAAAAGACCCTGAACTACCTGAATCGTGAACACGGTGGCTTCGAAGGAAACGCCCAAACTCTTCGTCTTCTCACTGAGCGAATTTTCTCTGCCAAACACACTGGCATGTCGCCTTCGCGTGCGTTTCTCGATGGCATCCTGAAATACAAAACTCTTTGGTCGGAACTCATCAAGAATGGAGTCCCTCCAAAAAATCATTTCATCTACGACTCCCAACATCGCTTCCTCGATTGGAGTATTGGCGGAAATGATTTTCCTATCGAGCTCACCCCAGGAAAAACTCGCGATGCATTTAAATCCATCGAATGCCAAATCATGGATTGGGCAGACGATACCGCATACTCTCTGAACGATCTATCCGATAGCGTGCGCGCAGGATTTCTTCCCATCGAGAAAATCGAACAATGGGCGAAATTGAATAACATCGAAACCTCAGAGAAAACCCCGCTCGACGATCTCATCCAAGCGATACGTGCGAACAAGGTTGAGCCATTTGTTGGAAAACGTATCGGAAAATATATCACCTCCACTCATCTGGAACAAGACGTCAATTTCCTCTCCGCCACCACCAATCGCTATCGCTATCGACTTATCATCGATCCGGCAGTCAAAGCCGAATCCGCTCTCTTCAAACGCCTCGCTTACGACGTCGTTTTCCTCTCTCCAAAACTCAAACAACTCGAGCACAAAGGTTCCTACATGCTTAGGAAACTTTGGGAGATTTTTGAAACCCGCTACATCCACGACCTCCCCATCGACGGCCAAGATTTCCAACTCCTCCCAAACGACACCGTTCAAGAAATCCATCAATCCCCCGATCCAGCCACGAGAGCCCGCCTCATCTGCGACTACCTCGCCGGTATGACCGACGGCTACGCCGCTAGAACTTATAAGCGACTGTTTTCGCCGGATTTTGGGTCGATCAATGATCTTTGACCGGAACGTCGAACAATGGCGCGGCGTCAGCCATTGCCACCTCTATCTAGTCCACCCTCCGATTCTTTAACTAGGTTTATTATTCGTTTAAGACCAACAAGTTCTATATTCTTTCCCCTAGAAAATTCGTAAGCTGTCCCGCCTCAAACGGAATGTCTGATTTGACACACTGAGTTAAACTATGGCCGGTCAACCCGCACCGACCATGAAACCAAAAGACAATCAATCCGAATCCGCCCGTTCACGCCGCCATTTTTCCGCC
>JAJTHK010000114.1 GCA_021298895.1 Luteolibacter sp.
AGGGACTCAACCTGCGGATCAATCTGTGCATGAGAAAAGCCTACGGCTACCGCAGCTTCGAATTACTGCAAATCACTCTATTTCATACACTTGGAAAACTTCCAGAGCCGAAATTCACCCACAGATTTTGCTGAAGAGTCTAATTTTAGTTTGAATAGGCGCAATGACGCATCAGGAAATCCAGCTCTATATCGATAAGGCAATCGGATTGAATTTCAAAGGCTACTCAACGCAGTCGGGAGAAATGATGACGAGTGAGGGCGGAGACGGTCGATTTTTTGGAAAAGTCATCGCCACTCAATACATCGGTCTGCAAGGAAGAAGAGGCTTCTATCTTGTCATCGGTGAAACCGTAAAGCAGACGCAGATTATTAAATTTGGGGATACGGAATGTCTTAAGCCGAGTGAATTGGAACTCGATATCATGCTCTTCAAAGAATTAGGCATCGAGTTCGATCAGAAGTGATTCCGGGAGGGGTTTATAAATTCCAAAAGCGCTTACTATTTTCTGAAAGCTGCTCAAGAGCTCCCAGTCCGATCGCTTTCTCGAATGCTTTAGCGATCGCTCTTAAATTGGCGGGATGATTCAAATCACCATCGATCGGAAATTCCATCAACTCCAAAGGCGGCGCCATTTCTGGTGCATCGGTTTCCAAGAGAATCCGATCTTTCGGCAAAAGTTTGAAAACTTCTAACACTTTTTGCTTCCGAGATTGCAAAAAATATCCTGAAAACGAGAACCACGCCCCGCGTTTTAGCAAGCGCTCTGCCACTTCGATCGACCCACCGAATGAATGCATGAGAAATTTTTCCGGCCATGCATCGGTTTCATCCATCAATCGAAACAGCTCATCCCAGGCTTTCAGGCAATGCACGGTCATGATCCTCTTTAGGTCTGCTGCAATAGCGATCTGCTCGGTAAACACCACCCGCTGCACTTCCATACTTGGCGCGTTTACCCAACCATCCATCCCGACCTCGCCAACGGTCGCATGTTCGTTATCAGACAGCAATTTTCTCAGTCGCTCCTCCCAGCCCTCCGAAACCGTGTCAGCAAACCAGGGATGCACACCATAGGCGGGGCGAACAAAAAATGGAAACTGCTCCGCCAGAAGTTGCACTTTTCCCCAATCCGCCTCTTGCGTGGCATTCACCACGCAGCCCGTAACCCCTACATCCCTCATGGCAGCGATCAGGTCAGTGGCGGGCTGCCCAAACCTCAAACTCTGCAAGTGATTGTGGGAATCATACAACACGCAGCGAAGCTAGATGGTTTGCATGTGTTATTCAAGCGGCTCTGATCTAGGGCGGTTCTACACCTTAAGCCCCCTATCAACCGCCCTGCGTATCGTTGGTATTAGGCTGGTAGGCGTAATAAGCTAAATAATTACGGTAAATGGCACAAAACCAGTCATGATGTAGGGCGACAAGATCGCATTCCAACGCTTGCTTCCTCGCTCCGTCCAGTATATCCACCCACTCCCAGCCCGTAATGGGCGTAGCCCAATTTCTCATGATCAAGTGGATTCTCCAAAAAATCGTTGGCAGCAAAAACATGCGCGAGATTCGTCGCATCCGGCCTACCGTCGTGCGCATTAACGAAGTCGAGCAAACGCTGCAGCGTGAACCTGAGGAGAAACTCCGTGAAATGACGGCGAAATGGCAGGCGCACCTTGCGCGTTATCACGAACTCCAAGCGCCAGCAAAACCTGTCATTGAACGAATGTCAGCAGAGGAATTGGCGACCACCGCAGCTGTTTTGGAAAATCGCTTAAAAGACCTCCGTGGCGAATTCCCATCTCTTCCCTCGTCCATTCGCCCGAATCCCGAAGCGATCGAAGCAGCGAAAGCGGCTTTCCATGAAATCGAGCCGGAATTTCAAAAGGCACGCGCCAAATATTTGGAGACCATTCTTCCCGAGGCATACGCCGTCGTGAAAAACGGTGCTCGCCGAATGTGCGGCAAGGAAATCCAGGTTAACGAGCATCCTCTCGAATGGCAAATGGTGCACTTCGATGTGCAGCTCGTTGGTGGCATCGCTCTGCATCGCGGGATGATCGCTGAAATGCAAACCGGTGAGGGAAAAACCCTTGTCGCGACCCTTCCAGTTTTCCTCAACGCGCTCACCGGCCTCGGCGTCCACGTCATCACGGTCAATGATTACCTCGCAAAACGTGACTCGGATTGGATGGGCTCGCTGTTCCGTTTCCTAGGTCTAACAGTCGGTTGTATCCAAAACCAAATGGCACCATGGGACAGACGCGAGCAATATGCTTGTGACATCACCTACGGAACCAACGCTGAGTTCGGATTCGATTACCTCCGCGACAACGGCATGGCCTCAACGAAAGACGAGCAAGTCCAACGCGGTCACTACTTTGCGATTATCGACGAGGTCGACTCCATCCTGATCGACGAAGCCCGCACACCACTCATCATTTCCGGTCCTACGGCACAATCCTCTCATCAGTTCGATAAATACAAGCCGCTCATCGAGTCGCTTGTGAAAAAACAAACCGCTCTGTGCAATGATTTCGCTGCCGAAGCCAAGAAGCTCGCCGAAGCTGGCGACATGGACGGCGCGGGTCGTATGCTTTTCAAAATCAAACTTGGTCAACCCCGCAACCGCATGTTGATGCGTTTCATGGAGGAGCCGGAAAACCGTCGTCTTATTGAGAAAACCGAGCTTTCATTGCATCAAGACGCCCGCAAAAAAGATCTCTTCGAAATTAAGGAAGAGCTCTATTTCACGATTGATGAAAAAAGCAATGATGCCGATCTCATGGAGATAGGTCGCCAGTTCCTTGCTCCTGGAGATCCTGAGTCGTTCACTCTTCCAGATCTCGGCACCTTGTTTGCAGACATCGATACAAACCTCGATCTAACAGAAGAGCAAAAGATCGCCGCGAAGGAACAAGCCCAGCAGCGCATGGATGCTCAAGCGGAAAAGATCCACAACATCTCGCAGCTTCTCAAAGCTTACTGCGTATACGAAAAAGACGTCCAATACGTTGTTAAAGACGGTAAGGTCATTATCGTCGATGACAACACGGGTCGTGAAATGCCGGGTCGCCGTTGGTCAGATGGACTCCATCAAGCCGTTGAGGCGAAAGAGGGTTGCGCGATCGAGAAGGAAACTCAGACCTTTGCGACGATCACAATCCAAAACTATTTCCGCCTATATGAAAAACTAGCGGGTATGACAGGAACTGCGGAAACCGAAGCTGCAGAGTTTCATGACATCTATCGCCTCGATGTGCTGCCTATTCCGACGAACCGTCCTAACACACGAGTTGATGAGAACGATCAGGTTTTCAAAACACGTCGTGAGAAGTTCAATGCAGTGATCGAGAAGATCAAAGAAGCCCACGAAAAAGGCCAGCCCGTGCTTTGCGGAACGGCGTCCGTTGAAGCATCGCAAACACTCGCACGGATGTTGCAGCGCGCGAAAATCCCGCACTCGGTTCTGAATGCAAAATTCCACGAGCAAGAAGCGGAAATCATTTCACAAGCTGGTCAGGCAGGCGCGGTCACCGTTTCCACCAACATGGCGGGACGCGGAACCGACATCAAACTTGGCAAAGGTGTGCCAGAAGTTGGTGGACTGTTTGTCATGGGCACAGAACGTTACGAATCCCGTCGCGTTGATCGCCAGCTCCGTGGCCGTTGCGCCCGACAAGGCGATCCGGGTCGCTCGCAGTTCTTTATTTCTTTCGAAGACGATCTCATGCGCAACTTCGCAGCCGCGGAGAAAATGACCGCAATGATGGAGCGCTTCGGGATGAAAGATGGCGAGGCTCTTGAACATTCTTGGCTGAACCGTTCCGTGGAAACCGCGCAGAAGCGAGTTGAGCAACGCAACTACACATGGCGCAAACGCGTGTTGGATTTCGATGATGTGATGAACCGTCAACGCGAAGTGGTTTACGGCTACCGCAACGAAGTGCTTTCTACTGAAACTCCGCGCGATCTCGTTACAGAAATCATCGAAGAAACCATTCCTGCAAAAGTGAATGAGTTTCTCGTCGATCGTGATTACGACGCTCCAGATCACTCCGAACTTCTTGGCTGGGTGAACGCAACCTTGCCGATCAGTATCACCATCGAAGAACTCGATGTATCAAAGACACCTGAGCAGATATCGGATTACTTGGTCAGCAAGGTCAAAGAAACCTACGAGATCAAAGTCCGTAACTTGCCATACGAAGTGCTCGATCAAGAAGAGCGCCGCATGGTTCTAGTCGCTATCGATAAGCAATGGCAGTCACATCTCTACAACATGGACGCGCTCCGCGAAGGCGTTAGCCTCCGCGCTCAAGGTCAGAAAGATCCGCTCATCGAGTACAAGAACGAAGCCTACGAACTTTTTGTTAGATTGATGGATTCGATCAAACAAGAAGCTCTCAGCAACCTGTTCCGCTCCGCTTCAAATCTTGCCGATTTCCTCAAACAGCTACACAGCCAGCCAAAACAACTCCAAAGCAGTGAGACTCAACTCACTCAAAACAACATGGCGATCAGCGGTAGTTTGGAAAACGTCGATCCCTCACAAGTCGATTCATCCGGCAGCGGCGAGCTCAAGCTCAACCTCCCAAAACGCAAGCCCACCTTCGCCATCGAAACCGCCGGTCGCAACGCCCCCTGCCCCTGCGGCTCCGGCAAGAAGTTTAAACAATGCTGCGGAAAGTGAGCGTTAGCGAACTTTCCAAATAGATGATCGGTTATCGGAGGAGAAAACCGCAGCCCGTTCGGACGGAGCGGAGCGTAGTCAATGCTGCGGAAAGTGAGCGTGGCGGCGGATTGCATCCGCCCAGCCTATTTTTAATTAATATGGTTTAGTAGGGTAGATGCAATCTGCCGCCATCACACTTTGTCGGACAAAACATATCCATAACTAGTTTATGATCAATCGTGTTAAAGATATGATGCTTTATGCTTATCTCGTATGTGGTATAATCACCAGCCTGCTGATAGGTATATATTGTGGTCTACATTACGGATTTTTTGCCCTAATCTACGGAGTAGGAACATCAGTATTTCTATTTGCTGCAATTGCGCCAGTTTTCATCAAAATCGTTAATTGGGTTATTAGTCTCAAAAATACGAAAAAGTAGCCATTAAGGGACGCATAAACTGCCTTTCCTCGCGCGATAATCTTCAAGTAGAAGTATGAAATTCTTACGCCAAGCCCGCAAACACATCCCAGAGGTTTGGCACAGACTTCCTACAGACGGAAGATCCCGCGTCAGCCACTCATAAATTGAGAAATCCACATGCCACGTTTTACAATCTTTGTCGTGGCCACGACAAAGATTGTGAGGAAGGAAGGATTTTAGTAGGGCGAGTGGTTGAAATTTTTCAGGTAAATAGCAGTTACTCTGTGAAATGCCTGCTTACGCGATTCTCTTATTTTTCATAGAATCCGATCTGTGTGCATCCGCGTTTATCCGCGGTTCGAATTCTTCGCATCACCTCTCAACCTGCACTTTGGTAGACGCTGACATCCCTCGATCGTCCATCACATGGATTTCGCTCAAGCCATCGGCATCATTCCAGACGAATGCTTCAGTTACTGCGGTTGAGCCGAGAAAGACGCCGTTGCCGAACCAGAACAAACGATTTACTCCCGCTGAGGCTTTTGCTTTGCAAATGAGGCCAGAAGTATTGCTGCTGATTTGATAGAGATGCCCACCGAGAGGGGAAATGATTTTTGGAGCATCGTTGGATAGCGCGATCATATCTGCGCTTTGAGGGATAGCGCGACGCGGCAAGCCGGCGAGACGAAAAAGTTCGAGATATTCAGGTGTCCAAAATTCATGGATTTGCGGAGTGATGTTAGAATCGCCATCTCGCGGTGAGACGCGTAGTCCGGTGCGTTGATCAACCCAGATCAAGCGATGCAGATCACATGGCATGATGGGAGAAACCCCTGACAAGAAATGTCCGTCACATCGGTGTTTGCAATGTTCGCTTGGGATCATTCCAGAAACTGCGCACATCTTTACTTGTTTCACGCTACCAGCTGCAGCAGGCAGCGGCTCTGCGAGTCCGGTGCGAGAAAATAATTGATGCATCAATGGTGCGGCCATTGTTAGACCTTGGAAGGATGGGTTAGGTCGAGTATCGAAATTTCCTATCCATACCAGAATCACCGTGCGCCCGCTGATGCCGATCGCCCATGCATCGCGGTATCCTTGTGAGGTTCCGGTTTTGTAGGAAATCGTTGGTTGAGAAAATGGCTCACGTTGCGCGGAATCCGCCATCATGTAGCGCACCAACCAACGAGTACCTTCGCTGAGAATTTGAGATTGCTTAGGTGCGGTGGAAGTTGCGCCGCGTTCAAAGACTAAAGACCGGGTTTGTCCATCATCGGCGAGTGCCGCGTAAAGCATTGCCATTTCCTCAGGAGTAGCAGGCGCTGCGCCCAAACCAAGTGCCAAGCCATAGTGTCCCGCAGGATGATCCATTCTCAATCCAGAATCTTTGAGGAAACCATACAGACCCTTACCATCGAGCTGTTGCATCAGTTTTAAAGCGGGGAGATTTCGACTCCGATAAAGGGCTTCCCTTGCTTTCACGGGACCAAGAAAATCGCGTTCGTTGTTTTCTGGATTGTAGTCATGAAAACGCATCGGCGCATCGGCAAGCAAGGTGTTGGGATGCAGTAGCCCTTGTTCGATCCCCAGCCCGAAAATAAACGGTTTGTATAACGAACCCGGAGAACGTTTGACCCGCAGTCCATCGATCTGGCCTTCGATCTCGCTGTTGAAAAAGCCACCCGAACCCACGTAAGCGAGGACTTCACGGGTCGGCGCATCCACCACCATCACCGCAGCGTTGCCCATGCCTTTTTCCTCCACACGAACCAGATAATCGCGAACCGTTTTCTCGACGATCGTTTGTAAATTCGAATCGATGCTGGATTCAGATTTGGATTCACGCATGCGCCGCGCAAGGTGTGGCATCTCGCGCGGCACCGGCACAGGCTCCCAGCGATAATCCGCAAGCATGGAATCCGTTTTCCTCAGTTTATCTAACAGTCGATTTCTTGCTGCGATGGTGTCTGGCAATTCATCGACGCCAGAACGCGGACGTCGCAGTGCGGGTCGTTGCGGCAACATCACCAGTGCTACGGATTCGGCTAGCTCTAGTTCATCGGATTCTTTTCCGCACCAAAGCAAACTTGCAGCAGAGATTCCTTCAACGTTTCCGCCATAAGGAACCGTGTTGAAATAAGCTTCGAGAATCTGCTCTTTGGTATAGTATTTCTCCAATTGAATCGCGCAGAGCATTTGCTGAAGCTTTCCAGTGATGCTTCGCGTTTTCAGCTGAAAGCGCAGTCGTGCGTATTGCATGGAAATGGTCGATCCGCCACCACGTGAGACGCCCTGAAATCGGCCTAATACCGCACGTGCCATCGAGAGAGGATTCACACCCGGATGAGAAAAGTAATGTTCATCCTCGTATGCCAAAGTGGCGCGACGCATGGTGGGTGAAATTTCAGCAAGCGGCACGCGAACGCGGTAGCGGTCGTCTTTCGCCAAACCAAGGTGTAGGACTTTACCATCGCGATCTCGGAGTACGGGCGACCATGTGAGGTCTTCGCGATAGAGCTCACAACGTGGAATCGTCAGCCAAAGGATTCCCAACAGCAGCAAGATGATGCCGCTGCTGAAAATCAATCTGCGTAGGATTCTGTAACGTTTGATTTTCACTCGCG
>JAJTHK010000075.1 GCA_021298895.1 Luteolibacter sp.
CTGTGCCTGAATAAATTCTGAGGCATGCCCGTGAAAAATCATGGTTGGCGCGCCGGATTCTCCGCGAATCACCTCCATTTCCAACCAGCCCGCCTTGCCGCCTATACCCGTGCCGAGTGCTTTTGAAACGGCCTCTTTGGCTGCAAACCTCGCCGCATAATGCAAGCCAGGGCGCTTTTGTTGATCACAATATTTCCGCTCAGCTTCCGTAAAAAGTTTTCGCAAAAACACCTCACCCTGCTTAGCGATGGCGTCCTCGATTCGATCCACCTCCACCACATCGATTCCTATTCCGTAGATCATCATGGGTGCAAGGAGTAAGATTTCATCCCCGCCGCCATCTCCACGACTGCATGGCGCATGCCCACGGTCATCGCTCGTGAGACAATGCTGTGCCCGATGTTCAATTCGCTCAAAAAAGGAACTTTCAGCACATCAGGCAAATTCAAATAGTTGATGCCGTGACCCGCATTGACCTGCAATCCCAACTCATGCCCCAGCTGGGCGGCTGCAATCAAGCGTGCGATTTCGTCCGACTTATCAACCGCATTCGCAAACGCACCCGTGTGAAGTTCGATCATGTCCGCCTCCATACGCGCGGCTTCGCGAACGTGCTCTTCGATCGGATCAATGAACAAACTGACCTTGATCCCGGAATCTTTAAGTCGCTTCACCGCCTCCCTTGCCGTCCCGAAAAGCGCGATCACATCAAGTCCTCCTTCTGTCGTCACTTCCTCACGAGTTTCGGGAACCAGACAAGCGAAATCCGGTTTTAATCGAAACGCCAAATCCAGCATTTCCTTGGTGATCCCGAGTTCAAGATTGAGAGGAACATCCACCTCCTCACGAATCCGAAACACATCCGCATCTTGCATGTGCCTGCGGTCTCCTCGCACGTGCACCGTAATCGAATCCGCGCCGCCGGCCTTCGCTTCCCGCGCAGCCAAAACTACATCCGGTTCCGCGTTCGGAGATTCCGGCTGCAGTGCATACCTCGCCTGCCGCAAGGTCGCGACATGATCAATATTCACTCCCAATAAAAGACTCATGCGCAAAACCTAGCTTCACGACCCTTCACCCGCAAGGAAACTTAGCCTGCTTGGAGATTTCAAAATAGATTCCGCACTATCCACCAAGCAATAAGCACAATACCCAGAATCGTCGCACCCCAACGCCCGGGATTTAACCTGAACATCTGTGGCCGATTCATCACCCACGCCAAAGTTTCAATCGCAACGCCTATCATCGCCAAAGGGAGCAGGATCATGCCGACGGGATTGAAGAGAAACGCGTCTTTGAATCGACCCTGCAACAGGGCAGTCGTCCCTCGCGTCATTCCACAACCAGGGCATTCTAAGCCGGTGATTTTACGAAAGAAACAACCTGGCATCCATCCCGCACCGCCTGTTTCGCGCAAAGCGTATGCGGCGATGGCTAGAATGAGAACAATCAGACTAACCAGTAGTGCACGGTCTTTGCGCATCACGAGAAATCATCAAGATGCGGCGCCAGCGATTACTACCAACAAAAGGTAGAGCACGATAACGACCAATCCAATTCCAGCTCCGAGATTGACCCATTTTTTTGCAGAGTCAGAAGCAGATTGTGCTCCAGCGTAATCACCGGCTGCTACTAATCCATCCACTTTGGTTGCAAAAACAATAGCGACAATACCAAACGGCATACAGCAGAACAGAGTCACACAAATGGCCTGCCATAAATAGTTAGTAATTTGCGGACGCGGACCAGCATGGTATGTGTTGGTTCGCGGTGGCATCGGCGCACCAAATTGCGGTGCACTTGACACCACGGCACCAGAAAACTCAGCAACTTGATTCAAAGGCAGCCAATCTGCCATTCCTTCTTTCCAAATAAAATCGGTGCTTTTAACTTCACCGCTCTGCACTTTGGACGCAAGTTCTTGCTGAGTTACTGGTCCAGATTGATTCCCATTTGATGTATAAAACCATGTCATAATGCACGCATACTTGCCAAATCACCGCGTCCGTCAAGATCGCGCTAAAATATCTGTCATTTTGAAGTTGCAATCGCGACTACCATCAATGCGATAAATCCTAAAATAACCATACCACTCATCGATAGACTGAGAATCATGAAAATCTTAGCGTTTTTCGATGCATCCTGTGCCGCAAGGTAATTTTGCTGTATGAAATAAGGCTCCACTTTATTGGAATACACCATGGCAATGATGGAAAAAATAAGCCCTAGCGGTATACAAATCGTTAACATCTGAATACACCCAAGCACCAAAGCTACAATCGACTGCCATTGATAATTTGGAAATCTTTGAGGGATGAATCGAACATCAACTGGCGGGGGTTGCACCATCATCACGCTCCCTACATTGGATTCTGGGGGCTTGGTTAAATCGATTGGAGAGCTGATTTTTTGAGCCAACGACAGACCCGTAACCTGCGAAAGGGGCAACCAATCAGGCATCCCTTCCTTCCAGACCAAATCCGATGTCAAAATTTCTCCAGACGCGCATTTCTTGGAAAAATCCTCCTCACTGATCGGCCCCACCTGCTGGGCATTTTTCGAATAAAACCATGTCATAAATTTAATCGGCGTATATTTTATTTAGAAGCGGGAAAATTATCAAGAATCAGAGAAACGAGCCGACTCCCATCCCGGGTCAACGCAACCTCATTGCCATTTCCGGAAATCAATCCACGGGTCAGATACGTTTGATTCATTTCTGCCGGCCGGATGTGACTCACCGTTGCCTGATTCACCTCCTTGCTGCTCGGAGTGAATGAAACCACATGCCCTGTTGACGTAAATCCGATTTCCCAGGATTTCAAAACAACATCACTCTGACGCTTCATCCAGGGATGACGAACCAAAAATTCTGGCTCCGTCTTTTCAGCAGGAACCAAAGCTTTGAATTGCACCTGCCGACTCAGCACAAACTCACTGAAAGTCAGATTCGGATTCTCACGATGAGCCAGAAAGAAACTCGCAACATCCACCCCAGCGAGATTGATTCCATTGAAAATTCCGTGATGATTCGGAGTGGCAAAATTCTGCTTGTGCCAGTCCTCAAATCTCAGACTCATCAACACACCTAATTCCAAGTGCAAATGCGCGCGTATCTGATTGATGCCAGAACCCGTGTAACCCATTCTTCCTAGAACAGAACCCGCCCGTACCACATCACCCACTTGCGCGGTGATTTCCGCCAAATGCGCGTAGAGCGAGTAAACCTTCGATTGCTCCCAATCATGCTCAACCACCACGTATTTACCGTAATTGCTTTGCCCTGCAATCTGACTCGCATGTACCACTTTTCCTCCGGAAATACTCATCACCAAATCCAAAGGATTCCCTGCTTTGTCCCGCTTGATAGGCGCGATATCGATTCCTTCGTGAAATTTCGTTAACACCACATCGCCATTCACCCTGATCGGTGTCCTCACAAATCCAAACGACCCACCTTCCCAAGGCTTGGTCACTGCACCCTCAAAAGTTCGATCCACATACATGTAAAAACGATCCAGTTGACCACTGAAAAGATGATTGTTCTCCGTCGGTAAAACCAACTCAATCGCTTGAACCTTGAGGTTCGTGATTGCGAACAAACCTATGAAAATAAACCATTTTATAGCCATTAGTCCTTCTTGTTCTTCTTCTCTTTCTCCTGTCCTATACGTGGCAAGACCTTATCAAGTTCACGAATTTCATCCAAAGTGAGACCCTTCCAAACAATGATGACTCGATCATTAACGGGCTGATCAATCGTCAGCGCATCCACAACACGGCCGAATGCCTGGCAAACCATATACTTGCCCTGTTCTGCAGTCGTTACAGCAGTCAGGCGCTTCCCTGAACTTTCCTTCAACTGTATCAACACTCCATAGGATGTTTGATCATCAGCTGGAAATGAATTGAACGAAACGAAATCTTTGGAGGAAATTTCAGGCATCCGTCGGAAATATCTTTGTTTTCCTGCCAACTCATATTGGAAAATCATTTTAGGATTATCGCTCGCCTCGGTCTCCACATGAAAGGAAATCTGCGCTATCTTGTTGTCTCCTCCCGCAAATGCAAAAGTCGTAAACGAGAACAGCGAGAGGAGCAGCAAGCGACTTAAATTCTTCATGCACGCGATCAAAACACACAAATTCCATGATGAAAACAAAATGGCAGATTATTTTTCGACGGTTTGCCAAAGACACGAAAAGGCGGAAGACCCTGAGATCTTCCGCCTTTTACATTTTTCATAACCGCTTAAGCAGCTGTATGGCTCGCTAGAGATATAGCAGACTGCCCGCGGTGACTAATTACTTCTTCTTGGCTGCTTTTTTAGCGGCTTTCTTAGGAGCTGCTTTTTTTACTGCTTTCTTTGCTGTTTTTTTCGCTGGCATTGTTTTATGTCGTTTGAGTTCGCGTTCGATGTTTGTTTTCTCTTCCGGTGTTAATGTACCGAGGGAGAGGGTAGCGAGAACCGCCTCACCGAGGCGTCCTCCAAAAGCATTTGTCACGAAATCATCCGTCGCACGACGCACGATGATCTCTTGGGAATACGCCGACTCATAGACATGAGCCCTTCCGGAGCGGATTCTTCTTACCAGTTTTTTTCTTTCCAGGCTCTGCATGACCGAGAGCACTGTGGTGTAGGCTCTCTCTCTGCCGTCAGGCAGTGATTCGTGTACTAAACTCACCGTAGACGGGCCCTCATGCCACAGCACTGAGAGTGCTTGCAGTTCAAGATTTGAAGGGTGAGTAGGTTTGTTCATCAGGATTTGTTTCCTTAGATTGATACGATAAAACTAGTATTCTGCATTTCCGTCAAGTTAA
>JAJTHK010000147.1 GCA_021298895.1 Luteolibacter sp.
CCCACTCAAACCACCTCGCCTGCACCGGAACCTGCCCCGACACCTGCACCTGCACCTGCACCTGCACCTGCACCTGCACCTGCACCTGCACCTGCACCTGCTGCGGTTGATGCATCGCAGCCGAAACGACCTCCCATCAAACTTCCAGAAAAAGTTATACCAGAAACTCGGCAACCTAAATTGATCGATGAGTTTTTTGAAAATCTAGGAACTGAATCTCCAAATGTTTCTGAGACGAGCACATCGCAAACAAAAGTTTTCAGTGAACCTCCAAAATCCACCAATGCATCGCTTCCTGATGTCGCCAAGCAAGAATCTTATCAACGTCCTTTTGCAGAACCCGAGCTCGTTCCATCGGCGTCCCCAACTCCCACGCCCGTGGCCCAGATCCCGTCTGTTAAATCCGAGATAAATCCCAGCCCTACTCGACCTGAGATTCCTGCTGTCCCACCAGAAGCAATGCAACCCAAGTCTGAGATTCCTGTGTTGTCTCCAAAGGAACCAAAAATTGATCTTGCGAGCGCATTGCAGCTTAAAATGGATTCCAAGCCATCCAACGACCAAGACGAGTTATCATTTAAGAAAACACCGCGCGGTCGCTTTGAGGGTGAAAATCCAAACGTGCTCGATGGCGAGGATCTGGATCTCCCCCCTTTCCTGAGAAAGAAAAAATAATTTCGAGACTATCGTTTCTTCCAGACGGTTACCATGGATCGAGTCCATTGGAATTTACGTGCCGTCTCACGAATCAAAAAAGGCTCGTCGCATTCTGAACGAAGTTCGAAATTTTCTAACAAATTATCCTTAAGCCATCCCAAGGTATCTGTTTTCGGCCAATTACCACGAGGCGTGAAATCCTCCAACCACGTGCAAGGTGTAGCTAATACAAGCTCCCCATTTTTTTCGAGTAGCTCACTAAATCGATTGAGCAACAAAACTGGATCAGTAAGTCGGCACAATAAATTAGCTGCATGAACTCGATCAAACCGCCCGAGATGATCGGGCAGTTGCATTGCATCTCCCTGTATGAACTCCACACGTGAAGAATCAATTCCTTGTGGCAACTCGGCTGTCAATGAAGTCGTGATCACGCCTTCATCCAATCGCGTGTAATCCATTTTTCCCTCATTTTTTAAACGATTAGCCGCAGCGATAAACTGATGCGAAAAATCCAATCCTATCACTTCTTCACAGGTGCGAGACATTTCAAAACTTGAGCGCCCAACCGCACACCCCAGATCCAATCCTCTGGCCATTATGTTTTTTGAGAAATACCCCGGCGTTCGCACCGCAAAGTCCAAAGCTTGGCTCATCACTTCTGGCCACTGCACTTTTGAATCCAAAATATCAATCTTTCTGCCGTAATGAAACAACAGATATTCATCCATAATTTTCAGATTCTCGTAAACTTCACTCATCTTTTTTAAGCTAAAATATTTCTTACTTAAAACAAGCTGGAGGGCTGAGGGATTTCAGGCAAGGATTCTTGCCATGCAAATTCGAATTATCGTCGCAGGAAAGCCAGCTCTGAACTATGCAAAACTGGCCTTAGACGATTATCTCAAACGCCTAATCCGTCACGGCAGCTACGAGCTCGTAATTGTCAAAGCTGGCGACAAAGAAGCAGTTTCAGAGCGCTTGCTTCAGGCATCTAGCGGATGTTATCGCATCGCTCTAGATGAGCGCGGCAAAACTCCAACCACCCGCGAGCTAGCAAACACATTCGAATCCATGAAAATGGCTGGAGAGATCAAAACCGTTGCATTTCTTATAGGCGCTGCAGACGGGCACACTCCAGAATTACGCAGTCAATGCCAACTCACGCTCTCTCTCAAGTATGACCCTGCAACACGAAATCGCATTGATCGTCCTGCTAGAACAACTTTACCGCATCGAAACCATCCATGCGGGCAGCCCCTACCATAGGGAGTAAAATCCTTACATTCTCGGCAATTAGCGGCGATACTGATTCTGCGGCATTGCCCCAAGCGCACCACCACCTTGGCCTTTTTGAGGCATATTCCACGGCAGTTGGCTTGAGTCTGAAGTTGGACCAACTGGTTTCTTCGGCTCCTCTTTCATGCAAGAGACAAAGCACACAGCAACAATAGCGAGAATAGTGAAACGGATCATGATATGCTCGAAACTAAATTAATTATTGGCAGGTTTTTCCAACATAACTTGATCACCTAACTGGAAACGAACGCCTGGGGCCAATGAACTAAATTCAATATCAGCAACCGTCTGGGTCGGCTCGATCGATGAAGGTTTAACCCTACCAATCAATCGCCCATCGCGCTTAACAAGCAATACAGTATCAGGATTGAAACCAGAATTCGAACCTGCACCGACCATGACAAATCCCCAATCGTGATTCACGGCTGTAATACGTGCTTCAATCTCATTTTGAGCAATGCGAGTGTCACGTGCTTGGATGCGACCATTAAAACGATCGATTTCGTTACGCTTGCCAGCGAGTTTCTTCTCATCTGCCGCAATCGACTCATCCAATCCCTTGTCGGTGCCTTGCTTGGTCTCAATCGAAGTGGTCAAGGTTTTGAAATCTTCGTCGAAAGAGCCTAGCGTTGTATCGATTCCAACTTGCTCAAATTCTGCCTTAACTCCAGCTACCACTTGCTTCAGCTCCCCTAACTGCGTCTCTTGTGCAGTCAACTTGACATCCAAGCTCGCCACTTGATTCTCAATCGAATTGTTCTCTGCCTTAAAGTTAGCTACGCTTGCTTGTGCCACTGAACGCTCACCTTCAGCAACTTTTTTGTTTTCTTCTTCAACTGCAATTTTCGCTAAGCGATCATCGATGCTTGCACTGAGAACAACGATTTCCTCGTTGGTCTTAATTCTCAAATCTTTAACTTCTTGAAACTTCTCGGTCTGCGTGATGGTAAAATACGATGCCACCAAAGTGGCTATAATCGCTAAAGATAGAAAAACAAATTTCATGTTAGTGGGGTTTTTTAAAGAAAATAATGATGCTCTTGGTTATCGATAAACCTTAGTTGCCTGCTTTGGATGGAGACGCGACGATTTCATCGCCAACTCTTAAGGTGATGTCAGGAGCTAGAGAATCTGGAACAATACTAGCAGATGCACTGCTTCTCTCGACCGTAGTGACCATCAGTTTTCCGATAACCGCTCCATCTCTAACAATGTCCAATGAGGAACCGCCAGTCACTCCTGACTGATAGCCGTTTGCTAAGGTGACAAAACCCCAGTTTGGATAAATTTGGCGAATCTTAGTCTTTAGGCTAGGTAGGGACTCTCCACGACCGATCGTGTCCAAGTTGAATTTCAAGCGACTCGCCAAATCGGCGGCGCTGACGTTCTCCGCATTCAAATTGGCAAGCTTAGCCTCTTTGTTCTTAATGAGTTCATCCAATTCTTGGGATTGCACGCGCATGTCTTTTGACTTGGAAACCAACCCTGTCGGCTCACCGACCAACAACAACTTATTCTTGGTTTCCTCATACTCACGGTCATTCGAGGCAATCTTCTTAGTCTTACTGTCAACAGCCGCTTTGAGATTGAGATTCTGCTCTTTTAATTTAGCCTCTTCCTCCAACGCAACCCTTGTTTCCTCTTGGATTTTAGGAATCTCCTCCAGCAACCCGGCCAGAATACCTTCAACCCGCTTGAGCTCCTTCTGATTGGTATCTTTATCTTTAAGAGAAATATTTTTATTCTCAATTTCCAGATCAAGCCGCTGATTGTTTCTGTAAGAAACAAACGCAGACAGGCCTAAGATTAGGAATGTAAGTATACCAAAGGTTGTGGCCATAAGCTTTTTTTAAAAAACGATGAAATTCGGAGGTGTGCTGAGACTAATGAGAAATCTCGGGACGGCAATCTCAAAAGTTAGGAAATTTATGATTTTACAGGGAGATTTTCAAAGCTTGGCTTTACAAAACAGCCCCGTGCGCCAAGCGTGCGCCGCGACCCATGAAATCCATTCTCCGAGTCTTTTCCTACCTCAGGCGTTACCCTATGCTCGCCAGCCTACAGCTGTTTTGCGCCTTCGGCATGACCGCCGCCCTGTTCGTTTTTCCAACAATTACCGGCTATGCCGTCGATGAAATCCTACCAAATGCCTCTCGACACCACGAATTTGCCTATTGGGTCGCCCTAACACTGGTCGCCTTTGGTATCCGCGAGGGGCTGAACGGCTCCAGAATTTTCATCAACAACCACTTCGAACAAAAGGTGATCTACGACATCCGCTCGGATCTCTATGGCAAAATCCAGCTACTTCCGCTCAATTGGTTCGATACCCGCCGCACCGGCGACATCATGACCCGCGTGGTCGAGGACGTGACGAACATGGAGCGCGTCCTAATCGACGGGATCGAGCAGGGCATCATCGCTGTATTGCAGGTCGTAGGCATAGGGATTTACCTATACATTCTCAACCCCGTCGTCGCCGGCTGGGCAACTTTACCCATCCCCCTACTCGCCATTGGCGCATGGATCTATTCGACCAAAGGCAGAGATCGATACCGCAATCAACGCGAAGCGACTTCAGACATGAACTCGTTGCTGCATGACAACATCGCCGGTATCCGCCAAATCAAAAGTTACGCCGCGGAAGCCGTCGAACACGCCCGCTTCAACCAAGCTTCAGAACACCTCCGCCAAGCCACACTGAGAATGATGCGCTGGTGGGCCTATTATTCGCCAGGTATGACATTTGTGAAAATGACCGGATCCGTACTCGTTCTCGCTTTCGGAGGCTATGAAGTAATGACCGGAAATCTCGAACTGGGTGAATTTATCACCTTCATGCTCTTCCTCTCGCTGTTTTATGAGCCGATTGACCGACTCAATTCCCTCAATCAAATGATTCTATCAGGGAGATCTGCCGCGGATCGAGTATTCGAAATTCTCGATGCCGAAGAAGAACTCCATGCAACAGATGGTGAAATATTCCAAGGACGCTCTCAAGGCAGCGTAGAGTTCAAAAATGTCTCTTTCGCCTATCAAGATCAATCTACCTTGGATGATATTTTGATTACAGCAGAACCCGGGCAAACCATCGCTCTCGTTGGAACTACTGGAGCTGGGAAAACCACAGTTTTATCACTACTGGCGCGCTTTTACGAGAAAGACTCAGGTAAAATTTTGTTAGACGGAACGGACATCAGCACACTAAATAAAAACTCCCTCCGTAATCAGCTAGCCTACGTCACTCAGGAGCCATTTCTCTTCAATGGAACGGTTAGAGAAAACCTTGAACTCGCTAAACGCGGCGCAAGCGACGAGGAAATCTGGAAAGCCTTAACTGCCGCAAATGGCGATACTTTCGTTCGCGAACTCCCCAACCAACTCGAAACCAATGTCGGCGAACGCGGAGTTAAACTATCCGGCGGCGAAAAACAACGCCTCTCCATCGCCCGCGCACTCCTCAAGGACGCGCCCATCCTACTGTTAGATGAAGCCACGGCATCGGTCGATTCCGAAACCGAACGCCAAATCCAATCCGCTCTGGATCATTTGATGGAAAACCGCACTGCCTTCGTTATCGCGCATCGGCTTTCCACCATCCAAAACGCCCACCGCATTTATGTGTTAGAAAAAGGCAAAGTAATTGAACAAGGCACCCATGATCAACTCCTCGCGGAAAACGGCAAATACGCCGAACTTTGCCGGAGATCGTTTTTGGCGGAGCAAGGTTGAACCTGCCGGAGAGCCTAATGGAGAGCCGTGTCTCTGACCGGCTTATTCGATTTCTCAGCCGGTCAGAGACGCGGCACTCCAATAGCAATAAGCCGGCCAGTGGCACGGCTCTCCAATATTAAAACAAAAAAACGCTCGGAGTTTCCTCCGAGCGTTTTGTGAATTTTATATTTATTAACGAGAGTAAAGCTCGACGATGAGCTGCTCGTTAACGAGTGGATCGATTTCCGAACGCTCAGGAACGCGGGACATAGTAGCAACCATGTTTTCGCGGTCCACTTCGAGCCAATCCACAGCAGGAACTGCTTGTGTGAGGTCGAGCATACGGAGTGCGAGTTGCTGTGAAGATGGTTTAGCGCCAACTTTGATCACATCACCTGGCTTCACTTGATAACTTGGGATGTCAACGCAATGACCGTTCACAAGAACGTGACCGTGGTTGACCATCTGACGAGCCGCTTGGCGGGAATTGCCGAAACCTGCACGGAAGCAAATGTTATCCAGACGGCTTTCAAGCAACTGAAGCATCACAGTACCTGTGATACCACGGCGACGAGCTGCCTCTTGATAGTAAGAACGGAATTGTTTCTCTAAAACGCCGTATTGGAAACGAAGCTTCTGCTTCTCTCCAAGTGCGACTGCATACTCAGATTTTTTCTTACGGCCTGCACGGACACCGTGCTGACCTGGTGGAAAATTGCGGCGCTCCAAAGACTTGGATGGACCGAAAAGTGAAACGCCGAAACGGCGGGAGATTTTGGTGCGGGGACCGGTGTAACGTGCCATGATCTTAGAAAGTTGAGTGTTTAAAAGTTAGGGATTAAACGCGACGCGCTTTCTTAGGGCGGCAACCGTTATGAGGAATTGGAGTAACGTCACGAATCGAGAGAATTTCGAGACCCAAACCTTGAACGGCACGGACGGCGGACTCACGACCTGAACCAGGACCTTTGACGCGAACATCAACTTCCTTGAGACCGTGACCCATAGCTTGGCGGCAAGCATCTTGTGAAACCACTTGCGCAGCGTAAGCGGTGCTTTTACGGGAACCTTTGAAACCCATTTTACCAGCAGTTGACCAACCAATCGCGTTGCCGCTTTGGTCTGTCACACTGACAAGCGTGTTGTTGAACGTTGCGGTCACGTGAACGATACCGCGCGAAACGTTCTTCGAGCCTTTTGCTTTGTGGATCTTGATTTCTTCTTCTCCTCCACCGATTTCAGCAAAGATATCTTTCTTTTGCTCTTTCTTAGAGGCCTCTGCCTTCGCGGCTGTAGCCTCTACGCTTTGGTCCGACTTCGCAACAGCGGCAGCCGGGGTTTCTGGTTTAGCCTCGGCAGCGGGAACCGCTACTTCTTCAGCTTCTTGGTTGTTGGTTTCTTCTGACATATGTCTTGTTCTAAAATGGAAGTTTTCACTTCCGGAGAATGTTTCGTAATCTCAGCGGATTACTTCTTAACGCCCACGGTCTTCTTCTTACCTTTGCGGGTGCGTGCATTCGTGCGAGTGCGCTGACCGCGAACTGGCAAACCACGCTTATGACGAATCCCACGATAGCAGTTGATGGAGGTTAAACGCTTGAGTTGAACTTGACGCTCACGACGGAGGTCTCCCTCAACCATGATTTGCTCGGCTTGAATCACTTGAGCAATTTTCACCAGCTGATCTTCGCTAAGTTGACCAGTGCGGATGTCCGGATCAATGCCGGCGTGGTCCAGGATGCGGCTCGCCAATGGGCGTCCGATTCCGAACATGTATGTTAAAGAAGCCTCGATGCGCTTCTCGTTGGGGATTTCGATACCTAGGATGCGTGCCATGTTGTGAAGATTTTCGCGTGATTATTGTGGAGCACCGATCCTTACCGGAAGCCCCGCGGGGCGCGTGGTTTACCAGAGTTCCACCCTCTGGCAAGCCGGAAATAGAAAAATTCCGTGATTCCTACGGAATTTTTATAATTTCCCCGAGATTGTAAGGAAAATTTTAATTCTCTTGTATCCCTACTCGACAAAATCGAACTCCTACCTAGCTTCGCCAAAGCACAAATTATTCATGGATACCCTAGAAGAAATCCCCGCCCAATCTGTTACAGAAACCGTTTCTGCACCATCGCTCACCCAGCTCCCACCAGACGATGTCGCCGCCATCGATGAACTAGGAAAAACCTACCAAGCTTTCCGTGCTGAGCTCGCCAAAATTATCGTCGGCCAAGATGATGTCATTGAAAAACTAGCCATCGCGCTTTTTGCCCGTGGCCATGCCCTGCTTATGGGCGTTCCTGGTCTCGCAAAAACCCTACTGGTCTCCTCGGTTGCCCAGACCTTCAACCTCTCCTTCAACCGCATCCAATTCACTCCGGACCTCATGCCCGCCGATATCACCGGCACCGACATCATCCAAGAAACCACCGGCGGTAAACGTGAATTCGAATTTGTCCAAGGTCCTGTGTTTGCCAACCTTCTCCTAGCAGACGAAATTAACCGCGCCCCCGCCAAAACCCAGTCCGCCATGCTTGAGGCGATGCAGGAAAATAAGGTCACCGTGCTCGGTAAAACCTATACTCTCAAACCTCCGTTCTTCGTGCTAGCGACCCAAAACCCGATCGAACAAGAGGGAACCTATCCCCTTCCTGAAGCCCAGCTGGACCGTTTCATGTTCCTCATCGAAGTTGAATACCCATCCGCAGAGGAAGAAAAACGCATCGCTCGTGAAACCACCGGAGCAGCCAAACAAGCCCTCGCGAAACTGATCGACGGTGAAAAAATCATCGCCTTCCAACAACTGGTTCGCCGTGTGCCTGTTCCAGATCACCTCTACGACTACGCGGTCGAGATCGTTCGCAAAACCCGCCCAGGCCAACCCGAGTCTCCGCAATGGATCAAAGACACCGTCGGTTGGGGAGCCGGCCCGCGCGCCGTCCAATACCTCATCCTCGGTGCGAAATCCCGCGCCGCCCTCCGAGGAAACTACATGGCCTCCATCGAAGACATCGAAGCCGTCGCCCCAGCCGTCCTCAACCACCGCGTCATCACCAACTTCGCCGCCGAATCCCAAGGCATGACCTCCAAGAAAATCGTTCAGAAGCTCATTTCTGAGATGAAGGATAAATGAGAGACCAGAGTCCAGAAGCCAGAGACCAGACGAAATGAAAACTCATAACTTCGAAAACTTGGAGGTTTGGAAACGCGGCTGCGAATTGGCCGTTAAACTTTGTGTGGCGACTCACGGATCAAGAGATTACGCCCTCAAAGATCAAATGACTCGTGCGGCGATTTCAATCCCATCCAACATCGCTGAAGGCGCGGAGCGTTCAAGCGATGCGGATTTCTCACGCTTTATCAGTTACAGCAAAGGCTCATGCGGCGAACTAAGAACTCAACTAAAGGTTCATGAAGCCGTATGCAAAGAGCTCGGAGTGGCTACTTTCGCTGGAACAGCTGAAATGATCGAAGAAACCCGCGAGCTATCCCGAATGCTGGGCTCTCTCATCAACAAACTCTCGCAACAATCTTAGTCTTCCACCTATTAACTCTTTTCTGGCCTCTGGATTCTGGCCTCTGAATTCTAACAATGTCCGCCCACTCTTTCATCGATAGCGACCTCCTCTCTCGCCTTGGCTCTCTGCCTATCGAGTCGCGCGTCCCGATGATGGGCAACGTGGCGGGTAAACATCGCTCCCCTCACCGAGGTTCATCCGTCGAGTTTGCAGAATATCGAAAATACGTTCCTGGAGATGATACCCGCCGCCTCGATTGGAAAGCCTTTGCTCGCTCAGACCGATTCTACATCAAGGAATTCGAAGCCGACACCAATCTTCGCGCCTATTTTGTCATCGATGCCTCTGGCTCGATGAATTTCCACGGCCCGGGTCTTGAGTCGAAAATCCAATACGCTCGCCGTATCGCTGCATCGCTCGCTTATCTGCTAGTCAATCAAGGCGATGCCGCCGGACTTTCGATCTGCACCGACAAACTCCATTTAGAAGTCCCTCCATCACGTCGTGCCGCGCACCTCGAACGATTCTTTACCACCATCGAAAAAGTTGAGCCGTCTGGTGAAACTGGATTAATTCCCGCACTCCACACAATCGCGGAAAAAATCGGCCAACGCGCTTTTATCGTGATCCTCTCAGATTTTTTCACCGATACCGCAGAACTCGCCGACGCGCTCCAGCACTTGCGTTACCGCAAACATGATATCTCACTCTTCCATCTCATGGATCCTCAGGAAATTGGATTCAACTTCGATCGCCCTCACCGCTTCGTCGACCTTGAAGATAACACCGCGCTCGTCGTCGAACCCAACCTCATCGCCGACGAATACCACACCGCGCTTAACGAATTCCTGAAAAACGTCCGCGACAAAGCGCACGACGCCAACGCTGATTACCAACTCGTCACCACCGATACGCCGCTAGAGCCGCTACTGCGTGAATTTCTCACGGCAAGATTACCTAAAGCTAAGCATTAAATCCTAAGCACGAAATACTAAACGAAGAAATGGATGATGAAAAACCGATATATGATTTGGAAGAACGAACCTATCAATTTGCCCTCAAGGTTCGTCGCTGCATCGGTGACATCAACTGGACTCGACAGCAATGGACAGATATCGATCAAGTCCTTCGAGCTTCCGGATCTGTTGCAGCAAACTATATTGAAGCCAATAATGCGGTTTCTAAACCTGATTTTTTCTTTCGTATACGAATCTCTAAAAAGGAAGCGAGCGAATGTCGTCTCTGGCTTCGCCTACTAGGAGAGACATCGATAGATGAATCGCTAAAACAAACGCTCCGTGACCTTTATAAAGAATCCGACGAACTTGCGAAAATTATGGCTACTATCCTACGCAACTCATCCAAGTGAGCAAATGAACCATTTTCTTAGTTTAGAATTTAATACTTAAGATTTAGAATTTTAATGAAATGACTTTCCTTTCTCCACTTCTACTCTGGTTTCTGGCCGCAGCTAGCGTCCCAGTGATCATCCATTTACTCAACAAGCGCCGTCACAAAACCCTACAATGGGCGGCGATGCAGTTCCTTCTCAAAGCCACGCGTGAGTCACGTGGCAAAAAGAAACTTCGTCACATACTTATTCTAACATGCCGCACCCTCGGACTCGCCGCACTCGCTTTTGCCGCCGCGCGTCCCATCGTTTCGGGGCTCCTCGGATGGGGCGCAGGTACGATAGATACCGTAGTTCTTATTCTCGATCGCAGCGCGTCCATGGAACTCCGTTCCGGTGATGGTGAGGACGCCAAGCGCGAACTCGTGCTGCGAAAAATTCGAGAGGCGATGTCAAACATCGGAAGCCCACGTCTTGTCGTGATCGATAGCGCATCAGGCAAACCGCAGGAAATCCCTTCGCCTGATGTTCTCGGTCAAATTTCCGCAACCGCTGCCACTGATTCCACCGCGAATGTTCCCACCCTGCTAGCCTCCGCTGCAGATGTCCTAACAAAATCCACGGGTCGCTCGGAAATCTGGCTTGCATCTGACCTCCAACGCTCTAACTGGCGTCCCGATGACGATCGCTGGGCCGCCCTGCGCGCGAATCTACAAAGCCTCCCTGAAAAACCCGCAATCCGCATCCTTTCGATCAGCGGAGACTCTGCAGCCAACACCTCTTTACGCCTGCTCAACACCCGCCGAACCATTGATGGACTAATCCTGAATTTGGAACTCAACCGCTCCAAAGACAACCGCGGTAGCATCGGCCTTCCAGTCACAACTCAAATCAACGGCGCCTCACAAAACGAACTCATCACTCTTCCCGGACAATCACTTCGTTTCCAAAAACGCATTCCGATCAAACTCGAAGATGAATCCGGACATGGCTGGCTCTCCATCCCAGCCGATGGTAACCCACGCGATAACTCCGTCTTCTTCGCATACGGCCCAGCTCGTCCAATAAAATCCATCATCGTTTCTGAATCTAACGAAGCTGCTAACTATCTGAGTCTCGCTGCCGCACCGCCTAATTTTGAAAAACAAACCGTCACCCGCATTGAACCCGGCGCCTTCGCCGCAACATCAACTTCCGAACTCTCATTGATTCTCTGGGCCGCTCCACTTCCCACCGGAGAAAGCGCCAAGACCCTGCAAAATTTCCTTTCAAGCGGTGGTCAGGTCGTCCTCTTGCCAAGCCCCAAATCCGCTGCCACCGAGGCGTTTCTCGAAACTCAATGGGAGCCTATCTCCACATCTGCATCTGGGAAATTTTTCATCCTGAAAGATTGGGAGCGTGCCGATGGCCCGCTGCGCGACGGCGTCGATGGCTCACCCATCCCTGCTGAACGCCTCCGCGCCATCAAACGCGCCATCCCAAAAAGCGATGCCGCTGTTCTCGCAAAATGGGAAGATGGCGAACCGTTTATCACCCGCAAAATTGTCGACAAAGGCACGCTCTGGACCATCGGTAGCATTCCCGATTACACATGGTCCAACCTCGGCGATGCCGATGTGCTACTGCCAGCCGTCCAACGTATTCTCGCGCTGGGCGCGGAGCGCTTTGATGCCTCATTCCTCGCGGAGGTTGGTTCGGATTCCGCCATGCTTGCACCTAGTGAAACACGAACTCGTGTGGATGATTACTCAAAAGAAAACAGCGATCACGTTGCTGGCGTCTTTCGTCTGGGAAATCGCCTGACTGCCGTGAACCGTCCACTTGCTGAAGATGAATTGGAAACCACCACCAAAGATAGTCTCGATGCGATGCTGGAAGGAACCGACTACCGCCTGCTCGACCAAGCCGGTCAGACATCAGACCCTTCACTCTCCACTCATATCTGGCGCGCGTTCCTTGTCGCCATGCTGTTTTTCCTCATCAGCGAAGCCCTGCTTTGCATGCCTAAGGAAAATTCCGTTACCACCACAACGCCTCAACACGGTGGCGCACCGAGTGCGACTTGATTTTAGTTGTTAGAACTTCTCTAAAATGAAATGGGATTTCAACAGCGTCGCCATCATAGGCTCTGGCGCAATCGGCCTGTATTACGGCGGACGCCTTGCGGAAGCCGGCATCGATGTGAGATTTCTCGCGCGATCGGATTACGATCATCTCTCGAAATTCGGATTGAAGGTTGAAAGCATCGCTGGGAATTTTTATCTGCCCAATATTTCCGTTTACAATAAATCTGAGGACATCGGGCCCGTAGATCTTGTGATCGTCGCATGGAAAGCCACGGCAAATGATGCGCTTGCCTGCGTTCTACCTCCACTCATGCATGCCAACACCCAAGTGCTGACCTTGCAAAACGGTTTGGGAAACTGCGAGCGGATCGCGGAAATCGTCGATACAGATCAGATCTACGGAGGCCTTTGTTTTGTCTGCATCAATCGCATCGCGCATGGCACCATTCGCCATTCAGCCGGAGGACGAATGACAATAGGAAAGTTTTTGAATGGGGATTCAGACATTGTGGAAACCATCGCCCAGCGTTTCAAGGCTGCCAATATTCCCGCCACAGCTGTTAATGACCTAGCTAAAGCCCAATGGGAAAAATTGATCTGGAACATTCCGTTTAACGGACTCGCCGTCGCTGAAGGCGGAGTCACCACCGATGTGTTGTTGGCAAATCCCATCATCGAAACCGAAATCCGCACTTTGATGCAGGAAGTCATCACCGCCGCTACCGCACAGGGAATTTTGTTAGATCAAAGCCTCATCGAATCCAATATCGAACGCACACGCCCCATGGGCCCTTACCAACCCTCCACGATGATTGATTTCATCGAAGGTCGTGAACTCGAACTTGGTCCCATTTGGCAAGAACCTCTCCGCCGCGCAATCGCAGCAGGCGTGGAAATGCCAGCCCTGGAAAAACTACTCGCCAAGATCCAAGCTCAACTCGCCAATCGAACATAGTTTCGCCCACCAAGGCGCGGCTACGTCCTGCTTCCATCTTCTCATCTTTAGAATTTCAAATTTCGTGCTTCTAGACCGTTTGCCCTTCGCCCTTTAAGCACATAAAAAGATAAATTCTTGAAGCAAAGCTTACCCAGCGCAGTCTCTCACTTGCCGCGTGCAGGTGCTAGTTCCTCATCGCCCTTGGGTTTCATCCCTACGTCACTCGCTTTACCAACGATTCTTGAAAAAGACATGGGTTGAAGCGTGATTGTGGCGGGGAAAGATGCGAACTTCTCCTCTGTGACTTTACCTGGAGCGACCAATCGCTGGATCGTTTCGATCGCGAGGTGCCGCCCCTTCGGATTGACTGTCACTTCTGCAGGCAACTCACTTTTGTTTATTAGATAAATCTGAGTCCACTGAGTCTCCTCGTCTTTGGTCGCGAAACCATATACCGCAGAATTCCCTAAAGATTCGATCGGTATTTGATGGCTGCCCATCGCTGTGGCAACCATCTCATATACCAAGGCAGGGGGCATCAGCTTGACCCGACCATTATCTGTTAGAAATACACGAGTAGGTTTAGGCCCCATGTTGAGATTCCAGCAAGCGGCCATATAGGTGGGATGTCGAAAAATCTCGATGAAAAAGTCCGCAGTCAGCAAAGTGAAATCATACTCATTTTTCGATTCCTTCATGCCTCCCAAACCCCATTCATTGTGCGCGTGCTTCACATCACGCCCGAGTTTCTGATTATTTTTATCAAAGCGTTCGTAAAACTCGGAAAACTGACCGTTGTAGAGAAAAGGCTTCTGCGCCAACCACTCATCTCTTGTCTGTCCCGATTTAAGCCCCCAATCAACACCCCATTTTTCATGATACTCCATGATGTCGAGTGATTTGGACATTCGAATAAGCTCCATACTATGCTCGAAACGTTTCTTCTCACGCGGTCCATATTTCCAATCGGCAATGATTTGTGCATGAGGGAACACTTTCTTCAGGATCAGCGCATACTCATCAATGGCAGTGGCATATTTCTGACCATGAAATCCGTTGGTGTATCCCTCATTACCTATGTAGAAAAATTTCACGTCGTAACCCTTACCCTTGCAGTATTCAGCCAGCCGTTGGGCTTCAATCTTGCTATCATCGACACTGCGATACGTGTTCCCCGAATGGATATTAACTCCAAGCATGGCGTCAGCACCCACCCGCTTGCAGATGGACATATACTCATCGACATCCATGAATTCTTTGGGGTCACGCTTTGGTAGGGGTCGATACTTAGGACTCCACGTATCTGCAGACCCCAACTCACCTGTAAGTTCTTTGACGTGATACTCAAAAGCGTAGCCATTAAGATCATCCCAGTGCCAGTTTTCAGTAACGGTGCCACCAGGATATCGAATAACCCCGACCTTGGCACGTTTCATCCAATCGATAACCTGACCGTCATCGTATATCCAGTCTGCCTCATAAGCATAAACAAAATGCGAACCTGTTAGATATTTTGAAACCACCCATTGCGGCTTATCCAAATACACCGCAACAGTCGCCTTTTGGGAATACGCTGATGAGCCACCCAAACATAAAATAGCAATAACTCTTAGAAAATGTTTCATATTATAATTTTCTTATATTGGCATTAAGCCGAGTCATCTACGTCATCTTCAATTTCATAATGCACAGACGACAGTAGAGAAGCCAACAAGCCAAAGACAAACGCGCTGATCTGCGGTGCTAAGATCCATCCAATCTTTTCCTGCCGGAATTCCACTATCACAATGAGCGCCGCGCTCATGGCAGCCAAACCTAGTGTGAGCCCCAGTGTGATGAGCGGACGAATCCGCCTACGACTGAAGCGCTCAAATAATAATAGAATTCCGCCATAGACGCATCCAGCCATTCCCCCACCTACAGTAAAAATAAAGAATGATAACACGACTCCTTGTGCGCCACGAAAATAAAAATCAGGCCTATCATGAAGCACCCAAATTACAACTGCTACTGCCACTTGCGTAAGGCCGAGAAAAGCACCTGTAAAGGGTCCAAGGAAAATAAAGCGCATAATTGGATTCCAATCAACTAGCATGCTTTTCGAATATTTATGCGCAGAGGTGGAAGATTTCATTTTCTAGCAACGTCTAGTTAATCCAAGGAGGAAATAAAAGTTCGAATTCGAACTGGTGAGCTATCCACCATCAACCAAGCTAGCTAATTATGCAAAAAAGGGCGCGGAGGTGAATCCGCGCCCTTTTTGATGATTTTACCATCAGATAAACTCGTTGACCAAATTTTCTAACATTTCTTGGCGACCGGAGTCGAGAGTTGGCTCGCCGTTAGAGAGGGCGTAGGCGCTGACTTCTTCTAAGCTGATTTGCTTTTTGGAAATTTTAGCACCGATGCCTGTGGTCCAGGATTTGTAGCGGTTGTTAACGAACTCTTGGAGTCTGCCGTCTTCGCGGATGGCGGCAGCGATTTTAAGGCCGCGGGCGAAGGCGTCCATGCCACCGATGTGGGCGTGGAAGAGATCGGAAGGCTCGTGGGATTCGCGGCGGCGTTTCGCATCGAAGTTCAAACCACCAGTGGTAAATCCACCCATTTCCAAAACTTTCAACATGATCTCGGTGGTGAGGTAGATGTCGGTTGGGAATTGGTCGGTGTCCCAGCCGATGAGTTCATCGCCCTGGTTCGCATCCACGGAGCCGAGCGCGCCAGCGTCGATAGCGACGGTCATTTCGTGAAGCATGGTGTGGCCGGCGAGGGTGGCGTGGTTGGTTTCCAAGTTCAGTTTGAAATGATCCATGAGACCATACTGACGGAGGAAGTTGAGGCACGCGGCGGAATCGGAATCGTATTGGTGAGTCGAGGGCTCGCGTGGTTTTGGCTCGATGTAAAACTGACCTTTGAAGCCGATTTTTTTCGCGTAGTCGACAGCGAGGTGAAGGAGGTTGGCGAGGTTATCGAGCTCGCGTTTCATGTTGGTATTGAGAAGGGTGGAGTAACCTTCGCGACCACCCCAGAAGGTGTAGCCTTCGCCACCGAGTTTCAAGGTGCCGTCCATGGCTGCTTTGACTTGAGCTGCGCCGTAGGCGAAAACATCTGCGTTTGGTGAGGTGCCTGCACCTTGCGAGTAGCGTGGGTGAGAGAACAAACATGCGGTGCCCCAGAGGAGTTTTTTGCCTGTGGCTTTTTGGAGACCGAGCAAGTGATCGGTGACTTTTTCCAAAGCTGCGTTGGACTTCCCGAGGTCGCAAAGTTCTGGAGCAATGTCGCGATCGTGCCAGCAGTAGTAATCGATACCGATTTTATCGAGGAACTCGAAGAACACATCGGCGCGCTTAAGGGCGTTGGAAACGGAATTGCTCTGATCATCCCATGGCATGAGGGCAGTTGGGCCACCGAAGGGATCGGAGAGACCGTTGCGCATGACGTGCCAATAAGCGGCAGCGAAGCGGCAATGATCCTTCATGGTTTTTCCGGCGACGACTTCGTCAGGATTGTATTGTTTGAAAGCGAAAGGGTTTTTGGATTTTGGACCTTCGTATTGTATTTTCGGGATGTCAGGGAAATAGGACATGGCTAGGGTCTATGGGTTCCAAATCGTAGCCGCAAGATTGAAAAATAAAAAAAACTCGAGGTGGGTGTTGATTCGGTTTCCAGGAAATCATAACACTGGGTTGTGAGCCGCCCTGTCGATGCCCTTATTGAATTTCTCGAGTCCGAGCAGGCACGTGGCAAAAGCCATGTTTTTCTGGACGATGAGGCGCGCGAAGGCATGCGGGAGCTTTATATTCGCGCAAGAAAACCCATAGCCACACCTCCAAGCCCTGCTGTTGAAATCGCCAGCGCTCCCCGCCCTATTGCTCAAACCACAAAATTGATCATCGACGGCTCAGACAAAGCCGCAAAGCTCGAAAGCGTAAAACGCCAGGCCGCAAGTTGGGCACCGGCTCATGCCCTGGGGAGTTTACGTGAAACACTGGTCTTTGCGTCGGGCAATGTGGATGCGAAGATCATGATGATAGGCGAGGCGCCGGGTTACCACGAAGAAAAGGATATTCAGCCCTTCGTTGGACCAGCTGGACAAAAGCTTAATGATATTCTCAAGGCGATGGGCATCTCGCGTGATGAGATTTACATTTCCAGCTTGGTGAAATTTCGTCCAGCCATCCCCAAGCAAACTACAAACAACCGCAAACCAAATCCAGAGGAAATAGCAAGTTGCCTACCTCTCGTGCTGGCAGAGATCGATATCGTTCAACCCGAAATCATCATCGCTCTCGGCGGCACAGCAGCGGAGGGACTGCTTAATTTATCAGGAAGCTTAGAGAGCATGCGGGGGACATGGCATCAAATCTCGAATATCCCTGTACGTGTCACCTATCATCCTAGCTACCTACTCCAGAGTAGTTCAAATCAAGTCAAACGATTACTTTGGGAAGACATGCTCGCGGTGATGGAAAAACTCGGGATGACAATTTCTGAGAAACAACGCGGGTTTTTTCTACCGAAGGCGTGATGGGCAGGGACGTTTATCCTTAAACGTCCATATTTCACGGTATAACACACCCCATCGTGATCTTCCAGTTTAACCTCCGCCAGATATAGACGCTTGGGGATAGGCGTCCCTACCTAATTTTTAAGCCATCCCCTTTTCCCCGAGTGCGGAGATCGGTTTCGGTGTGCGTTTTCTACGCAAGCCAAACTGCCTGACCGCGTGACGCTGCAAATGAGCCTTAGCTTCCTCCACACTGTCGGTGAAAAAGATCAGCTCAGGATCTTCAGGGTTAATCATGCCTTCGTCTGCCATTTTGTATAAAAAATCCATCAATGGCTGCCAGAAATCTTTGCCCATCAGAATAATGGGAAAGTTTTTAAGTTTACCAGTTTGGATCAGGGTCATGGTCTCGAACATTTCATCCATGGTTCCAGCACCACCTGGCATAACAATGAAAGCATACGAATATTTCACCAACATGGTTTTGCGCGTGAAAAAGTAGCGCATGTTCACCGAGCGGTGGACGTAAGGATTCACCTCTTGCTCGAAAGGTAAAATGATATTCACTCCTAATGAGCGGCCGCCTGCTTCATAAGCACCTTGGTTTCCCGCCTGCATGATGCCGGGCCCTCCACCTGTGATCACCGTAAAACCCAGCTCCGCACTTGCTGCGCCCATCTCTCTCGCCAGTTCATACCATCGAGTCCCAGGCTTGGTCCGAGCAGAACCAAAAATCGTCACGCAAGGCCCCACAAAATGCAAAATCCGATATGCTCGGATCAAATCCAAACCCACTCGAAACAGCGAACATAAATCATGAAATCGAGAGCGCGGACCTGCTAACCATGAGCGCTCTTCCGCCTCCAACTCAAAGATCTTTTGCTGACGGATTTCCTCCTCGGTAATCTGATGATCATCCGTAATTTCCGGACAATCCGGACAGTCTTTCTTCTTACTCATTGGACACTCCTAATATTGGATCGCCTGGTCGCGAAAAGAAAATGTTGCATGTTTGTAGCTGATACCCAAATAAAAAAAGCGAACCAATGGTCCGCTTTTCAAAAACAAAATGCGATGGGAAAGCGGCTCATAAACTGTCGGGAAGCTTCAGTGGCTGTAAAATTTGATCAGAAAGTGATTTCCAAAACTGCTGAAAACTCCCGCCAATTCATGAACCGCATTTCGCAGCACATCAACAACAGGCAAAAAACTTAACGGTGAATCAACGGACCTTGCCCGACTAATTACCGCCTACATATCAAGAGCGAAGCCGCTTCAGGATTTTTTCTATTTTTTCTCAAAAAATAATTTTCGCCCTAATTTACTTATTCTGTAAGCATTTTTCTCCTCGAAATAATAAATCTGGCATTTCAGAATGAATTTCTATACTCCAAAGGATTATAGAAGCCTGCAGCCATGAAGCCTTTTCACCCACTAAGCGCCGTTGATCAGCTTGTCGCGTATTTAAGGGAGGGAATTATGGCCGGGACCCTAAGCCAGACTTTGCCAGGTGTGCATAAGTTGGGCAAAGAGTTGGGAGTTAGCCCGAAAACGGTCGTCGCTGCGGTCGCAAAATTGAAACACGAAGGTTTCTTGAAAGATCAGGGAGCTAGAAAAAAGAGCCTGATTGTAAAACCCACTGGGAAAAAAATCAGCTCCTTGCAGATATCGATTCTTCTCTACGATCTAAATGATCGTGCATTACCCTTTACGATTGAGCTGCGGCATCAACTCGAAGCCGCGGGACACATCACAAGTTTTGCCTCGCAAACGATCATAGATATTGGTCGGAATGCTAAAAAAATCGCTGCGTGCATAGATAAAAGCCAAGCGGATGTGTGGATCATTCTTTCCGGCTCCTACGAGGTGCTTCATTGGTTCGCATCACAAAACATACCAGCTTTCGCCTGCTTTGGACGGAGACAGGAAGTTAAAATTGCTGGAGCTGGAATAGATAAGCAAACTTCGATTCACAAAGCGACCAAACGCCTCATTGAGCTGGGTCACAGAAAAATCGTGATGATTGCGCGAGAGGAGAGAAGAAAGCCAGAACCAGGAGCAGGTGAGCAAGCATTTCTGAATGAACTTGCTTCAAACGGCATTAAAGTCGGCAGCTATAATTTACCTGATTGGGAAGAAACGCCCGAGGGATTCGAACGCGCTTTAGATGGTTTATTCAAGGTCACCCCTCCTACTGCGATCATAGTTGATGAGGTATCGTTTTTCATGATCGCCCAACAGCATCTGGCACGTCGTGGAATTTTTGCCCCGCAACACATCTCACTCATCTGCACCGAACCAAATCCAACCTTTTCATGGTTTCTGCCAAAGGTTGCACACATCGACTGGGATACAAAACCCATCATCAGGCGGGCGGTGCGTTGGGTTACTGAAGTTCAGAATGGCAAAATCGATAAACAACAGTATTCCACTAAATCAGAATTTATCGAAGAGGGAACGATAGGTCCCGTGCCAAAAATCTAACAAAAAATCTAAGGGAATTTCTGAGTTTTACCTGCCAGTCATCGGTTTTCATCTCACAGGATTTCACCACAACAAATTATTTTTCTGTTAGATTAAGCAATATAGGGCCTGCATGATTGATGCGTTGCGCTTGTTTTGCGGTGCCGGGAATTTCGCCACGCTTGCCTCCTTGAGGATCTCCCTTTCCGCGTGTGGGGGTAGGATTTTCAGGAACGGTATCACCTGTTTGCTCTATCCATTGATCTAAGGTTTTTGAGAGCAACGATTGGATTTCTTGGTGTTCGGGTTGTCCTGCGAGATTGGTAAATTGGTGAGGATCCGTATCGGTGCGGTAGAGTTCAATGCTTGGGCGGGGAGCCAATTGCACATCTTTTTGCAGGGGTGAAAGTTTACCTGCTCGCTGATGCTCCCAATATTCGATCGCAGCAGGATACCTACTGGCATCGCTCTCCACACAGAGCGCAGCTTGCTGAGAAAATGCATTTCGAATATACAACCAATTTCCATGCCGCACGGCTCGCTCATGTGCGGAATAGACATGCCAGTTGCGCTCAGAAAAAGCGAAGTCCCGCACAATCGATTTCGGATTTTTTAGAACCGTCGCAAGGCTGACTCCTTGAATGGTGGAGCTCGGCTTAACTCCTGCAAGATCGAGAAAGGTCGGAGCCAAATCGATCACACTTGTTAGAGAACTTGTGCGGGCTGGTTTGATAGCACCCGGCTGCCAAATCAGGAGAGGAGCCTTCGATCCACTGTCATACATGCGGGTTTTGCACCGAGGAAACGGTCTACCATTATCCGTGCAATAAACGAGATAGGTGTTTTTCGCTATTCCCTGACTCTCAAGCTCGGTCATGATTTTCCCAATGAATGCATCCGTGCGACTCACTTCACCATAATAAGCAGCAAGATCTTTGCGCGTCTCTGGCCCATCAACCATATAAGGAGGAACCTGAATCGTCGCTGGATCATATTTCAGTAAATCATTATCCGAATCCCAACCGCGATGCGCATCATTCGATGCAAACCACGCGAAGAACGGTCGATCTTTCGGACGCTTCTTCAAAATTTCCACCCAGTCCTCACTGGCGGAAGAACCTTTCCCACTGGATACCTCCGCAAAGCCCAGCGCCTTGGCGTCGCCCATATGGTTTTTACCTGAGAGTATCGTGTGATAGCCCGCCTCTTTAAGTTGCTGGATGAAGGTCACCTGTTCCGCCGGCAGTGGCATGTGCAACTCCGGCGCACCGGTATTATGAGGATATCGCCCTGTAATCATGCTGCAGCGGCTCGGACTGCAACTGCTAGTTGTTAGATAAGCACGATCAAAAACCATTCCCTCCGCCGCCATGCGATCGAGGTTTGGAGTTTTGACGAAAGTATTTCCGTAAGGTCCGATGTCATCGAAGGAAACATCATCCGTCAGAAAGAAAATGAAGTTTGGACGCTCGCCCGCAAAGGTATTTGATAGGAAAGAGAAGAAAACGAAGATTAACAGGGTGGGCTTCATACTGAATGGCAATGCTTACGTTCTCGCCTTGAGGAATATATCATCATCCGCGAATCGGTTTAAAGATAGGGGCTGTACTAGCTAAGGCTTACTGCTGAGACTGTTTTACCCAGTATTTTAGCTGCTTCAAGAGCATTTGATGGTTACCTCCATTGAAGCGCC
>JAJTHK010000083.1 GCA_021298895.1 Luteolibacter sp.
ATGCGATTTTTCCTCGCTTAGCTAGTACAGCCCCAAAATTTTAGTCTATTCTCGGTGCTGAAAACATTGATTTGCTGGTTGATTAAATGCTTCATCCTAAGCCCCTAGGCAACAATTTATTCAATTTTAGACACCTTCCCTCTTGCAACCTCCACCATTTAACCGAAAACCTCATCCATGATCGCAAGAATCAGAGGAAACATCATTGAGGCATACCCGAACCGACTCGTCGTCGATTGCCATGGGGTCGGCTATGAAACCATTATTCCGATCTCTACTTTTGATAAACTTCACCCGGTTGAGGGATCATTTGTGGATCTGCGCACCCACCTGCATATTCGGGAAAACGCACAAACTCTATATGGTTTCGCCACCGAGGAAGAGCGGGATGTGTTTCTACTACTGATCGACCGTGTTTCAGGCATAGGCCCTGCGATCGCTATCGCCATTCTCAGCGGCATGCCAGTAACCATGTTCAAATCCGCCGTGGTCGCGGGAGATGTCACGCTTTTATCCAAGTCCAAAGGGGTCGGTAAAAAAACCGCCGAGCGCATCATTCTTGAACTGAAAGACAAGGTCGGAGTCACAGATACCTGGCAAGACGCCGCCTCGGGAGAAGTTTCATCCCAAGCCGCAGATGCAGAACTCGCCCTCATCGCCCTCGGCTATAAACAAGTCGATTCCCGCAAAGCCGTCCGCTCCATCTTAGATAAAGACCCCGCCGCCACCGCAGAAGCCCTCATCCGCGGCGCCCTAAGAAGTCTGCAAGGTTAGCCTTACTCTTCTTGAAATTTGAAAATTGAGATTTGAAATTTATGATCCGCACCCGTTTCGCACCCTCTCCCACTGGTTATCTCCACGTCGGAGGCGCCCGCACTGCACTTTTCAACTGGCTCTTCGCTCGCAAGCACATGGGCACGTTCATCCTCCGTGTGGAAGACACCGATGCCGCGCGCAACACCGAGGAAGCACGCCAAGCGATTTTCGACGGCATGTCATGGCTCGGCCTCGACTGGGACGAAGGTCCGGAAAAAGGCGGCAATTTCGGTCCTTACTACCAATCCCAGCGCAACGACATTTATGACGCCTATTTCGAAAAACTCCTAGCTGCCGATCGACTCTACCAAGATGGCGATGCCTATCGTTTCCGTTTTGATCGTAAACCCATCACGATGCACGACCTCGTTTGCGGCGAGGTCACCATCGATTACCGCGATGAGTCTAACACCCCAGACATGGTAATCCGTCGCAGCGATGGTTCATACGTGTTCCATTTCGTCAACGTAGTCGATGACCTAGAAATGAAAATGACCCACGTGATTCGCGGTGAGGATCATTTGATGAACACGCCGAAACATCTCCAGCTCATCGAAGCGCTGGGTGAAGAACCACCGCAATACGCTCACATCCCACTGATTCTCAACGCGGATGGTTCCAAGATGTCAAAACGCGATGCGGGAGCAGCGGTTGGTGATTATCCGAAACAAGGTTTCCTCTCCGAAGCCGTCGTGAACTTTATCGCCCTACTTGGTTGGTCGTCGAAATCCGATGACGAAATTTTCACTCTAACCGAACTCATCGATCGTTTCTCGATTGAAGCCATCAATCGTGCACCCGCCCGTTTCGACTTGGAAAAATGCAAGTGGGTTAACCAGCAGCACATCGCGAAAATTTCCACTGAGAGGTTTGCGGAATTGGCAAAAACCTTCGTCCACGCGGAAAATCTTCCAATCACTGAAAACTACCCTGCCGTGATCGCAGCGGTGAAAGAAAAAGTCCGGCTCCTTTCGGAAGTTCCCGCCGCCATCGATTTCCTCATTACCGACACCGCGCCAACGGATGAGGAAGCCGTCGCGAAAGCGAAAGCGAATCCAAATGCCGCGCTTTTGTCTGCCGTTGCCGAACAATTTTCCAACCTAACCGATTGGAATGCTGACATCGCGAAAAACGCTATCGGTGAAGTGGCCACCGCCAACGGTGCAAAAGCCGGACAACTCATGTTCCCCATCCGGGTTGCATTATCCGGTAGAGCCCACGGCCCTGATCTCGGTGATATCTTCGCGATCTTAGGGAAAGAGAAGACGATTGCGAGACTGAGATGTTTCTGACTGTGGCGGCGGATTGCATCCGCCCTGCCAAATTATAATGTTTGGATGGATTGGCATGGCGGATGCAATCCGCCGCCACGCTAATAGCCAAGCCAAGGTCCAAGCCACTTCTCCGCTTCTTGTAGAGTCATCCCCTTGCGCTTCGCGTAATCCTCAATCTGGTCTTTCTGCAGTTCCGATAGTGCGAAGTAATGGCTTTCCGGATGCGAGAAATAAATGCCACAAACCGCCGCACCCGGATGCATGGCGCAGCTTTCGGTTAGATAAACACCCGTCGCATCGGTTGCACCTAACAAATTAAAAAGAATCGGTTTCTCGGTATGGTCCGGTTGCGCTGGATAACCCGGTGCGGGACGGATTCCCTGATAGTTTTCATGGATCAACGCGTCTTTCGTAAGTTCGCCTTCCGCTTCATAACCCCATGCGATCCGCGCATCGTGATGCAGCTTCTCCGCGAACGCCTCCGCCAAACGATCCGCGATCGCTTTGACCATGATGGAACCATAGGGATCATGCGCGAGCTCGAGTTCTTTCGCATATTCGTCGGCCCCATGAATCCCAACGACAAAGCCGCCGATGTGGTCAACCGTGGCGGCGGATTGCATCCGCCCAGCCAAACCACCGTCACCAACAAAGTCCCAATCAACCATTCCAGCTGATTTTGGATTATTTAATACATAACTCGACTGATTACCAAAATCCTCCGCATCGCGAATGATGTGATCATACGACTCTTTCTGCCAAAACGCGCCGTCTCTACCTAATAGCTTGTTCGCCTCTCTAGCAGTGAACCTTTTGATGCTGTGCAAAATATCAGCAAGAGATTCTCCATCCTTAGGTGATAAAATGATGTGCACATGGTTTGGCATGATACACCACGCACCGAGATCATAACGTTCACCCGCGAAGTGCTTGATCGCATTAGCAATTATCGCAGCGATTCTTTGATCCTTCATCCAACACTCACCCATTCCTTCATCGAGAACTTTCTCAATCCGCTCACGGTAAAGTTGATCCAACTGAATGCGAAGATCTTTTCGTAAACTCTCCTCTCCATTTTTCTCTGCCTGTTGGATTTGAATTTTCAGTTCTTCTTTTTCTTGTGCGTATGCAGCGAGGACACCTTTTGGAAAAGTATCTTCAAGACGGAATGTAACGGCATACGTCGCTCCTTCGCGATACCAGTGAGGTAAGCATCCCCATTTTTCTTTTTGAGTCATTGGGTTCTGATTGGCTGGGCGGATACAATCCGCCGCCACGGGTTTCACCCAATCCGACAACGCCACATTCGGCTTTCCTGAAGTCTTCTTCAACTGCTGACGAAGCGTATGGAATTTCGTGCGCTCCGTTCCATCCTCGTTCCAAACGACGATGTCATCCCCGTCCGCATTCGCTGGGAAAAATCCGTAGATTCCTCGCGCTTGTAGGCGTTTTTGCGCCACCAGTTTCTCAAGATAGTCCAGAGCTTCCGCGTAAAGTTTTTTCGCCTCTACCGCGCCGCCTTCGTTTTTGGTTTTCAGTTCTTTCTTCTCCCTATCCCACACCCCGCGTAATTCCCACGCATGGAAGAACGGTGTCCAATCGATGTATTCCACCAGATCTTTAATCTCCGGCTCGATCACGCGAGTTCCAGTAAACGAAGGCACCGGCGGACTGTAGGAATCCCAATCATATTTAGGCGCCGCCGCACGAGCTTCTTCAATACTGACAGTTTCTTTCTTCGGTCCACCCAAGAAATTCTCGCGGGCTTTCTGCTGCTTCTCACGCAGTTCTCTAATAAATTCATCATGACCGTCTTTCGACAACAACGAGGTGGTCACAGGAACCGAACGTGAAGCATCTAACACGTGAACCACAGGACCCGAATAATGTTCAGCAATCTTGATCGCAGTGTGCGCGGCGGAAGTCGTCGCACCGCCGATCAACAACGGAACCGTGAAACCACGACGCTCCATTTCTTTGGCGACATGCACCATCTCATCGAGCGATGGCGTGATCAAACCCGAGAGACCGATCACATCCGCACCGATCTCGATCGCTTTATCCAAAATCTTATCGCAAGCCACCATCACACCCATGTCGGTGACTTCGAAGCCGTTGCAAGAAAGCACAACCCCGACGATGTTTTTGCCGATGTCGTGAACGTCGCCTTTGACCGTCGCAATGAGGAAACGTCCGGCTGAGTTTCCGCGCTCGGCGATTTTCAAAGCTTCAGCATGAGACATGCCGGGGTTCTTTTCTTGGATCGCTAAAATATCGCCCGCGAGATTTTCCGCCTTCTCGGCTTCCATGTAGGGGAAAAGCCATGCCACGGCTTTTTTCATCACGCGTGCGGATTTCACCACCTGCGGCAGGAACATTTTTCCCGCACCAAACAAATCACCGACCACACCCATGCCATCCATCAACGGACCTTCGATCACTTTCAATGGCCTGCCGTATTTCAACCGCGCTTCTTCTGTGTCTTCATCGATGAAGCGGTCGATGCCTTTCAACAACGCGTATTCGAGTCGCTTCTCCACGCTGTCTTCACGCCAAGAGAGATCCTCTTCGACCTTTTTCCCGCCGACTCCTTTATAGCTTTCCGCCAGATCTAACAATCGTTCTGTGGAATCGGCACGACGATTCAGCAACACATCCTCCACACATTCCAAAAGATCTTTCGGAATCTCGTCGTAAACCTCAAGCATCCCCGCATTGACGATACCCATGTCCATGCCCGCTTTGGTCGCGTGATAGAGGAAGGCGGAATGCATCGCTTCGCGGACCTTGTTGTTGCCACGGAAAGAGAATGAAATGTTAGAAACACCTCCCGAGACTTTCGCTCCAGGCAGGTTTTCCTTGATCCAACGGGTCGCGTTGATAAAGTCCAAAGCGTAGTTGTTATGTTCCTCTATGCCGGTAGCGACCGTGAGGATATTGGGATCGAAAATGATGTCGTTTTGATTGAAGCCGACCTCATCCACGAGAATCCGATAAGCCCGTTCGCAGATGCGGATTTTCTCATCATAGGTCGCGGCCTGGCCTTTTTCATCGAACGCCATCACTACCATAGCGGCACCGTATTTCATGATGTGTTTGGCGTTTTTCTTGAAAAGTTCCTCGCCTTCTTTGAGTGAGATCGAGTTCACAATCCCCTTGCCTTGGAGATGTTTCAGACCCTCTTCAAGGATCTCCCACTTCGAGGAATCGACCATGATCGGCACCCGTGCGACATCCGGTTCACCTTGGAGCAGGTTGAGATATTTCGCCATCATCGCCTTGCCGTCGATGAGGCCGTCATCGAAACAGATATCGATCACGTTCGCGCCGTTCGCGACCTGTTGACGCGCTACTTCCACCGCCGCCTCCAGATCACCGGCTCGCACCAATTTCGCAAACTGCGGCGACCCCGCCACATTGGTGCGTTCCCCGATCATGAGGAAACCTTTTCCCTCATCGTGGTTGTAAGCTTCTGTTCCGGAGAGCCTGAGTGCTGGTTTGATTGGATTCATTTAAAGATAAGGTATTTTGACCACGAAGACACGGAGATCACAGAGGAATTAATGCGGGGTAGTCGATGATTTTCCGGCTGATTCCCTCTTTCAATAGGGGAACATAGAAATTAATGAGAAGACCGACACGTTTCTTTTTTAGGCGCATATAGCTCATTAGCTGTGCGTGATGGACGGGAAGCAATGTGGATACAGCTTTCAGCTCCACCACAATCTCGCCTTCGACAAAAAGGTCAATCCGATAGGCTTCATCGCTGATCGGTTCTCCTTTGTAACTGACATAAACCGCCAACTGCCTCTCAACTGAAAGTCCACGAGATTTGAGTTCACGTTCCAATGCCTCCTCATAAATTTTTTCAAAAAGCCCAGGCCCCATCTCTCTATGAACCTCCATAGCAGCATCCACAACTATTCCTGAAAGTTTGTTTAATTCATCAAGCTCCATAATCAAACCTCTGTGTTCTCTGTGTCTCCGTGGTTAAAACTCCAAATCATCTCTTCACCCTCCTCGGAGCCACGCCCCTCACTCCTTCTGCAATCGCTCTGACATGCTCAGGGGTATTTCCACAGCATCCCCCCGCGAAGTTGATCAACCCGCTTGTCGCGAAGTCTTTCATGAACTCCTTCATATGCGGTGGTTCCAAATCAAATCCTGTCGGTGCGAGTGGGTTTGGCAAACCTGCGTTCGGGTAAGCGGAAACATAAGTCCCCGCCACTTCGGAAAGTTCTTCCAAAAACGGCCGCATCAAATCTGGGCCGAGCGAGCAGTTCAAACCGATCGCCAGGGGTTTGGTGTGTGCGAATGCACTCCATAAAGCCTCGACCTTTTGAGCGGAAATCATCGTTTCCCCGCCCAATCCAACTGCCGCCGAAATGATCACTGGGAGTCGGATGCCTTGTTCATCAAAAACATCCTGAACCGCAACCGCAGCAGCTTTTGCATTCAACGAATCGAAGATTGTTTCGATCATCAGAATATCACATCCGCCTTCGATCAATCCGCGAACTTGCATCCGATACGCTTCTAATACCTGATCAAAAGTCACCACTCGGAAAGATGCATCCTCGGCATCGGGCGAGTTACTGAGAGAGACCGTCAGTGGCCCGATCGCACCAGCCACATAGCGTTTCACACCTGTGTCTGATCCGATGTCATCCGCCATCTTACGTGCGAGCTGGGAGCCTTTGACATTCATCTCCCAAGCGAGTTCGTTCAAAAAATCGTTTTCCAAAATCTTCTGGAAGAACTCAGGATCTTTACGACCACCCTTTTCACGTGGGTCCTCGACGAAAAACTCGCTCTGAGCGATACCCGTTGCGGAAAAAGTATTCGTCTCGCAGATATCCGATCCCGCTTCATAGAATCGTTTGTGGATATCTGAGATCACCTGGGGCTGAGTGATCGATAAAATGTCACCATTATTGAGAAGATCTTTGTCATTATCTGCGTATCGATCACCTCGAGCAGCAGCTTCATCTAAACCATAGGTCCGAATCGTCGTGCCCATCGCTCCATCCAATACCATGATGCGCTGTGACAATTCTTTTTCAATTTCTGCTGTATAATCCGGCTGAGCCATAGCCAAACCCTAGTTCATCGAAGCCATGTATCAAGATACAAATCATCACATCAAGATATGACGATACGTATTTAAAATCCAAAAAACCGTTCATTTATCGTAAAAAATCCGTGCTTATCAGCTAAAAAATGACCAATCTCTCGTAAGAATTCTCTCTCAAATGTCTGCTTCCATCCAATTTCTCCACCCCGAAAAGGTGCCAACGACAGGTTTTCTAGCCATACCTGGCAGACTTGATTTTCAACAACTCCTCCATCTCGAGAAGCAATTTAGTGGCAGAACCATCACCTTTCTGATCGAGGAAAATGATTCCTTTGACCCAGCTCTGCGAAGCCACATGGAGCGTTCCGAACGTGGGGCGATGTTTTACATCAAAGATGAAAACCCCGCAGCTGCTGGCACACAGCTCGCTGGATATCTCAAAGATGGTGGTATCTTGTTGTTTGTTCCAGGCCGAGCAAAGGCCAGACCCGCCACACCCGTCCAGATTCCATCCACCCATCTCAAAACTCTGGTTTCGCTCCAGCTTCCCACCCTACCCATCGCCATCGATTGCCCACGCGAGTCATGCATGGGAATAGAAAAAATTTCATCACTTCCACACGCCGTCATCACAACGGGACGTTTACTCAGTGAAAAGAACATTAATCTTCCAAGTTTTCAGGAAAGTTTGTTAGAGGCTTATGAAGTGGCATACAGCACACGTGCCATCATTCATGGTTCACTTGCCACGGCTTTATTGTATGGATTGAAAAAGAACCCCAACGATAAAATCGTCGATGGTTCGAATGATTCCGAGATTCTATTTTCAAAAATTCTCCCTGTAGCAATCGCCCTTTCAAAGTTCATCATCAAAGAAACCGATAAACCCCGCGTCGCCATTGTTCTTCCACCAGGCAAAGCCGGTTTGATCGCCAACCTTGCCGTTCTATTTGCTGGAAAAGTCCCGGTAAATCTCAACTTCACCGCCTCCCATGACGCCATCCGCTCCTCTATCCGCCAAGCCGATGTGGATCGTTTTATCACGGCCGATCCTTTTGTTCGCAAAGTCTCCAGCTTCCCATGGCCGCCAAACCGTGATCTGATTTTCATCGAGCGAACGATTCCTGAAATCAAAAAGGAGATCGTGAAATGGGGATTGATTTCGAAATTCCTTCCCGCCCCATTCTTAGCCAACATGCTTGGACTGAACAAGCGCTGCGATAACGATGAAGCGATTCTGTTATTCACGTCGGGCTCTTCCGGCGAACCCAAGGGCGTGCCACTCACCCATCGCAACGTAATGGCCAATGTCCTCCAGTTCGGCTCTCGTCTCAACATCGGTCGCGACGCCTCCATCCTCGGTTGCTTACCTCTGTTCCATTCCTTCGGCTGCACCGTCACGCTCTGGTATCCGATTATCGATGGCGTCAATTTGGTGACCTACCCATCACCGCTCGAAACCAAACGCCTCGCCGAGCTCATCTCTCTCCATCAAATCAATGTCCTATTAGCCACCCCGACTTTCCTGCGTGGCTACATGAAACGCATCGATCCCGCCCAACTCAAATCTCTGCAACTCGTTGTCACTGGAGCGGAAAAACTTCCGCAAAACCTAGCGGATGCTTTTGAGGAGAAATTCGGCGTTCGTCCGATGGAAGGCTATGGTCTCACCGAGACTTCGCCAGCCACCAACGTCAACCTACCGACCCCAGAGTCGGTCGCAAACTATCATTCCATGCCCGCTCAACTGAACGGAGCGGTTGGACAACTTCTTCCTGGAATCGCCATTCGCCTGACCGATCCCGTGACAAATGCCCCAGTGCCACTAGATCAACCCGGCATCATCAACCTCAAGGGTCCTAACATTTTCACTGGCTACCTTCGCGACGTCAAACGCAGCAACGAAGTTTTAACAGCCGATGGCTGGTTCAAAACCGGAGATGTCGGCGTCTTCGATGCGGATGGATTCCTTCACATCCAAGGCCGTATCTCACGTTTTTCCAAAATCGCTGGTGAAATGGTGCCTCACGAAACGTTAGAAGCCGCGATCAACAAAGTCCTCGGGCTCGACACCGAAACCGAGCGCAAAATCGCCATCGTCGGTGTCCCTGATGAGAAAAAAGGCGAGGCAATCGTACTCCTCTCCACCATCGCTGGCCAAGCACTCGAACAAGAATGCATCGACCTGCGTTACAAACTTTTGGACGAAGGCATCACCTCCCTCTGGTGCCCAAGGCAGATCATTCCCGTGAGAGAAATCCCACTACTCGCATCTGGAAAGCTCGATATCAAAGGCTGCCAGGAATTAGCGAAATAAGGAGGTTGGACATTCCTGTCCAACATATCCTGAGGAGGTTGGACATTCCTGTCCAACATATCTTCATTGAGGGACAGAAATGTCCCTCCTCCTCATTCAATCGCCTGCGCCCTCGCGCTCTCCCAAAGTGTATAATGCCTCGCATTTAACTTAACCGGATTGCGTCGAATGTATCTCACAGCATTTGAAAAATGCCTTACATCACGGATCATCGTATCTCGATAATTCACCTGCCAGATACTTCCCATCCCGAGCTTTCTAGCAGAAACTCCTTTCCATGACTGAATCAGTTTTTCCAAAGGAGCGAGCGGGCGAAAAAGCAAGTGCACGTGGTTTGGCATGATGATCCAAGAATGATGCTCAACTCTCTCACCTTGAAACTTCATCAAAACATTTTCGAGTAAGAGCCTCTTGTCAGTATCCCTGAAAATGCAACTTCCCGCACCTTGATCCAACCATCTCTCAAGTTGCGCGGTGAATCTTGTATGATATTCCTTCTCATCATCTTGCGACCAAGGTTCTGGATGATGACTTTTCCAAATATCCCTCTCTTCCTTCCATATTTTCAACTTTGCCTGTGGCAACGCATCTCCCAGCCGGAAGGTCACAAATTGCATCACTTCCCCCTGCTGCCAATGAGGAAGCTTCACACCATGCATGTCGATCTCTTCCGACCCATCTAAAAATTCGGACATATCTCCAAGTAAGGAGGTTGGACATTCCTGTCCAACATTTTGAAAGCAATGAGGGACAGGAATGTCCCTCCTCCTTATCTAATCTCCATCAGCGACTTCCAAGGTTCCAAATGCTCCACCGCAACGTGGATCTCTCCTTCTGAAGAACACGGCGTGATGATCGCAATGAATTTCAAATCTTTATCCCCCCGATTGAATGTCGCGTGAACCGCGCTTTTCGGAATGTAGGCCGAGCAACCCGGACCGATGATTTGTTTTTCCTGCTCGATCCATTGCTCCGCCTCGCCTTCAATGATGTAAATCACTTCCTCTTTGTTAGGATGGGTGTGAAAAGGATGGCCTCCGCCAGGGGGAATGGTTGCGTGAACGACGAGCAAATCATCGGTTGGAGTGAGCCCGGGTCTGGAATGCCAGATGTGATGACGACCCTCGATGGTTTCGTGAGGAAAGGTTTCTGGTGTGATGAACATGTTATTGTTAGTTATTTGGAAGCTGCCCAATTCACGGCGTTTTTCAAGATGGTTTGATAAACCGGATGCGCATGGGATTTGTCATCATGACCGTGGGTGTAGGCAACGATGCGGGTTTTGGGATCGTTCACAATCCAGAGCGCAGGATGGGTGGATTTACTTTTTCCATCCGGAGCGTTTTCGATAAGCACCGTTTGCGTGCCGTTTTCAAAGAAATTAAAATGATAGGATTCATCACTGATGGTAAAAGTATCCGGGACGTTTTCCAGGATCGCTTGCTTGGCTTTGTTGATCCGGTTTGCCACCACATCGCCTTTGCCATGGGCTTTCGTTTCACCACCTACGAAACGTTTGTTGTAACCCTCCCATGGGTGCGACCATGTAGCAGCATGAAGCAAGACAATGCCTTTCCCAGCATCTGCAAAATCGTTCAGTGCTTTCTGAAACTCCTTAGTCCCCCACTGTTCATGATTTCCGGAGAAGACTAGAACATCCGCTTTCGGCAACAAGGCCAGTGACTCTTGAAGATTCAGAGTTCCAACCACATCGGCCTTGGGAATGGACGAAAGAGTGACGGTATCCGTTTGGATGAAATCGCGTGGGAAATGATGGGATGAACCAGCACCAACGATCAGAACCCGTATCACTCCCTCTGCTTTGGGTTCTCTGAATTTCAATCCCGTTGCCGCAGTGCTGTTAGGTGGCAACTCCGACATCCCTGAAGCCATGAACGCAATGATGTCGCGCAGATTTTCTGCTCCAAGCGCATCCAAACCTTCCGGCATGAGCGAACGCTGGGTGTTTTCACGTTTGGTGATCTCTTCTTTGCGAATCTCACGATCACCTGCCTGATTCCGAAGGGTGAGCGATGCTGGGTTTTCGCGAGTGATCACGCCGGCTAAAGTTTCTCCGCTTTTCGTAGTGATGTTCCATTGCCAATAACTCGGATCGACCTCGGCATTGGGATCGACGATATGAGCCAAGATTTCGGAAGCCGCATGAGTTCCCATACCTGTTAGAGCAGGGCCAACATCGGATTGCCCGAGATCTCCTATCTTGTGACAAACCGCGCAGGCCGCGGTGAACATCACTTTGCCGTTATCTGCTTTCCCTGGTTTAGCAACCTCAGGAAGCAATGCCGCGATGATATCCGCTTTCGATTTAGCACCGGAAGTTACTTTATTGAAAACTTCATCGGCTTTTTTTGCCACGCCTTTATCCGGATGCTTGCACAGGCGCGCAACATCGCCCGGACCCATGAGCTTTGGATCAACCGATTGATCCTCTAGCTTTTTAAGAAAAACAACCGTCGCATCGGGTCGCTTGAGAATCGATTCAAACGCTGCGGCACGAATTTTAGGATTCAAGGAAGCGTACTGTTGAGCCAGGTGATTTGATAAATTTGCCTGAGTCAATCCGGCAATGATCTCATCCTGAAGACTTTGGTTTTCACCAGCTGATTTTAGAATCTCCAAGGCCTTCGACACCGCATCATCCGTTTTCACCGCAATCAGGCTACGTGCCGAATCGATGCGATTCTGAATACCCGCTTTTGGATCCGACAGCACTTTTGAAAGCTCATCGATTTTTTTCGCAATGGTCTCCTTCAACGCACCTTCCTGATCCCATGCTGCGATCAGCGGAAGCACGAAGGAATCGGTAGCTGAATCTGTTAGCAAGGAACGTAGGGATTCTATTACGTCCTTGCTCATTTCTGGCTTAGCGGGATCCGCCGTAATGATGGATTGCAGCAATGCTACTTTCAATGAAGCATTTGATCCAGTTCCAGCTGCCGCGTTCTTAAGAAGAATCGGTATCGAATTCTTATCGGAACTTCGCAGCACGATAGGAACCAGCTGTTCAACCAACTGACTGAGTCCTTCCGTATTAGGGGCCGACAAGCAATCTTTAATCACTTCCATGGCATTTCCGCTCGCAGCGGATAAGAGTGATGATTTTGTCCAATTGTCTTGGGATTTTGAAAACTCAGAGATCAACGCTTGTCGGTTTTTCGGATCGCTGAGATCGCCAATTTGACGATAGGCCCTCTCAACCATCGAACCGGTTTCAACTTTCAGATTCGCTCCTGACTCGAGCATCAAGCGATGTGCAGTCATGCGAGTGTGTGCGTTTCGATCCTGTATGGCTTTTGCCAACGTTGCCGGATTCTTTTTATCGATCTTTGCCACTTGAATTTTTTTCGCATCCTTGTGCTGCACTTTCCAGATTCGACCGAAGTAATGATCACGATCCGGACGAACCGCCGCGTTAGCCGGGCCGTGTTGAGGTCCGCGTGTGTCGTTGTGAATCACCGCTTGATTGTAGAAATCGACCACATACAACGCGCCATCAGGACCGACCCGGTTTTCGACAGGACGAAACCAAAGATCCTTGCTGCGCATAAACTCATTTTCCTCGCGTCCTTTTTCTTTCTCGATTGTATAGCTCACGCCATCTTTCTTTACGAAATAGTGGCTCACGATGTTAATCGTCGGCTCACCAACGAAGTAGGAGTAGTTCCATTTCTCCGGCCACGCCCCACCTTCATAAATTGCACATCCAGATGCGGCCGTGTAGGAGCCGACGTAATCGATTTGCCTGTAGGGCGCTTCTTCGCGAGGTATGAGCGGAAAGGTTTTCTGACCGATCACCATACCTTTGAAACTTTCTGTCTTGGGCAGTTTACCTTTGGCGAGAATGTTCTCGGGAAGAACGGTATGAAATAAGACGATCCCACTGGTGGGCTGGGTCCAGAAGCATTGACCATCGCTTGTCATGCAAAGCCCCCATGTGTTTCCGTTCTTGCTGGAATACATCTCAATTTCACTGCCGTCAGGTTTGAATCGCACCACGCCAGAGCCAACTTTTACTTTGGGTTTTCCTTCGACTCCCAAAGGCGTCACGTCACCCGCGCTGTAGCCATGCGTCGCATACACCCAGCCATCCAAGCCCCAGCGGAGATTATTCATCACCGCATGAGTGTCTTTTGTTCCGAGTCCTGTGTAGAGTTTGGTGCGCTTGTCGGCAATCTCGTCACCATTGGTATCTTCAAGAAACCAGATATCAGGAGCAGCCGATAGAATGACTCCGTTTTTGTAGAGAACAAAACTGGTCGCAAGTTCCAACTTGTCCGCGAAGACCTGTTTCTTATCCATCAGGCCATCGCCGTTCGTATCGGATAAAATACTAATTCTATCCAAAGGCTCGCGCTCATAAACTCCTGGTTTGATCGATCCGCTGTCTTTCCATTTCTCTGTATTTACCTTGCGCAGGCCGTTCGGATACTCGGGTGATTCCACCACCCACATCCTACCCTTCTCATCCCAATCGACATTGAGGACTTTGTTGATCAACGGCTCTGCAGCCACCAAGGAAAGTTCGAACTCAGGATGGACCTCGATTTTCGCGGCAGCTTCTTCAGGACGGGTTGGACCACCGACTGGATATCTCAACTGCGATTCTAACTTGGCATCCTTTTTCAAAAGACCATCCACATCTTTCATTTTTCCCACCCATGCAATGCCACGCAGCAAGATGGTTTCTATCGTTTGATGGGAAAAATTCATGTATTGATGTCCGACCAAACAAACAAAGGCACGACGGTTATCTTTTTCGTAAGTCCAGATCTGGGGTTGGATATCGTAGACATTGATCTTCGCACCCGGCTTGTCATTCGCCTGCCTCGGTTTCGGAGTATACGCCGCAGCTAAAATCTCAGCCTCTGGCAGCATCTCCATGTCGTAGTAGATTTCGTCATCGAGATCGAAGTTAGAGATGCCTTTGACAATCGCATGTTCACGATCAGTGAAATAGAGGGACATGTGCCCTTCCAAATATTTGGTTTTTTCAAAATTCCATGATCCACCGATCACGGTTTTGTACCAATCCGCATCTCTTGAAACGGCACCACCATGAATCGCAACCACTCCACCACCGCGTTTCAGGTAAGCCTCGAAGTTTTCACGTTCCTCACCCATGATGTTGCCGGCTTCTGAAGCGTGGAGAATCACGACATCGGTTTGAGCGAGTTGCTCTTTGGTTGGAAATGCATTTCCTCCATCGACCTTCGCACCGCGATCCGTAAGTAGCTTGGTCCAATCCTTTAAGAACGCCGGATAATCATGGCAACCGGGTCGATGCGTCTTTTCCCCTGAGCGGATGAATACCCTCAAAGGTTCTGCAGCACGCACCATTGTGACAGATAAAAGGAAAAGGAATAGAAACTTCATGATGAGTCGGATGAAATGAAAGGGAAATTCAACTTAAGCGCTAAAGCTACGACGACTGTCTTTCAAAACATCCACATATTCTCAAAAAATCGACTTGAGCCAAGGTTCAATCATCCACCAGAATTTAACTCAAATCCACATTTTACGTGAAAAAAAATCCCACCAACTCCCTGGCGGACATCGAGATCATCGGCAGTCGCTCTCGTTTTAAAGCGGTTTTAGGGACAGCTGTTGATACAAAAGGCTGGCTGCGTGGCATGCCGAATTGCTCTTTACTCACCACGCACAACATCGCACACACCGGCATTTTGGAAGCACGCTCTCCCTATGAAATCGTGCGTGTCGTCCAATCAGGAACTTTCATGCTGGCGTGCCTTGATGGCGAGGGTGTCGTTTTAGTGGATGGTTCCTGGAAGACCATCTGCGCCGGACAAGCCTGTCTGCTTCCACCGTTTGTCATGAACTCATTGAAATGCGTGAACAAAACCCCATGGCACTTTGCCTGGGTCCGCTATGACGAGTTACCCGAGCGCAAACCCATCGTCTCCTCGATCTCTCCCGTCATCGGACAATTCAATGCAAACAGCTTAGCCGATGCAATCAGAGGTCTTCATCTTGAAGCGACAGGCGAGAATCATTCGACCGCACTTCATCATTGGTGCGAGCTGGTGCATCATTACGTCATCCGTTTTGCCCAGCCCTCAAATCTCGATGAACGACTCTCGCGCCTATGGATCGCTGTGGAAAAGAAGCCCGCACACGATTGGACACTTCATCAAATGGCCACTCTGGCATGTGTCAGCTCAGAGCATCTTCGTAGGCTCTGCCTCAAGGAAATCGGACGCTCACCCATGCGACACCTGACATTCATTCGCCTCCAACGTGCGATGAATCTTCTGTCCACCACAAATCATAAAATCGAAACCATCGCGAAAGATGTCGGCTTTTCATGCATCCAAAGCTTCACTACCGCATTCAGAGAACGCTTCGGAAGACCCCCATCACAATTCAGATAGACTCTGCCCAGAATTCGATGAGTAAGTGATGTCCGCCGACAACTCCGCCACGCTCTGGCATGTCACAGATTCACAAGATTGTTTGGATAGAAAATCCTCTAATGAATACATAATTCCTTTTGTCCGGAAAACCACGCACCGACCGCGATGCTCGACTTGTGAGGAATGAGACTCATGGCTTACCAAGAATTTCGATACTGGGGACGGCGAGGGCCTGCGGTATCCCATCGGCGCTTTTTGCCACAAGGAAAAAGCCGTCAACGGTGGCACCTTCCGATGCCTTGCCCAGCGTGTAGACCCACTGGCGGCCGTTGCCGATGATTCCCGGCTGTGCCGCCGTATGTGCCTCGCCAGCAGTCGACCAGCGCAACTCGATCGCTTCAGGTTTTGGCATCGCCCCCGATTCCGGCCACTGCAGCACGACCTGCCGCACTTGCTGCGGACTAGGCCAGACAAAACCGTATATCGTCAGATTTCTATCCTGCTTGACCGTAAGCGTCCTCTGAAGCGCCTCTTGACATAAATGTCGTAGGTTCGTGACTTACGACATTTATGACTACGCTGTCTTTTTGAGGCGTGGTTTGCTTAGGTTTTTTGCGTAG
>JAJTHK010000190.1 GCA_021298895.1 Luteolibacter sp.
TCTTGTTCACAGACTCATCCGTTAGAGGGAGGTCTTTTCGGAGATTCAGATTGCATCACGCGGCCGTTTTGGGTTCCATTTCGGAACGATTGTTGTAGCCTATTTCTCGGCTGAAATCCACCTTATGAGTCGGATATGGCGACGCCGAGTAAGCCGTCTGATCAAATCGGAGTCCATCCCAGCGCGCCATTCCTCTAACGTTCTGCTAAGAAATAAGGGAATTTTCGCACCTAGACTTTTTCAGACGACTGGACTACACTCCAATTGTGACGACACAGTATCTTACAGACGAACGTGGCGAGAAAGTCGCAGCGGTGATTCCCATTGCCGATTACGATGCGCTTATGGAAGACGTGGCTGATTTAGCCTGTGTCGCAGAGCGGCGCGATGATGATCGCATCTCTCTGGAAGAAGTAAAAAAGCAATTAGTGGCCGATGGACTGATTCCGCATTGAGGTTGCTCGCTCGGCTACGAAGGACTTACGCGCGATTGATCGCCAGTGGGTTCCAAGAATTATGGTTGCTATTGAAAGCCTGGCTGATGATCCGATGCCGGTAGGATGCAAGAAGCTTGTAGGGTCTGATCATACGTATCGAATCCGTGTCGGTGATTATCGAATCGTTTATGACATACAGAATTCTAATTTAGTAGTCTTTGTCATACGTGTCAGACACTGACGAGATGTTTACAGGTAACATTTATCGCGGCTTACGAGTTCGTGGCTTGCCTGGAGACATCCAGGAGCGGGCACGACGTAAGTTGCGCATGATCTGGAAGTTGCCGAAAGGTCTGTCGGTGCTAAAATTAAGCGTGAGGTGACATCGATGGCATCATAAAGAAGCCGAAAAAGTCGCGCCATGATAACCCCTACAAGCCGTTCTGTTTCGATGTTATCCCGTAGTTTCATCCTCAACCCCGTGATCGACTTCCGCTATTGCTAGTAGGAGTTTACGTGCTCATCGTTCTGCAAAAAAGATGCCAAAAATTAAGGTCGAGCACGTTCAAGCGAAGATTATCATGCGGAAGTTGAAGGAGAATAATATCCCTTTCAAAACAACTAGTGACAGTTCTCAAGCTCGATTTGCGATGCCAACTAATCATCGGGCGGGAACTTTCGGAATGGGCGTGACAACAACAATTAGTGTTCGTCCCAATAACACCGCAATATTCGATGATATCTGCATGGAAGCTCTCAAAGCTGGTGTTGAACAAGAGGCTCCACCAAGAAGATCGATAAGATATTGGTGGCCATTTAGTCTACTCTCAAAGAAAGAATGAACAGGCCTAAATCCCTCAATCAAGAATCAGACAAAGCGGGCAACGTCGATGATAGGGGTGCGTGTTCTTTGACGTTCAAACTTCAGATATACGCTTTGCAATATATGCTAGGGATTCGTCAATGCGATCGATCAGTATCAAGCACAGGTCACCTGAGTTCAGGTGCGAGAGGGCGGTATCAATCGCTATAAACTCGCCACGAATCTCCTCGATGTGAGTGGTTCTGCTCGCGTTTTGTAAACCTTTGCGCAGCAACATGAGCACTTCGCCATCGGATCGACCGCGCTGGCAATCATCTTCATAGAGAATGACTTCATCAAATACCTCGCCAAGAATTTCTGTCTGCTGAGAGAGATCTTCGTCACGACGGTCACCCGCACCACTGATCACCACGACACGACGGTTTGCAGGGATGCTTTCAACAGCTTGTACCAAAAGTTTGATAGCATCGGGATTATGGCCGTAGTCGGCGATGAGTGTCGCACCGCGGTAGCTAAACATATTGAAACGACCCGGCACGGTCGAAACATCGCTAACAAAAGTTGCTAAACCGTTTTGAATTTGTTCCCAAGGAAGACCTAATGCCCACGCAGCGGCAATCGCTGCCATTGCGTTTTCAATTTGGAACATGATGGTTCCGTTGAGCGTGATAGGGATGTCACGCATCGGAAAGCTGTGACGCTTTTTCCCATTCATCGCAACAATCATACCACCTTCGATGAATACTCCTTGTTTACCTTGAGCTAAATGGTTTGCGAGGACTCGTTCGTGAGAGTCGCGAGCAAAAAAGATCACCGATCCGGGACAAACTTCTGCCATTTTTACAACGATAGGATCAGCTGCATTCAGTACTGCCTTGCCATGAGGAGCAACGCTGTGAACTAGAACCCGCTTAACGATACCTAGCTCTTCGACATTATAAATATGGTTTAGGCCGAGGTGATCTCCCATGCCGATATTGGTGATGACTGCAACATCGCAGCAATCAAAACCAAGACCTTCTCTAAGAATTCCGCCGCGTGCGGTCTCTAACACAGCAGCATCCACATCAGGGTGAAATAAAACATTACGAGCGCTACGTGGACCACTGCAATCACCTGTATCGATGCGTTCACGATTGATATAAACTCCATCGGAATTTGTCATGCCTACTCGTTTGCCACCCAACTGTATGATATGGGCAATCAGGCGCACCGTAGTGGTTTTTCCATTGGTTCCTGATACCGCGACGACTGGTATCCTGCCATTTTCGCGTTCATCAAACATGGATGAAATGATTGCCTCACCCACGGGGCGACCTTTACCAAAAGACGGTTGCAAATGCATGCGTAGACCCGGTGCTGCATTTACTTCAATGACTCCGCCTGACTGACTTTCCAGAGGCGCGAGCACGCTTTCACAAACCACATCCACTCCACACAAATCAAGTCCTACCATTTTCGCTGCCTCAACAGCTCTAGCAGCAACATCCTGATGAACATCATCCGTCACATCGGTCGCAGTGCCACCGGTGCTAAGATTCGCATTATTACGAAGGATCACACGTGCGCCTTTGCGAGGTATCGAGCTGACATCGAGTTCCTGATTCAGAAGAGTTGCCATGGCAATATCATCCAGACGGATCTTGGTGAGAGTTGTCGCGTGTCCTTCACCACGTAATGGGTCGCTATTGATCTCATCGACAAGTTCTTGGATGGTATGCAAACCATCCCCGATGACATGTGGCGGCTCGCGTCTAGCAGCGGCGACGAGTTGTCCCCCGATCACAAGTAAGCGGTAATCCTGACCGGGCAGATATCGCTCCACCATGATGTTAGGGCTGATTTCATGAGCTGCTGCATAGGCAGCTAACACGCCTTCCCTCGATTGTACATTAGCAGCCACACCTTTGCCCTGTTGACCATCACGAGGCTTGATAACCACCGGACCTCCTAGTTCACATGCGGCAGCCCAAGCATCCTCAGCATCAATGACTGGACGCCCCTTAGGAACTGGAACCCCTGCTGCATCTAACAGGTGTTTTGTAAGTTCTTTATCTTGCGCGATCGTTTCCGCAATCGCACTGGTGCTATCACATTCCGCTGCTTGTATGCGGCGTTGCTTACTACCCCAGCCAAACTGCACCAAACTGCCATCGGTGAGCCTGCGGTATGGAATACCTCGGGCAACCGCAGCCGCCACAATTGCACCCGTGCTGGGTCCAAGACGAATTTCCTCATCAAGCTCCCGCAACCGACTTAAGGCGTCTTGTAAGTCAAATGGCAAGCGCCCACGTGCAGTGACGCAGAGTTCGAAAGCCAGATCAAGAGCAAGGCGCCCGACAGCTTCCTCGGTATATTCGACGATCACTTGATAGACAGCGGGATCAGGAGTGGGGACGGTTCGACTGAATGTAACGAAGCACCCAGCCTGCGCCTGTAATCCGAGCGCAGCTAATTCCAACGCATTCGCCATGTTGGCGTTTGGAGGAAATGAGCCGATCTGTGGGAAACGTTCGCGCAGGCGATCTTCGAATCCAGGCAGATTATCAAAACAAAATTCCTGATCGCTAAAATTGATGAGCAATTGAATCGCGGTGTGTCGCCCCCAAAGATTGGGTCCACGCAAAACTCGGCTGTTGAGAATAATCATGAGTTAGAAAAATATCGGAGATAGGGAAATAATGATCATTTCGTTAGATATTCTGGTATCAACTAGTTCATCGAGAAAGTTTCAGCACCCGTGCGCATGACGTTGATGGCGATTCCGAGCGCCCATGCGGTGGCCACTGATGCCAGGACGATGTCCAACCGCTCTGGAGATTGATCGTTATTTAGAAAAGGAATACTAGCCAATGAAATTAAGACCACTTCTTCTTTCGCATTTGCGAGGATTAAATCCCCACCATGGATATAGACAAGCCGCCCGCCCTTAGCGCGATGTTCAAGCATGACAGGGATATCCGCTTGTTCCGCAAAGAAAATCACCTCGCCATCACATAAAGCAGCCATCTCCGCAACCATCGTATCGGCCGCATTTAACACCGCTACTCCACTGGGCAAAACCACGTCCACCTGACTGCGGAATACCTTGAAAACATGCTCTGGGGTCGCGATGTCATAATCGCTGTATTGTTTTTCACTATCAACTCCGGTGACCACGCCAATCTGGCATCGATCATACGCCAGACCCTGTCCTAAAATTACCTCCGCGGAATTTTCTATCACTGCGGCATCCACCGAGCGATTCATCAAAATTTTCGTGCCATAATTCCAGTTTCCACAATCCCCGCTCTCAACCTTGCGGTTATCGAAATACAAACCATCCCCGCAGGCAAGGCCGGTGAATTTTCCACTAAGCCTTAAAAACTCTGTAACCCAATGCGCAGTCTCGGTAACTCCGCCATCACCAGTAATACCAACCACTGGTATACGCCCCGTTTGAGCATTCGGGAACAAATGATCGACAATCCTACGACCGACTTGGCGTTGCTGATGCACCATCAAGTTAGGGGTTTCCACCACAGCAGTAATGACTCCATTTTGTTTATCTAACTGGCAGGAAATATCATCTGCCAAAATATCCACACCTGCGATATCGAGACCGACTACCCGCGTAGCCAAACATGCTGCGGTAGCCGTAGCTGGATGCACCTCATCGGTGATATCAACCGCGACGCTTTCGTCCTTAGCCTCGATACGAGCAGCAGCAACCAACTCACCACCAACCACAAGCAAACGATAGTGATTTCGGCTTTCCGTCTCTTCCGTAACATCATCAGGATCTAACATTGGCAAACCACAATACCCTAAGAGCTTATCTCTCAACTCAGAGTCGCGGGCAATGCCTTGTGCTATCGCGCTAGCGCGATCGGTTTGAGCAGCCCAGATACGCCTTTGGAGTGAGCCATAACCTAACTGCATGAGATTATCATCGGACAAACGAATTGCCGGTATACCGCGATCTTTGGCGATGGCAGCATCAATAATGCAAGCCGTGTTAGAACCTAATAAATACTTAAGAGCCATCTCGCGCAAGCGCGCGTGAGTGAGCGCAACATCAAACGGCGTATTCTCCACAGCGGCTAATAACAAACTGCGTGCAGCATCAAAGCAAGCACGAGTCATTTCCTCATGCCATGTTTGAACGACTACTTTATAAACACCTCTAACACTTGTCTCACGAGCCCGTCCGAATCCACCTGGCATCCCCGCGATATTTTGGAGCTCCAACGTTACATGTTCGAGAATGTGACCTATCCAAGTACCTTCCTGCAAACGTCGTACAAAACCACCTGCTTCACCATAACTGCAGCGATGCTCAGATAATGACGGCAACCATTCACAAAGCCGATCCACAAAACCCGGTAGAGTGTTGGATGGATAATCCTCAAATTCGCCAATATCCACCCAAGCTTCCAACACGGGTTTGTAAGTCCATATGTTAGGTCCTCGGATGGACAGAATTTTAAGAAAACGAATGTCGCGGGATTTCATGAAAACGATAGCAACAGCATCAAATCATCGCTGTGCCAGATGGTTTTCTTCTCGATTATTAAAGGTAAATCAAGCATCGTATCGAAAAATATATGATTCTCTGAATCATCGGCCGAATAAAATAAGTTTGCTAGAGGCAAAAAAAGGAGCAAAACCCGCATAGCCAATCACCACGCTTGGCATAAGTGGTTTGAAACCCTAGTCTTTTCTCGATGTTCCCTGACGGCCTCCCAAACTCGCAATCCACAACAGCGTTCGCTCCCGAACCGTGGCGTAGCGAAATCGCCGCCAACTTAACACAATCCGAGTCCGTCATCGCCTGCTTGGAGCTGGATCTCGATCTCCAGCTATCCTTCAACCAAGGCATCATCGTCCTGACAGACCGCCACCTACTAGCCAAGGCCCCTGGCGAAAAAGAGTGGGAACGCTGGGAGTTAAGCCCTGGTCTAACGCTTTCACATCGTGACCATTCAGGTGTAGGCACCATGGATTTAAAGGATGAAAAAGGTTTACTCGCACGCTGGCGCCATACCTTGAGTCGGAATTCAGCAGTCCGTCGCCTCACCGAACAATTTCAGGAGCGCATCGCTGCGATGGCAGAAAATCGTCCTGTGACACCGCGAGAAGACACGGTTTGTCCAATCTGCGAAAACTTGATTTCCAGTGAAAACGATGAATGCCCGAATTGCGCCAAAACGATCCACGCACCACCCTCGGCTTGGACTCTCTTCAGATTATGGCGATTTGCCAAACCTTACACCCGCCAACTCATTGGCGGCTTCATCCTCACCTTACTCGCGACTGCCGCCACCTTAGTTCCTCCTTATCTAACCATGCCACTGATGGATAAGGTATTGATTCCCTACCAAAATGGAAAACCCATCGACAGCCAACTGGTCACTTGGTTGCTGAGTGGTTTGGTCAGTGCGGCTTTTCTTGCCTGGTTGCTGGACTGGGCAAGAACCTACATACTCGCCCTAATTAGTGAACGCATTGGCTCGGACCTCCGCACTACCACTTATGATCATTTACAAGGACTTTCGCTCGAATACTTCGGCGGCAAACGCACTGGCGACCTCATGGCTCGCATTTCCTCGGGTAGTGATCGTATCTGCGTTTTCCTATCGTCTCATCTATTGGATTTCGCGACGGATCTGCTCATGATCCTGATGACTTCCATTATTCTAATATCTATCAATCCATGGCTAGCCCTGGTCACACTGACTCCGCTACCTTTCATTGCATGGTTAATCCATCTCGTACGCAACAAACTCCACAATGGCTTCGATCAAGTTTATCGAATCTGGTCAGAAGTCACAAGCGTCTTGGCAGATACCATTCCGGGAATACGCGTTGTCAAAGCCTTCGCACAGGAGAAGCGTGAAGCACAACGATTTCGTGATGCCAATGCTAGAAACCTCGCTGTCAATGACCGCGTCAACAAGGTATGGTCTTTATTCACCCCAACGGTAACTTTCCTAACAGAAGTTGGATTATTAGTCGTCTGGGGATTTGGCATCTGGCAAATATCTCATGATAAGATCACAGTGGGTGTATTGGTCGCGTTTCTCGCCTACATCAATCGGTTCTATTCACGCCTCGGTTCAATGAGCCGCATTGTTTCCGTATCACAAAAAGCAGCCGCCGGAGCCAAACGCATCTTCGACATTCTTGACCACGTTTCAAGCGTCCCTGAGCCAATCCATCCTGTGCATCTCAATCAAGTAAGCGGTGCACTCGAACTTCAAAACGTCAGTTTCCGCTACGGCACTCGTAACATCCTACAAGACGTAAATCTAACCATTGCCCCGGGTGAAATGATCGGTCTCGTAGGACATAGCGGCTCTGGCAAAAGCACTCTCGTCAATCTCATCTGCCGCTTCTATGATGTAGCGGAGGGCTCTATCCGTATCGAGGGCGTGGACATCCGTTCGCTGCCTGTATCCGAATACCGACGCAACATCGGCTTAGTATTGCAGGAACCTTTCCTTTTCTTCGGGACGATCGCTGAAAACATCGCCTACGGAAAACCCGAAGCAAGCCGCGAGGAAATCATCGCTGCCGCCCGCGCTGCGAATGCCCACCAATTTATCCTACGCCTGCCGCAAGGCTACGACTCATTGGTCGGCGAACGCGGCCAAGCCCTATCCGGTGGAGAACGCCAGCGCATCTCCATTGCCCGCGCGCTACTGATTGACCCGCCGATTCTGATTCTCGATGAAGCCACTTCATCGGTCGATACCGAAACCGAAATGGAAATCCAGGCAGCGCTCGATAATTTGATTCGTGGCCGCACCACGCTCGCCATTGCCCACCGTCTCTCCACCTTACGTAGAGCGAACCGCTTGATTGTTCTCGACCGAGGTCAGGTCGTCGAAGAAGGACAACATGAAGAACTACTGGCTAAAAAAGGTGCTTATTACCGCCTCGACCGCGCCCAGACAGAATCATTCACTGGCGTTGCTCTTCCTAAAACCGATGATGATGGAGATCTAACAAATTTAACATCGATCAAGGAAATCTAACAAAATATGCCAATCGAATTCCAACTTCAGCGCAACTCCTTTGGGCAACTGATTCTTATCACCGCGAACGGAAATTCTTACGTAGATGTCGAGCCTGCGAGCGCATTTCCGATCAATACGCCACGTGAAAATATTTCCATCATCAGTAGCGATGGTCATGAACTGGCATGGATAGACAAATTAGACGAACTCCCATCTGAAACGCGCCAATTGGTCGAAGAAGCTTTGAAATCGCGCGAGTTCATGCCCGAAATCCAGCGAGTGACTGGAGTCTCTGGCTACGCCACGCCTTGCACTTGGCAAGTAGAGACTGATCGCGGCAGCACCAGCCTCATCCTGAATACGGAAGAGGACATCAGGCGCCTGACCTCCTCTGCCCTGTTAATCGTGGACAGCCGCGGAATCCAATTTCTCATCAGGGATCGAGGCTCACTTGATAAAACCAGCCGCAAGATTTTGGATCGGTTTTTGTGAAAAACCTCTAAAAAGTAGCGACGAGCTCCAGTCGCCGTGTATGGCCCGAAAAACGGCTTCTATAAACCCGAATTTTCAAAGAGTTACGATGAATTCAACTTTCATCTAGACCTTTTGCCATGTGGTCTAAAGGTTAAGAGAATCGATCGGCGTAGCTCATTTATTATCTGTATTCATCTACATTCATCCGCGGTTCCAATTTTATTCTTGGGTCGTGAAATCAAATACTTCCAAAACCGCACCCAATTCCCTCTTGCCAGAACATCTCTATTCCATCAGAAACTCGATTGTTATGAAATATTCATTCCGTAAATACTTGAAAATCGGCCTCGCGCTCATACTCCCCCTCTTTGCTTCTTCATGTTTGCAAACAGAGACTAACGTAAACCTCAACAAAGACGGTAGCGGGACTATCGTTGAACAAACCATCCTTGGTGATCAGATGCTCGCAATGATGACTCAGTTTGCTCAACCTGGTGACCCGGATCCGATTCAGGAAATGTTCTCGGAAGAAAAATCGAAAGCCAAAATTCCTAAAATGGGTGAAGGCGTTGAATTCGTGAAAGTTGAAATGATCAACGAAGGCGGAAAAAAAGGTGGACGTGTGCATTACAAGTTTGCCGACATCAACAAGCTCAACATCAACCCAGCTGGTGGCCTCGAAGCTATGAACGAAGAAGAAGGAGAAGAAGCAGTAGATCCTAAAAAGCTCCTGAAGTTCAAATATGCCGATGGTAAACTCTCACTCATGATGCCTCCGACGAAGTTCGATGAAATGAACATGGACATGGGCGATGAAGAAAATCCTCAAGCAGAAGCCATGGCCAAACAAATGATGGGAGACATGCGCATGACCTTGAAACTCAATTTCCCAGGTGGAATCGATAAAACCAACGCCACACACGTCGAAGGCAACACCGCTACCCTAATGGATTTACAAGTCGGCAAAATGCTAGGCCATAAAGAAGCTCTCAAGAAAATATCCGAGACAGCCAAGACCGATGAAGCGGCAGCAAAAGATGCCTTCAGTAAACTCGACGGCATCAAAATGGAAATGAAGCCGGATGTCA
>JAJTHK010000150.1 GCA_021298895.1 Luteolibacter sp.
ATCTCACGCATCCAAGCACCAAAGCTTAGTTTAGCCAATCAGTGGCCGGACTTTGGGGGCCAGCTCACTGGTTTGTCCGGATTCTTGGTGTCATTTACGGATAGTTCCGAATGTCTCTTATTAAAATTACGCTGATATTCCGCATCATATGACAGACCATGGAATCTAGTCCAAACGATACTGAGGGACCATATGACTAATATGATGTCTATGATGATGACGCGTGTGTCTTTTCTGTTCAGAGCTATGTGTGCTATCAGAGTTGTCGCACATATTGAGGAAACGAGGATCCAAAATACAGACTGGTCGTATACCTGCCCATTCATAATCATAAGCCCACTGCTAAGTAGGATCACAATTATAATTAGCGGGATTTTAAATTTCATTTTCTTAACAGTTTATAAAACTGTGTATCGTTGGGAAACTCTCACGAAATAAGTTTGAATACTACTTTTTAAAAACCAAGAAATGCTGCCATGGGAGGTTGGGTTTGTTTTCGACGAAGGTGAAGCCTAGGGCTTGGAATTCTTTGTTGACTTGTTCAGCAGACATTTTGTGCAGGGCTTTGATGGGAACGCGAGGATCTTCGGCGCGGAATTCGAGGAGGTAAATTTTACCACCGGGTTTGAGGGCGGAGTGGATGGACTGGAGCATTTCGGCGGGGTGGGAGAACTCGTGATAAGCATCGACGAAGAGGACGGCATCAATGGAGTTTTCGGGAAGCTTGATCGAATCGATGGTTCCGAGGTGAGTTTGGACGTTGGTGATTTCACGCTTGGCTGCCTCGACTTTAAGGTAGTCGAGCATTTCCTGTTGGATATCTACCGCGATAACTTTGCCTTTGGGAACGAGGGGGGCGATTCGGAAGCTATAGTATCCGGAGCCGGCGCCGATATCGGCAATGATTGTATCAGGAGCGAGATCGAGTAGGGCGATGGCTTGGGAGGGGGCTTCTTCTTTTTCGCGGTCGCTGCGTTCCAGCCAGCCTATCCCCGGGTGTCCCATAACTTGAGCGATTTCGCGGCCCATGAAGAATTTACCGATTCCGGCTGGTGAGGCTGGGGCAGTGGTGTAGGGAGGGATTTTGAGGGTTTGATTTTGGGTGGGATTCGGTTCAGGGATGACCTTCTCGGTCTTTCCAGCAATGACTTTTTCGGTTTTATTCTGGACGACCATCATGGGGATGAGCGTGATCGCGAGGAGAATCAGGGGGATGAGAATGAGGTAGCGGGATTTCATGGGTTAGGTTGGTATGCTTATAATAAACGAAAGTTATGTGACGTAATAGTTTGACCGTTTGGAAAGCCAACATTAAGTTTTTGCCAATAGCCGTCGGACATCGGCACGGAATTTGTGGCTAAAGATTCATCAATAAAAGTCGGGAAATTCGAGGGATTCAGCTGGATACGCTGTGAGGGCAAGGGTTCATTTATGAATAGCTTGGCGGTGAAGGAATTTGGCGATGCGCGAATTCGAGCGGGAGTGCCGAGTTTGGTGATTGATTTGGAGGAATGCACGGGAATGGATTCGACCTTTATGGGGACTTTGGCGGGGATGGCTGCGAGGATTACAAAATACGGTGGAAAGCTGCAAGTGACATCAGCTAGTGATAAAAGCTGCAATTCGCTGGAGGATTTAGGCTTGGATTTTTTAATGGAGATCAATCCGGTGGATCAGGAGTGGCATGGATTGGAGAGCAAGGTGAGGGATTTGTTAAAGCTGAAAGTGGCAGGGACTAAGGCCGGAACGGTGCTGCACACAAAACATGTTTTGGAGGCGCACGAGATTTTATCACGGGCGAATGAGAGTAATGAGAAGAAATTTTCTAGCGTGGTAAAATTGCTAGAAGATGAGTTGGCGGAGAAAACCGGACAATCTAGCTGATGGATATCATTCAGTATCTTTGGCTGGCATTACTTGGCGTTTCAGCGCTATTGGCGGGTGCTCTCATTCTCGCACTTGCAAATCAACGCAGGCGCGCCAAACGTCTTAAGCAAGTTTTACAAGCACTCTCAGGTGAAGAGGAGCGCATGTTTCATTTCCTGCACGATCTGGGAATTTCGATTGGAAAGGAACCAACCGATGGAGCGTTGTCTCGGACGATTGTCGAGGGGATTGTGGACGTGGTCGGCGCAACTGGCGGGGTGATTTATTATCCAACCAGCGATCTGAAATTTTTGGTTCCTGCGTATGTTTCGGAGAAATGCCCTCCTTTGATCCGTTTGTCTGAAAAAATCTTGGCTGATGCAAAGCAGGACGAGCGAGTGATCGTGAGTCATTTGAATTTGGATAGGACTAAAATGGGCGAGGGTTTATTGGGGCGTGCTTACGGTTCTGCGGAAGCGATTCATATCGAAGGCCTGTGCGAGTATGGAGTGTTGGGAATGTATGTTAGGCAGGAAGTGCCTAATGTTTCGGTGATGATTTCTCCGTTGCGTTACGCAGGACAGGAAATCGGGGTGTTGGCGGTAGCGAAGTTGAAAAGCGATGGTGATTTTTCGGTGAATGATTTTGCAGTGTTTCGTTCGGTCGCTGAGCAATCGGCTTTTGCGATCGGGAACGCGCGGATTCATCGTGAGGCAAGTGCGAAGCGGGCGATCGAAGGAGAGTTGCACAACGCGCGCGAGGTGCAGCGGGTGTTACTACCTCAGGAGGATCCGAAGGTGAAAGGATTTCGAGTTCACGGGATCAATTTGGCAGCACGGATTATCAGTGGGGATTATTACGATTACATTGAATTGAAAGATGGGAAGCTCGGAGTGGTGGTGGCGGATGTTTCTGGTAAAGGTGTGGCAGCGGGATTGCTGATGGCAATGTGTCGGAGCTTGCTGCGCGCGGTGGCTCTGAGTGATGACTCGCCGAGTAAAGTACTGGCTGCAGTGAACCGGTATTTGTTTCCCGATATCCGTGAGGACATGTTTATCAGTTTAAATTACGGAATACTGGATCCAGAGACGAGTCGGATGGTTTTTACTAGAGCGGGGCATGATCCGGCTTTGGTATTTCGCAAAGCGACAGGGTTAGTGGAAAGCCTGCGCCCAAAAGGTTTAGCTCTCGGGATCGATCAAGGAGATGTGTTCGAACGTGTGACGGAAGATTGTGTGATAGAGATGGAATCCGGCGATTGTGTGTTGTTTTTCACAGACGGTGTCAAAGAAGCGATGAATGCCAATGAAGAGGAATTCGGCATGGAGCGGTTATCGAAAGTGTTTGGTGACTCAGCCGCACTCGGTGCTGAGATTGTGGTGAAACGCGTGCAAGAAGCCGTGGAAAAATATTCTGGTGAAGGTGCACAGATGGATGATGTGACCATTGTGGCAATTGAGAAGAGGTAGGAGAATTATGGATGTGAACACAAAAATGGGAGAGTTGATGGCGGAGATGCCGGGGGCGCGTCGGGCTTTATTCGCAAAATATCATCTCGGGGGTTGCCAGAGTTGTGCGTTTGATGAGGGGGAGACTTTGGCGGAACTCTGTAATCGCGCGGAGCTGGATGCGAATGAGGTGTTGGCACATCTACTCAGCAGTCATGAGCATGATTTAGCGATGTTGATTTCTCCCGCCGAAGTGGCTCAGAAAATCGCTGAAGTGACCTTCGTCGATGTCCGAACTCGTGAGGAGTTTGAGGCGGTAAAAATTGAGGGCGCAAAATTTTTCACTCAGGAGCTCCAGGAAAAACTTTTTAGAGCGAAGCCAACTGGCTTGGTGGTGCTTTATGATCACACGGGAAAATATGTGTTAGATCAGGTTGCGTGGTTCAGAGGACACGGGATGTCTAACACGTTTGGAATGAAAGGCGGAATCGATGCATGGAGCCAGGAAGTTGATACTAAGGTGATGAGATACCGGGTGGAGGTTTGAAAATTCAAATCCTAAACTTTAAACTTCAAGGAAGAGGAAGACATCAGAGGCGAGACGCCTCTGGCACGGCCTGCGGCGGGACGCCGCAGCTACAGTGGTGGGAACGGCTGCTCGGAGATTTCCCAGTCTTCGTTTTTTTCGATGAAGGTTTTCATGGCCCAATCGTGAGGGAACAGGGCGACTAGCCAGCCGTTGGAATCTCGGGAGAGGACGGTGCCGAGAGAGAGGGCGGGTCGAGCTTCGGGGGCGAGGGGATCGCCTTGTTTAGGTTTGAGCCAGCGGGCAATGGACCAGTCGGCCGATTCGATGCGAGTTTCGGCGGCATACTCGCCTTCGAGTCGGTGTTGAAGAACTTCAAATTGGAGAGGCCCGACCGCACCTAACAGAACGCTGGATGAGGAAGCTGGTGCATCTAACAAAGTGAACTCGGAAGCGACTCCCTCTTTAAGAAGTTGTTCGAGACCACTCTGGAAACGTTTGTATTTTGCGGTGGATTTATTGGTGAGGTAGGAAAAGCACTCGGGAGCGAAGCGCGGGATTTCGTCTAATTTGACCCCGGGCGAAGAGGCGAGGGTGTCGCCGATTAGGAGATCATAGTTACCGACGAGTCCGACGACATCGCCAGCGTAGGCGTCATCGACAGTTTCGCGCTCGCGGGCGAAGAGTCGCTGAGAGTTGGCGAGGCGGATCGTTTCTCCAGTGCGGGTGTTGATGACGTTCATGTCGCGTTCGAACTGTCCAGAGACGATGCGGATGAAAGCGATGCGATCCCGATGTTTTGGATTCATGTTCGCTTGGATTTTGAACACGAAGGCGGAAAACTCCTTGGAGGCAGGGTCGATGGTCTGAGCTCCCGTGACGCGAGGAAGTGGAGGAGGGGAGAGTTCTAAGAAGCGGTCTAACAGAAGTTGCACGCCGAAGTTGTTAGCGGCGGAACCGAAGAACACGGGAGTGAGTTTTCCAGCGAGGACTTGTTTGATATCGAAATCCGCTCCCGCGCCTTCTAACAAGTCCAGTTCATCACAGACTTGGTTGTAGGTGATTTCATCGATGGCGCTTTTGACCGATTCGTCCTCGATTCCTGTGACGTTGACGGGAGCGCGGAATGCACCGTGGGCGGTACGTTCGAAGAGATGGACGATTTTGTTTTCCCTGTCGTAAACGCCTTTGAAGCGAGGCCCATCGCCGAGCGGCCAGTTAACGGGAAAGGCATGGATGCCGAGAACGGATTCGAGTTCATCGAGTAGGTCGAGGATGGGTCGTGCTGGACGATCCAGCTTGTTCATAAATGTGAAAATCGGCACGCCACGGCGGCGGCAGACTTCGAAAAGCTTGCGGGTTTGGGATTCGATACCTTTACCTGCATCGACTACCATGACCGCTGCATCGACGGCAGTGAGCACGCGATAGGTGTCCTCAGAGAAATCTTTGTGACCGGGGGTGTCTAGGATGTTGACGACGCAGTCCTTGTATTCGAACTGCAGGACGGTGGAAGAAACCGATATGCCGCGTTGTTTTTCGAGTTCCATCCAATCGGAGGTGGTGGCACGTTGGTTTTTCTTGGCAGTGACCGAGCCAGCAAGGTGGAGGGCGCCGCCGTAGAGGAGAAATTTCTCCGTAAGAGTGGTTTTTCCGGCATCTGGGTGGGAAATGATGGCAAAAGAGCGCCTGCGGGAGACTTCTTTTTGGAGGGTTGGGTTCGGGGATGCGTAGGAAGAAAGCGACATGCGAGCGGGGAACTTCAAATGTTCGACCCGAAACATCAACTATAATGAGGGCATACAAAGCCTTAAAATAAGGATTTCCTGCCAAAATAGCTATAAAACCACCCAAGAAATCTAGATTGCCAAGGGAGCTGATTCTGGCTAGTTTTCGCGCCCGCCGCCGATTTCCAAGTGAGTTGAGGTGGGAATAACAAAAATCAACATTTTGGGATTTCTTGATAGCATCAAGCGCTGGCAGCTAGCCAAAAAAGGCTTTTCCGCAGGGAAAAAGCGGCGGGTGCATAGTGAGAACGCGACACTTCAGGTATTAGAGTCCAGTATCTGGATCAGACTTGCTTTGTATCTGTTCTTTGTAATTGGCACAATGGCACTGGTGGTTCAAGCCTCCCCAGACGCGACATTTGCTAGTCTTCCCTTCCAAGGGATGTTTTATGCCTTGGTATTGGCAGTGAGTGCGGTGGCGATGTTTCATATAGGGGCACCTAGCATTTGTCGGAATAGTAGTCGGGTGTTGTTGGTTTTTGGTGGGATCATGTGCCATTTGTTGTTGGTTCGATTGGTGATGGGCTTGGCGGATAGCGGAACCATTTCTGAAAACTATCGCTATTTATTCGTGCCCTGTGCCTTGGCTCCCATGTTTCATGGAATTCTATTGGGTCGTACGGCAGGTAGTTTCTCCGCCATCTATGTCAGTCTGATCGGTTCGATGATGGTTCCGTCCGAGGATGTGATCAATTATATCATCGTAAGTTTGGTGGCGGGTATGACGGCTGTGGTGTGCGTGTTACAGGTTAGAAAACGCATTCAGTTGCTTAGGGCAGGGATTTATGTGGGAGCGGTCATGGTGCTTTTAGCGCTGGTCTTGGGTCGCTTGGATGTGATGGCGGTCTTTGGGCCGGAATCGATGGATCGCTTGCAAATTTTAGGAACGGGCAGCGCGATAGCGTTCGCAACAGCTCTGACGGTGGCGATGATTGTCAGTGGGTTGTTACCGTTATTTGAGTTAATGTTCAATCTTATCACCGACATCAGTTGGCTGGAGTTGAGTGATTTGAATCACAAGCTACTTAAGCAAATGCAATTAGAAGCACCTGGCACGTTTCATCACAGTTTGGTGGTGGCGGCATTGGCGGAGGCGGCGGCGGAAAAAATTGGTGCAAACGCACCCATGTGCCGAGTGTGTGCCTACTTTCATGATGTCGGTAAACTCAACAAACCGAGTTATTTCATCGAGAACCAACACGATGGGTCAGAAAATCCACATGACGCACTGACTCCGACCATGAGCGGATTGGTTATCATTGCGCATGTGAAAGACGGCATTGATCTTGCAGTGAAGCATAAGCTCAACCCACGTATCATTCAGGTGATTCAGGAACATCACGGGGATTCATTGGTTTATTACTTTTATCGCAAAGCGCAGGAGCAGAAAAAAGCGGAGAAGGAAAAAGTTGATAAAAAACTGGGTAATGAAGAGGACTTGCCGAAAGTTGTCGAAAAAAATTTCCGTTATCCTGGGCCGTGTCCCAGTACGAAAGAAAGCGGAATTATTTGTTTAGCTGATACCATAGAGAGCGCGTCACGGAGTTTGAGTAAACCGACGCCTGCGAAGATTCGCGCATTAGTGGATGAACTAGTGAGTACGAAAATTCAAGATGGTCAGTTAGATCTATGTCCGCTTACTATGGGAGAGCTTGCTTTAGTCAAAGATAGCTTCACCAATACGCTACGCAGCATGTTGCATAGTCGTATTGACTATCAAAAACCGGCGGAGGATCGCAGTAGTCTTACTAAGCGTTCGAGAACTCGTGAGAGCGATTATGAGGATAGTCGTCCAACTAGGATTATTGAACCTATCAACTGAAGGCTTTTTCAAATATGGCACTGGAAATTATCATAGGAAATCATCAGGAAGCGATAGATATTCCAGTTTCGTGGCTCACTGCGTTGGAGGATGTAGGTATTGAAGCGGCGGCGATGGCGCTTGAAGTTTCTTTAGATGAAGGTAATTCGTTACGACACCTTGCAACTCTGGAAGTGGCGCTGGTGGATGATGAAACCAGTGAACGGGTTCATATGGATTTCATGCAAATCGAAGGGCCGACGGATGTTATTACATTCCATCATGGTGAAATCGTGATCGGCACCGAAGTTGCAAAACGCCAGGCCGAGGAATACGGCGAGCCTTTCGGGCGCGAAATTTTACGCTATTTCGTGCATGGATTGCTGCATCTTGCGGGACATGAGGATGCTGACGAAGCTGACCAAAAAGCGATGGAAGTAGCTCAGGAACGCATCATCGAGGTGCTGTGGAATGAAGGGTTGAGCGAGAAACTGGTTCCGTAAGTTTTGGAATTTAAGGTTTAAAGTTTGCCTCTTCCGCAAAATCTGTGGGTTAAAACTGGCTTCTGAGCGCTTCAGATCGGCGCGAAGTTCTTGGAAGTTGCCCACAACAGGCCGATTCGAGAATGGGTCTGAAACTCGTCGAAGAAGCGGGCTGTTGTGGGCAA
>JAJTHK010000028.1 GCA_021298895.1 Luteolibacter sp.
GCTGACGGGATCGAGAGGCGAGCAGATGTGAGTGCATATCATGACTCGCCTAATCTGGCTGTTTTAGAGTGAAAGTCTAGCGCGAATCTTAAAAGCCTTGAAAGCTACGCTTTCAAGGCTCTGCGATGCAATCGCCCTGTGGATCAGTGGCGGTGGAGATCTTCACGCTTGATTTTGACGCCTTTGGAATCGCCGCTGGATTGACGTAGGCGAGTGAGCATGGATTCCACGGAATCGGCGGGTTGTGTAACGGTCTCGGCTAAAAGTTCACGAACCAGCGCATTCAGGCTAGTACCACGGTTTTGCGCATAGCGCCTACCGCTTTTTAGAAGATCGTCAGGTATGGAAAGAGTGATATTTGCCATGTGCACATAATATGTGTAGATGGAGGAAAGTCAAGGGAATGAGAGGAAATTAGCCAGAGCCTATTGGAGAGCCGTGCCTCTGGCCGGCTTATCCATTGCAGAGAAAAGAAGCCAGCCAGAGGCAGGCTCTCCGGTATTATTCAGGATAGCGAATGTCGGGAGCTTTGCCTTTCCAGATGGGGTGTTTTGGAGAGAGGATGTCTATGCCATCGATGTAGACGTGGCCATCGTCGTCGATGGGTTCGTAGCTGACGCTGTTGTCGATGTGGTTAATGATGGCATTGCCAGCGAAAGGTTTCGGGTCAAATTTAGTGGTGCCGGGGATCAGAGGGGTGAGAACGAGAGGGGTGCTTGGGTCATCTTTAGAAGAGAGGCCTGCGATATAAGCGAAACCGCATTCACCTTTTTTTATACCTTCTCCTGGGGTGATGTATCCATCTGGATCAACAGTGTTTTTAATTTTGGCGTAAAATAATTCTTCGTTTCCAACGATTCCAGCGGCCAAGAGTTGGCGAAAGATAGCATTGGATGATTTTCCTGAGAAATCGTAGCTAAGGTTGTCTGGGAATACACTGTTAACATCCTCAATCGTTGTTTCGCTAGGAAAAGTGCCAAAATCGCTATCAAATACAATAAGAGCGTAGCCGATTAAGCGCACGTTTCCAAATGCTCTTTCTTGGTGGGCTCTTTTAGCTCGGATCTCGATGCGGATAAAAACGAAGGCGATTAAGCTGATGAGAATAATCAGACCTAAGGTGAATTCTAGTGATCTGGATTTTTTAGGTTCGTCGTCCATGGGGAGATGGAGATTATTGGAGGGCTGGACAAGGTTGTATTTTTGCCAGGGTAGATTTCAGAGTATCTTGGGCGATTTGCTGGTCGTGATGGTTTTGGAGGTTGAGCCAAACTTGTGCGGGCCAGCCGAAGTAGCGTTCGAGACGCAGGGAGGTATCGACCGTGACGGCGCGTTTGCCTTTGACGATTTCGTTGATGCGGCGCGGTGGAACTCCGATGTCTTTTGCGAGACGGTATTCAGAGAGTCCTAGAGGGAGGAGAAAATCCTCGCGGAGGACTTCGCCTGGGTGGATGGGTGAATGTTTTTTCATGGGATTAATGGTAGTCTGTGATTTCGACTTCGTGGGGAGCGTCTGCTTTCCAGGTGAAGCAGATTCGCCATTGGTCGTTGATGCGAATGGAATGTTGTCCTTTGCGGTTTCCTTTGAGGGCTTCGAGTCGGTTTCCGGGTGGAATAGAGAGATGTTTGAGTTCGGTTACTGCATGGAGTTGAGCTAGTTTTCTTAAAGCCACGCGTTGAATGTTGGGCGGAAAAGAACGGGATTTTCGTTCGTTAAAAAACGCTTCGGTATTTTTACAGGTGAACGAAGCGATCATAACGTGAAGAGATATTAACGCATGGCGTTATGTTGTCAAGTATGCGAGTAATCGGGGGCAGGCAATCAATGATCTATGGGTAGATGATCTCGCGCAAAGGCGCCAAGACGCAAAAGAAGAGTGGAAATAGGTGGAGTGGATGATTGGAAATCCTTCGCGTCTTGGCGGCTTTGCGCGAGATGATTCTTTATTGCCTTGGCAAGCCAGCCGGAGGCAGGCTCTCCGGTATTTGAGGGACAGGAATGTCCCTCCTTCTTACAGGAGCTTTGCTCTTAACAAGTCGGTGACTTGTTTTGGGTTTGGTTTGGTGGTGGAGGATTTCATGACTTGGCCGGTTAGGAAGTTGAGGAGTTTTTCGTTGCCGGCTTTGATGGCTTCGACTTCGGAAGGGTTGGCGGCGATGGCGGCGTCGATGAGGGCTTCGAGATCGCCGGAGGAGGTGGGTTTGAAGCCAAGGTCATCGGCGATGGATTGCGGGGCTTTTTCGGGTGAAGTGAAGAGGACGGCAAAAACTTCTTTGGCTTGGTTTGGGGCGAGGGTTCCGTTTTCGACGAGGGTGAGTAGGTCGCGGAATTTCTCGGGGGTGACTGGGCAATCGGAAATCGATAGCGATTGCTCGTTGAGGGTGCCGAGTAGGTTGTTGATGATGAAGTTCGCGGTTTTCTTGGCGGGAATGGATGCGTGAGTCGTGGCTTCGAAATACGCTGCGAGATTTCTATCCGCTGTGAGCACTGAGGCATCGTAAGCAGTCAGGCCGAACTCGCTTTCGTAGCGTTTGATTTTTTCCAGACGTGCCTCAGGCACGAGAGGTCTGACGATTTCTAACAAAGGCGCAGTGGCGATGGGTAAAAGATCAGGGCAGGGGAAGTAGCGGTAGTCGTGCGCGTCTTCCTTGGTGCGCATGAGTTGGGTTTCACCGAGGTCGTCGTTCCAACGACGAGTGGATTGGATTTGAGGAATGCCCATGCCGAGTTCTTCGGTCTGGCGTTCGATCTCGAAATGGATCGCACGGCGGATGGCGGAAAAGGAGTTGAGGTTTTTCAATTCCACTTTCGCACCCAACGGATCGGATTCTTTTTCGCGCAGAGAGATGTTCACGTCACAACGGAGGTTGCCTTTTTCCATATCCGCATCCGACGACGCGCATTCGATGAGGATGAGCTGAAGCGAGCGGAGGTAAGCCACGGCTTCCTCAGCCGATTCGAGGTCTGGCTCGGAAACGATCTCCATGAGTGGAGTGCCGGCACGGTTGAAATCGATGAGTGAGGTGGTGGCGAGGTGAGTCGATTTCGCCACGTCTTCCTCTAGGTGGATGCGGTTGAGTCGGACGACTTTGTTAGGAGTCTTGATGTTTTTCCGCGCATCGGTCGGGTAACAATCGTCGAATAACGGAACGCCACCACCGAGGCAGAGAGGAAAATCCATCTGGGTGGTTTGGTAGTTTTTCGGCATGTCTGGATAGAAATAGTTTTTTCTATCCCAACGCGAAAACTCCGGTGAACCACAACCGAGCGCGAGACCTGTTAGAAGGGTTTTCTCGATGGCCTTTTTATTCAAAACAGGAAGCGCACCCGGGTAGCCAAGGCAAACGGGGCAGGTGTTCGTATTCGGGTCATCGCCAAAAGAAGTGCGGCAAGCACAGAACATTTTGGTGTCAGTGTTAACTTGGGCGTGGACTTCCAATCCGATTGTTACGAGGTAGGTCATAAATTTCAAAATTCAAATCTCAAGTTTCAATGAAGAGAGGATTTGGTCAGACTGCGAGAGGGAGGAATGCTGGGGTTGTGGGGATAAGATCCGTCAGATCAGTCTGATCAGACAGATCCGACCGATCTCTTATCCTAAATTTTCAATACGGAAGACGACGGGGACGGAGTTGATGCAGTTTAGGGTTTCTATTTCTGCTAGGGCGGTGGTGAGTTTGCCGAAGGGGCAGGAGTGGAGGAGGAAAACCATGTCGACGAACTCCGCGTCGGGGTTTGAGGGGTCGACGGGTGAGTGAGTTCCGGAAATGCCGATTTTGTGTTTGGCAATCACCGTAGCGATTTCGGCGACGACACCGGGTCGGTCTGTGACGTCGAAACGGACATAGTAGGCGGTGGAGGTTTCCTCGATGGGGACGAGCGTTCCGGATTCGCGATACGGTAGGAAACCGCGATGGCGGGCGGTGTGAGCGAGGTCGCGAGCGGCTTCGACGAGGTCGGCGATGACGGAAGAGGCGGTTGGGCCTTGGCCGGCACCGCGGCCGTAGAAGAGCGATTCGCCTGCGGCATCGGAGTTGACGGAAACCGCATTGAACACGCCGTTGACGGAAGCGAGGATGTGTTTCTGTGAGATGAACGAGGGTTGAATGCGAATTTCAACAGCACCACCATCGCGCTCGCGAATCACGGCGAGAAGTTTGATCACGTAACCGAGAGATTTCGCGAAACGAATATCCGTAGGTCGGACTTGTTCGATGCCGGAAACATGGACGATTTTCGGATCGATAGGGAAACCGTAGGCGAGCGTCGCGAGAAGAATGGCCTTGTGGGCGGCGTCCCAACCATTGACGTCGAGTGCGGGATCGGCTTCTGCGTAGCCGAGTGCTTGAGCTTCCTGGAGAGCGGTCGGGTAATCGATGCCACGCAGGGTCATTTGCTCGAGGATGTAGTTCGAGGTGCCGTTGATGATTCCAGTGAAAGAATGAATCTGGTTGCCGATGAAAGAATCCTGAACGGTTTTGACGATGGGGATGCCTCCGGCGATGGCGGCTTCGAAAAAGATGGGGGTCTCCATTTTCCTTGAAAGCGCAAACAACTCAACGCCGCGTTCTGCTAGAAGGGCTTTGTTGCCTGTGACGACAGGTTTTTTCGCAAGCAATGCAGCAGCGACGATTTCGAAGGCATCTGTGGTGCCGCCGATCAGTTCGACAACGATGTCGACCGATGCGTCGTTGATGAGCTCATGCCAATCGGTGGTGAGGATTTCCGCAGGAACGATGGATTTGGTGGCACGGGATTTTTTAGGATCGCGGACGAGGATTTTGGTGATCGCGAGGGAAACGCCTTTGCCGGTGCGCTCGGAGATGAGGTCGCCGTTTTTCTCAAGGGTATTCCACACGCCAGAGCCGACGGTGCCGAAGCCCGCCAAGCCGATTCCTAATTTGTTGCAGTTGCTCACGCGGTGAGGCTAGGCAGAGTGAGGAAAATCTCAAACTTCAAATTTCGGGAATGTGGAAAGCGGCATTCGAACCACAATGGGCGCGGATGAAGAGATTTGGGTGAAATGTCATGGAGCCACGATTTCAGGGTCGCCGGGTCGGTGGAAGGCGAGGAAATCTGTGAGATTTAGGGTGTAGAAACGTTTTGCTCCTGATTTTCGCGCGGAGAAAAGATGGAGATAGTCGTGAATGGCGCCGCCCCGGATTCCGCGATCTTCGGCTTCAGCGTATGCTTGGAAAAGATCATCCGTATCGAGATATGTGACAATAAGCTTTGGTGCGATTTGCTCACGAAGTATCGTTGCTGCATCTGAGGCGGGAACTCTGAAGCCCAATCGCCCACCTGTTAGAGTGCTGAAGGTTTCTGTAAAAGTATGCGCAAAAACTGAAATTTTGCCTGATAGTAAAAGCTTCTGAGAAGCGGTGTGATGATCACCATTTTCGTAAAGAGCAGAGACTAGTATGGAAGAATCCAGAGCGGTTTTCATTTCCGTTTTGTGGGGGATACGATTTTTTCCTCACGGGCATCGCGATCCGCTTTAATGGCTTGCACGATACTATCTCGCTTGAGGCGTGGACCGCTTGTAATGACTGGTAGCCCATTTTTGATTTCGATTTTTATCGGATCGGGCTCTGGGGCGACTTGGAGTTTTCCTCCATGAACTTCCAATTTCAGGAGGCTACCTTCGTGGAGACCGAGGTTATCGCGGATGGCTTTTGGGACGACGAGTCGCCCAGATTTTCCAAGTTGGATGGTAATGCTCATGCCATTTAAAATGCCATTTTTATTGGCAATAGCAAGAGGGAAGATCGATATTCCTCCAATGTCCGACCTGGATGTTCCCGAGTAGATAAATGCCGATGGATTCTCGGTGAAGCTGGGTGACGCGGATGCCGAAGCGGAGAAACATGCGCTTAATTTGATGGTGCAGGCCTTCGTAGATCGTCAGGCGGCAGGAGGTTTCTGATAAAAGATCAACAATGGCTGGTGCTGAGCGGGTGTTTTCTTTTTCGAACGACATCCCATCGCGGAATTGTTGGAGGACGGTTTCGGGGATGGGTTGGTCCGTGTGGACGAGGTATGTTTTCGGGACGTGGTTTTCGGGGGAGGTGAGGGATTCCGAGAAACGGGAATCGTTGGTTAAAATGACGAGCCCAGAGGTGGCGCGATCGAGTCGGCCAGCGAGGTGGAGTTCGTTTGCCCATGGCTCGTTGATGAGGTCGATGACTGTGCTGTGGTTTTTATCGGTAGTCGCGGATAGGATGCCGATGGGTTTATGGAGAAGGATGTAGCGCGCGGTGCGGGCTTGGAGGATTTCGCCGTTGGCGGAGAGATGATCGAATTTCCCGAGAGGGAGATTACCGTCGGTGATGGGTTGGTGGTTTAGAAAGACCAGACCAGAATCTAGCAGTATTTTGGCATGGCGTTTCCCAAGTCCGCTGTGTTTGGCGATGAATTGGGAAATGGTCATGCTGTGGAAAACTCTAAATTTTAAACTCTGAACTTCAATAAAAGATCGGGGTGTAGAGCGAATGGATTTTTTAACTCGGCACTTTTCATTGTGAGGATGAGAGGTGAGGATGTGGATATGAAGCTGGCGCGCATGGGAGATGGGGCGGAGATTTTTTACACCTTGCAGGGGGAGGGTGTGAGTGTGGGTATGCCTGCAGTTTTCGTGAGGGTTTCGCTGTGTAATTTGCACTGTGTTTGGTGTGATACGGACCATACTTGGAATTTTGTGGGGACGCCTTGGGTGCATGAAAAAGATGCTCAACCGGGTTATCAGAAGCATTGCAAAGAGGATGCGATCATCGAGATGGGTGTTGCAGAGATTGCGGCGGAGGTGAGGAAATATGGGTGTCGGCATGTGGTGCTTACGGGTGGGGAGCCGTTGTTGCAGGAGGAGGGATTGTTGGAGTTGATCACGGAGCTGCGTAAGGATGGCGGGGATTGGTTTTTTGAAATGGAAACCAATGGCACGCGTTTGCCAGGAGAGTCGCTGATGGCGGCGTTGGGACAGTTCAATGTATCGCCGAAGCTGGCGAACAGTGGGGTTTCTCAAACGCTTAGAGAAAAGCCGGAGGTGATTCGGGGCTTGGTGGCGAGCGGGAAGGCTTGGTTCAAATTTGTGGTCGAAAAGGAAGCCGATATCGCAGAAGTGATGGGTTTGGTAAAAAAGGGTGGGATTCTGATGGATCGGGTGATTTTGATGCCCGAAGGGCGAAATGTGGCAGAAATCGACAAAGTTGCACCTTGGTTGGCGGAGCGTTGCAGGGATTTAGGGGTGAGGATGTCGGATCGGCTGCATGTCCGGCTTTGGGGGGACAGGCGAGGGGTTTAGGAAGAGTGAATTTTGAAGAGTGAATTTTGAAGAGTGAAGAGTGAAGAGTGAAAGGAGATAGGGAGATGGGGAGATGGGGAGATGGGGAGATTTTTGAATGAAGAAGAGGGGAGATGGTTTTTGAAAAAAGTGAAGTTTGGGAAAAAACTTGCGAAACTTTTGGTCCTGGCGAGGGTTTTAAATGCAGCGATGAACGAGGATAATCAAAATAAAGAGTGGAGTCAGGACGACAAGACTTGGCAGTTGCTTGGTAAAGCGGCTCCCAAGCAGCCGAGTGCTCGCTTTGCGGATGATCTGGTTCGGGTGGTGCGTTTGTTGCCGGAAGCGGATCCAATTTGGCCGCGGATATTGAAATTTTCTCGTTGGTCGCTGGTTGCGGCATGTGTGGTCTTGGCGGCTTCGATATTTATCGATCCGGTTAAAACCAATCCTAATAAAGGGCCCGTTGTCGAAGATCACAAAACTCAATGGGAGCAGATAGAAAATGCGGCCCAGGCCGAGTTATTGGCTGCAGCTGTTGAACATATGGACGAATTCAGCGATCAAGATTTGATCACAATGATCGGTTTCTGAACTGATTCTGTGGATTGCGAGAAAGCGGGTTGCAAAAGGTTAGGGAACGAGACTAGAGTCGCTCTCTGAAATAAATGGTTATGGCGATTGAAGGTGAAGATTTAGCGAAAGCATGTGTAAAAGCAGCGGTGGATATCCAAGCGGAGAACATTCGTGTTTGGGATATGAGAGGGGTTTCTAATTTGACCGATTTCATGATCGTTTGCTCGGGATCCTCGATGCCGCATCTGCGGGCGATTATTCGCGATGTCGCAGGAATTGTGGAAAAAGAGCACCAAGTGAAAGCGGTGAACTCCGAGGGTAAGGTGGATTCCAAGTGGGTGGTGCTCGATTACATCGATGTCATGGTGCACGTGATGGACGATGAAATGCGCGAATTTTATGGCCTAGAAGAACTCTGGGCCGCGGCCAAAGAGCTGCAATGGGATGGAACTGGAAAAGTCGATGGAGGTCAGCGCAAATCCAATTTCACTCACTGAAAAGGGAGATGAGAAAGTGAAAATCCGCACTAGCTGGACGCGGTTCGGGGTAATTTTTGCAGGCGTAGGTTTGGCGTTTTTTGGGGTTGGGATGTGGCGGGTGGATGGTGTCATGGCCGCGATGGGGCTTTCTGCGTTGGTGCTATTAGTTTTTGTTAGGTTCTTGGGAATTTGGAATATCAAGGGGATATCACTGGGATATCGTGGACCGCGACGAGTTGAGGTCGCGAGAGGTTTCGATGCTAAATTGGAACTGCATTGTGGTAAGCGAGTGTTGGATGGTTTTTTGTTAGATTTCGGAGTTGGTTTGTTGGGTGAAAAAGAAGTTTGTGGAAGGGTGATATGGTTGGGCTCAAATAGTTCGGCTACTATGAAGCGCTGGGTGAGCTTAAAGCACCGTGGTTTGAAAAAGGAACAGATCGGCTGGATACGTTCGAGCTTTCCTATGGGCCTATTTGAATTCAGCAGCGATATACGGATACCATCGGAAATCGGGGTGGTGCCTTTTGCTCGTGTTCCTCGTGAGTTGAGTTTCAGTGGTTTTTTGTTAGATGGTGCTCCATTGGGTGGGTCCAAACAGTTTGGAGGAATGGGTGATTGGAAAGGCTTGCGTGAGTGGAGGAATGGCGATGCGGTTCGGAAAATCGCATGGGCCGCAAGTATGAGGTCCCAAGCATCGGGTGGTGGTCTATTGGTGAGGCAGGAGGAACCACCGGGATCCAGGACCGAGGCTTGTGTGATTGTGTTTCATTCATACGGAACGGATAGAAATTTGATCCGACCGGATCGTTTCGAGCGGGCGCTTTCGCTGCTTTGTGGAGCGGCAGGAAATATCGTTGGCAGCGGGATACCTGTAAGGGTCTTGGCTGATTTTTGGGAATGGGAGCCGATGGAGTTAAGTTCGAAACGTGGCTTAGCTCAGTTAAGAGAGAGGTTGATGTTGGTGAAGCGTGCGGAATGGACGGAGGCTCATAATTTGTTAGATACTTTTTCGCAGGTGAAATCTGAGGAATGTTTGATTATTCTCTCAGATATGCCGGAAAGTTCATGGAAATCATTGGTCCCTAATTCGGATTTAAACCCATTGGTAGTTGATATCGTTGCTTACGAGAAATCTACTAGGCGCAAGTTTCTCAGAGGAAAGGCGGTGGCGCGATGATTCTTCGTCTGATGGTTTTGATGATGGCAGGAATGCTGGCGTATCTGATGTTGCGTGGATGGCCGGAAATCATGCCGGCCATGCTGCGGGCTTTTGTTGCAATTTTGGTTTTGGTGATCGCATTGTTTTGGTGGACGACGGGGCGGAAGCGTAAAGATATGCCATTGGTGAAATCTTGGCGTAGACCTGGTTGGCTGGACTTCGGGGCGCTGGGTTTGGGTTTGTTGGCGTTTGAATGTGGTTTCCTATGGTTTTTAAGTGCTGCTCCTGAGCCTTTGGAGGATATTGCGATACGTTTTGAGCGAGAATTTCGTCCTTCAGCAGCAAAGCTAAGAGATGAGAAGCAGAATAGCAAAACGGGAGGTAACTGGTTGTGGAATGATCAGCGAAAAAGAGATCTTCCCTTGAGGACAAATTTAAAACCGGGAGTAAAGCCTGAAGTTTTTGTTAGATTGTTCCAAGAAAAAGATGCTGAGAAATTGCTCAAGGGTGAGGTCTATGTGCGTTCGTTTGCATTGGATCAATACAAAGACGGTGCATGGAGTTTGAGTGATAACGAAACGAAGGTTTTATCCGCTGATGAGAAAGGTTGGATCCGTTTTTCAGAACCCATATCTGGTGAAATTTTGCATGAGGTTTTTCATGGAAGTAATGAAGCTGGAATGAATGCGTTTACGGCCTTGTTGGGAGCAAGGGCGGTGCGATTACCGTCGCTTACTGTCGATGGTGAGGGCCTGGCGATGCTGCCTGAATCAACTGAGGAGCTGGGTTATGAATACTTGGCAAGTTCGATGCCAGTGATGTTGGCCGATGTGAAAGCAGCGGATTTTCAAGGTCTTGAGGTAAAATCTCCAAACTCAGGTTCACGGCTCGGACAGTTGGTTTTGAGGGTGGCGGGAGAGGGAGATTTGATAGATAGGTTAAAAAAAATCGAAGCGCATTTGAAAGAGTCTTATCGGTATTCCTTAGTGACGGAGAATCGAAAGAACCTGGATCCTATCGAAAACTTTTTGTTTGAAGAAAAACGTGGGCACTGTGAATTTTTTGCGACGGCATGTGCGTTGATGGTGCGAGAGTTGGGAGTTGAGGCACGGGTGGGATATGGTTGGTCGGGTGGAAAATATTACGATATCAACAAGATGTTTGTGTTTCGCGCACGTGAGGCACATGCGTGGGTGGAAGTGAAACTTGATGGGTATGGATGGGTGTTGATGGAGCCGACTCCGCCCCAGGCTCTGGGTGATAGGCAGCCTCGTTTGGCTGAGACGGGCGAGAAGATGCCTACCCCGGAGGAAATGATCCAAGAGGAAAAGGAGGCTATTGAAAAAGCCGATGCTAATCTGGCAGGATGGGCGAGCGCTTTGACGGCCAGTTTCGGTCTGGGTGCCGTGTTCCTCTTTTTTCTCAGAAAAAAAACTCCCGATGACTCACGCGGAGGTTCGCATTCCTCTCTAGCTAGGCATAAGGAATCGGGCTACTTCATCGCATGGCGCAAGGCGTTTGTAAAACGATACGGTAAAATCGGTGCTGGATCGACCTTAAGAAATCAGGTCGATAGCTTAGATGATGCTCCAGAATTTTCAGGTGAAATCATTCGCTATCATTATTCTATTAGATACGAGGGTGGTTCGACCGATCCAAAACGGGAACGAGGCATTGAGCGAGAGATCGAGAAGTGGGCAGATTCTTGATTCAGAGGAAATCCTCTATAGATCAAGAACCTTGAGCTGCCATTTCATCAGCAATTCGGTTGGCTTAGCTTCGTTTGCGGCGATGGATTCGATCACGGCGCGTGATGCGATGAGTGAACCATCAATTTCCAAATCGTTGGCGACCTTGTTGCGTTGTGCGATCAAGGCGTCGACACGTTCATCGAATAAGCGATCTTTTTTACGGCGCAAGCCCACAGGTCTTGTCGGCCATTCGTTTTCTGGAAGAGCCTGCACGGCTTCCTGCATTTTTTTGAATCGCTTGATGCGGTCAGCGCGGAAGTGGTGAGGAAGATGGATGGGTTTGTTATCGATCATCAAAGCGCACCATTCGAGAAGTTGACGATTGGGTGCGACCATAAATGAAGGTCTATCCCATGCCTCGGCTTCTTTGTCGCGCCAGTGCCACAGACCGCGAAGGCAGGCGAGGCCGTATGGGCTGAGTTTTCCCGCACCGGAAATTCGCCATGCTTCATCGCGGCTTTCATCGCGTTCTTCGACTTTGTTTTTTGCCGATTCACAACTTTCAAGAAACCATGAGTAACGATCGAGTTCTTTGAGTTTGGAAACGATTTTATCGCCCATTTCCAAAAGATATCGAACGTCGTTCAGCGCGTATTCAACCATTGTCGGTGAGAGCGGACGTTTTCCCCAATCGGCTTTTTGAGAAGATTTTGAGAGCACGATCCCGAAATAGTGTTCAACTAGATTTCCGAGCCCAAATTTTTCGACCCCAAGCAAACGCGCACCGATTTGGGTATCGTAGATGTGTTTGGGTAAGCGGCCGAACTCGCGTTTGAGCATGGTCATGTCATAATCGGCACCGTGCATCCAGACGGTGGCGTCTTTGAGATAAACATCGAGAGGTGCGAGATCTTTGATTGCGAGAGGATCAATCAGAATGCAGTCGTTGCCTGCGGTGAATTGGATGAGACAAAGAGATTCTTTGTGGCGGTGGAGGCTGTCCGCTTCGGTATCAATCGCACAAATTTTCTCAGCTGCAGAAGAGTTGTAAGCGGCGAGAAAATCTTCGAGTTGAGCGGTAGAACTGATCATGTGCTTGTGATAAAATGAACCTTTGATGCTGATTTCGGCGAGTCAAACTCAGTTCGAATGTCGCTTCAGAAGAGGGAATATTTTGGGGTGTCGGGCAAGAATTTAATATTTCTAAAATGAATTTCATTTCGGGCTCAAAATGACGGGGTTTGATTGATTTCCATAGCGATCCAAAGCGGAGACTGCGATTAAATCGGCCGTTTGAATCGTTATGGATTCTAGGTTTGCTGGCGCGATGGCGGTGGTATGCCAATGGGCTCCCTGCCTGGTTTGGATGGCGATTTTTGAGAAATCCCCAGATTTCCAACGAACGATTGTTTGATTTTTTTGGGAGGTGGCCGTGGCTGCTGGGCTTGCGGGCTTGGTTTGGCTGAGCCAAGGCATGGCCGGGACGGCGGCGGGATGCGTGTAGATCTTGGAAAGTTCTTCGCAAATGCCGCCTTGGTTGTTAATAAGTCCTCTAACGCTCCAGTGGATGTGCCCGTTTTTATGGGTTCCGATGGTTCGGGAAAGCTCGATTTGGTTGATGATTTCGGTGGCGGGTCGGCCTGGATCTTCTTTGGATTGAATGCGGGTGGTGGCAATCCCTGGCCAGACGGGTCGGGTTCCTTGTTTGTTCCACCATTCGAGAAGTGCGGTGTAAGACTGTTTCTTGGGTTCGATTCTCCAATAGAGCTGGGGAGCGAGGTAATCGAGCCAACCGTTTTTCAGCCATTTGCGAGAGTCGCCTGCGAGGTGTTCGTAGGAATCGACACCTGCTTCGATGCCTTCAGGTATACCGGGACGCCAGATTCCAAATGGGCTGATGCCGACGCGGACCCATGGTTTTTCTTTTTTTACGGATAGGTAGAGATTTTGGATAAACGCATCGACGATGGCGCGGCGTTCGGCGGGTGTTTTGCCATCATCGAAGCTGAGTTTTCCGGAAGGATAGGGATAGAAATAATCATCGAGGTGGATGCCATCTATGTCGTATCTGCGTAATACATCAAGGATGGCAGTCATGGCTTGTGTGCGTGTATCTGGATGCGATGGATCTGCCCAGAGCATGGTTCCGTAGGTGCGGATGATATGGGGTTTGGTTTGAGAGATGTGGTCTTTGGAAACGGAATGATCTTTGTTAGAAAGAGCACGGAAAGGATTGAACCATGCATGGATTTCGATGCCGCGTGCGTGGCCTTCTTTTATCCAGAAAGCGAGGGGATCGTAGCCTGGAGATTTTCCCATGGTCCCTGTTAGCCATGGAGACCAAGGCTCGTGTTTTGATTCGTATAAGGCATCGGCATGAGGACGCACCTGCAGGATAGCGGCGTTCATCTTTAACGAGTAAAGCTTATCGAGAATGGCAAGAGCTTCTTTTTTTTGTTCCGCTTGGCTCAAGCCTTGTTTGGATGGCCAATCGATATGATAAACTGCAGCGATCCAAGCCGCGCGAAATTCTTGTGGGACAGCTGGCGGAGTGTCGTTTTGATTCGATACGGTTTGAGCGGAAAGATAGGCACTTGTTAGAATTTTTAGGATGATATGGATACTCCATCGATTCATGTTTAGGGTGATGAATTTGAGTTTAAAAACCGCCAAGTAACTCGATTATTTCGTAAATTTTCTTTAACGCCATGACTAATAGAATGTAGATCAGATAAGTGATTACTAGGGTGATCACCGTGATGCTAATTTTCCATTTGGGAGTCATCTTCGGATGGAACCATATCAGCGGTAAAGCTAGAGGGCCGATGCTGAGTAGCATGAAGATTAGGAATAGGTTGCTATAATACCAAGGAAGTTCGTTGTTACTCTTGCTAGGGCTTACGGCGTGAGGTGCTGGTCTTGAACGAACTGCGCCGTTAAGGAACTCGCCGCAATGTTTGCATTTGATCGCCTCGTCTTGGATTTCTTCTGCGCAATATGGGCATTTTTTCATATTAAACGAAAATGGGGTGCTTTTGGCATGGCACCCCATAAGATAGTTTGGGTTGATCCAGTGATTGCTTATTTCAGACCTTTGAGAATTTGTGTCCGAAGTTGCACGACATCGATCTGCTCACTGTGAGTCCAGAGGATTTTACCTTCAGGTGAAATGATGATGGTGAGAGGGAGAGCACCAGTCCATTCTGGGTGAATGGCCTCTGCAAGTTTATCCGCATTTTTGCCGCTCCAGATGTAGTTATTAGAAGTCCGACCTTCTTTTTCCATCGACGGCTTGGTTCTCTTGGAGAGTGCTGCATGGCGCGATTCTAGGAACTTCTGCACTTTTGCTTTTTGTTCGATTGGATCCATGGAGATCGAAATGAAATCGACCGTGCGATTTTGGAAGCGGCGGTAGGTATCAACGAGTTCGGGAAACTCTGCTACACATGGACCGCAGGTTGTGGACCAGAAATTGATCACACGAACGTTGCCGGATTTGTTTTCGCGGATTTTTTTCGCAAGAGCCTCATCGAGTTCATCAAGAGTGACTGGCATTTGCTCCCAGGCTTTTTGTTCATTGACGACGCTTTCTGCTTTGAAAAGCCATTTGGTTGAGCAGCCGAAGGAGCGGGTGACGGGTTCTTCGATTTCTTTTCCAGCAAGCAGGGCATCGAAGGCATTGCGGAGGTAAGATTTTTCAACTGGGCCAGAGGCTCTAGCAGCATCATCCATGCGACCGGTGTAGCGCAGTTTGCGCTTGGCATCGAAAACGAACACATGGGGAGTGGATTGAGCACCGCAGGCGGTGGCAAACTTCTGATCCTTTGCGTCGTAGAGGTAAGGGAGCGTCCAGCCATGGCTGTCGGCAAAGGGTTTCATTTCCTCGAAGGAATCACCGTAGGGAGAATAGCCGAGCTCATCTGGGCGCAGAGCTATCGGGTTGTTTGAGCTCACAGCAACGACAGCAACGCCCTTATCTTTGTAATCCTGATGGATTTGTTCCATGCGAGATGCAGCTGCCACGGAATCAGGGCAATGATTGCTAGTGAAGATGATGCAGAGGATTTTCTTATCCGCATAAGTTTTCTCGGTATGGGTTTTGCCATCGATGCCAGGTAGAGAGAATTCCGGAAGCGGGGAGGCGATGGGTAGGACTTTAGGTATTTCGTTGGCGAAGGCCAAACCAGAGACGGTTGCTAAAAAAGGAACTAGGAGGTGTTTCATATTCGGTCGATACGCTAGCCAAATCCGATTCTTTACAAAGTCCAAAATTTGCGGGTTGGGGGTTAGGGTCATCCAGCTAGGGCGAGTAGGGGGTTTGAACCACAATGGGAGCGAAGCGGACATGGACGGAGTGAAACGTAGTCAAATAAACGCGGATGAACACGGATCAGAAATCAATAATTGGTGCCAAAGATGAGTTTTAACCCTGCCATTGCGGCTCATTTGGCTCAAAAATTCACCTTCATCATGCTTTTATCCGTGTCCATCTACCTTCATCCGTGGTTCTTTTCTTTATTTTGCCAAAGTTTCTCCCTAGCTGGATGACCCCAGGGCTATGGGCTAGGGATGGAGGTGGGATCAGATGAATCTTAAAGATAAGTTAAATATTTTTCTGGTATTTGGGTCAAAAATTACTTAAGAAATGCGAAACAACCACTTCAGCCATGCCTTCTACCAACGAATATACCCATCCCATAAACGTACGTTCGAGACAACTCGATATGCCGACCCGTGTTGGTTATCAGGAAGATTATGATGATAAAATCAAGAGCGCACAGCTTGAATTAGAGCGGATCCAGCAAGAGCGTGAGGAGCTTGAGCGGAAAAAACGTGAGCTTGAAGAACTTACCAGCCGCAAACGTGCGTTTCTATCTCAGCAGGTTGAGTTGACCGAAAAACTCTCTGCGGCGATCACGCTTATCGATCGTGAGCTTCATGAGATGAAGGGTGAAATGGAACAACTTGAGCAGTGCCGAGTTTGTTTTTCGGATCATTTGGACAAGATTCAAAAACATGATCCTGAAAAATGGACCCGTGATAATCTTCATGAAAGATTGGAAAAGGCCTCAGCAGTGACGGATATGGCTGCTGACGAATATGATCAAGCAGCTGAGTATTTCGAGGGTACTCGTGCCGGTGGAATTTTTGGCAGAGCATCAAAAAGTGTCCGCCAGAAAACAAAAACCCAAAAGACAGAATCAGAGTTTCTTGGGCAACTGGTTAACGGTTTTGCCTTTAACTTGCCAATCATCATTCTTGGTGCGGCGGGTCTAGTGGTATACTTCCTTAAATAGAATGATGGCGAAATTGAGACAAGCTAGTCTGTTTGATGAAGACTATGAGCTCAAAGCTTTGCGTGAAAAAGAGCGCAAGCTTGCTGAGGCACATAAGGAGTATCAAAAGCTTCCGGCATTGTTGGCAAAGCAGAAGTTAGAGAATGACTCCACCATACCGCCGATGGCTGAAATCAGAGAACGCCAGAAGTTCAATCGTTTTGAGCAGAGCTTGAGCCGTGGTCAGATTGAAAACGTCAAACGCACGCAGCGTCACAGTATTGGTATGACCATTCTATTGTTGGTGGCCACGATCTTGATGGTCATCTGGGCGTTAAATATGATGACCGCTTGAATTAGCGAGTATGTTCTAAGGGCACTCCCAGGGCTCAACGAGCCGTTCTGCTGAGCGAGGTTCCAAGTGAGATATCACACGTCCTTCAGGTCCTAACAGATTGGATATTTTTGCTTCAATCTCGGTTGCGTGATCGTGAGCTTCTGAGAGTTTCATTTCATTCGGGAAAACTAGATGGAACTCAACCCAATGAAAATGCCCTGAGTGGCGATGCCTGAAATTATGATAGGCGAGATCCTTTTCCGAAACCGCTTGATCTAATAAATTTCGAGTAAGTTTTTCGATGACTGGATCAGCTTCATCCAGCAGGCCTCCAAAGCTTTGTTTAATGAGTTTGAGGCCGACACGTAAAATATTGAGAGCTGCGATGCTGGCGAAGATCGGATCCCATAAAGGCCAATCGGTAAATATGATGAGCATCAGCGCGACGAGCGCAGCAAGGCTGGACCACACATCGGTGAGGACATGGATTCCATTTGCGCGAATTAAAAGGGAGCCAGTCCGCTTGCCTACGTTGAGTAGCGTAAGTCCTAGGACGAGATTAATCATCGCCGCAACTCCAGTAATCCAGCAACCCAGGGCGATGTTCCTAATTTCCACACCGTAGATGAATTGTCTGATAGCCTCGTAAAGAATGAGAATGGCGGCCGCGGAAATCATCGCTCCTTCAAATCCGGCGGAAATGAACGAAATTTTATCATGGCCGAAGTGGTGGGTTTGATCGGCTGGCTTTTTCGCCAGGCGCAACGCCCATGAGGCGAAGGCGACTGCGAAAACATGAACCACGGATTCCGCGGCGTCCGAATAGATCGCCGATGAATAAGTACTGGCTGCGGCAAAGACTTTCAACGCGAGCAAAAAGATCGCGATGACAAGAGACAAGTTCATCACTTGCCGTTGGGGGTCAGATGCAGACATGAAAAATTGGAATTTTACGATTTCATCAAGCGCTCGATATCGTCCGCTTCGATAGGAATGGAAGTCATGAGATCGATGTTTTCGTTTTCACAGATTAGAAAATCATTTTCGAGACGGATGCCGAGGTTTTCCTCACGGATATAGATGCCGGGTTCGATGGTGAACAACATGCCCGGAGTGACAGCTTGGAAAGGTGGCGATACGTCATGGACATCAAGACCGAGGTGGTGAGATACGCCGTGCATGAAATAGTTTGCGACGAGTGGTTTGCTCTCATCTTGTGCGGCGGCTTGTTCAGCAGTGAAAAGTCCGAGAGCGATCAGCTCTCTCTCGATTTCTCCGATCACTAGTTTCTGGTAGTCGGGTAATAGAATACCTGGACGAAGAATGCGGTTTGAAAATCTCATAATACGCAATACGGCGTCATAAACTTGGCGTTGGCGCGGAGTGAATTTTCCGTTAACGGGTATCGTGCGAGTCATGTCTGCGTTCCAGCCGGCGTATTCGCAAGCGACATCGAGTAAAAGCATTTCTCCATCCTTGAGCACTTGGTTGTTATCGACGTAATGAAGAATGCAGGCATTGCCGCCGCCGGCGATGATGGGTGTATAGGCAAAACCACGAGAGCCGGATTTAACAAACTCGTGAATAAACTCGGCTTCTACCTCCCATTCGCTCACGCCTGGTTTAACGAATTCCAACACGCGGCGAAAACCTGCTTCGGTAATTTCACAGGCTTTTCGTGTGAGTGCAATTTCCTCTTCGGATTTCAACATCCGTAGTTTTTGGAGAAGAGGTGAGAGTCTGCCATATTGGTGCAGAGGAAACTTGCGTTGGCAGTCGGCGATGAAGCGGCTGTTCTTTGTTTCGGTAAATGCGGAGCAACGCGGATGCTCATTGGTGGAGAGAAAAATGGAATCCGCCTGCAAGGCGAGTTGGTTGAAAACATCATCAAACTTATGAGTGAACTGGACGTGTTGAACGCCGCATTTTTCGAGAGCTTGTTGTTTGGTTAACTTAGCGCCTTCCCAAATCGCGAGGGTTTCATTGGATTCGCGAATAAACAGAATCTCGCGGTTCTTTTCATTCTTGGAGTCAGGGAAGAGGAGGAGAATGGTTTCTTCTTGTGCGATGCCAGTCAGGTAAAAGAGATCGCTGTTTTGTTTGAACGGTAGAGTGGCGTCGGCGTTGCTGGAATAGATATCGTTCGAATGAATGACAGCGACTGCGTTTTTGGGAAGGAGTTCCGCGAGTTTACTACGGTTTTTCGTAAAGAGTGCTGAAGATGGTAATTGAGCGCGCATGTTGGAAACTAGGATGAATGATCGAAATTGAGGAAAAGCCGTGTGTCGAGGCTGGCTTGCCATTCTTTAATAAATTAATTCATTCTACAGATGTGACCTCTTGCAAAAGCTTAAGCGCTGTGAACAACCTCTTGCGCAGCAATTTATGGATTTTCTCTCAATAAACCAAACTTCACTCAAAATCTGTGGCGTCCGGACAGAGGCGGATGCTCGTGGCTTGATTGGACTCGGGGTCGATGCCGTTGGTTTCAATTTTTGGCCGAATTCTAAGCGGTATTTGGATCCGAAAGATGCGGTTTGGTTGAAAGAGCTCGAGGGTGAGATTTTGCGGGTGGGTGTGTTCGTGAATCAAGCTTTGGAGTTATCGATGAGATTGATTTCCGAAGGGATGATCGATGTGGTTCAATTGCACGGAGATGAAACTCCAGAGACCGTAGCGATATTTTCAAAAGCTGGAATTAAAGTTATCAAGGCTCTAGGAGTTAAATCGAAAGCTGATATAGAAACAGCGGGGCAGTATGATGCAGATGCGATCTTACTCGATGCGCATGCGCCTGTCGTATTTGGCGGAACAGGGGAGACCTTTGATTGGAGTTTAGCTCTGGATTTCAGAAGTCGGTATCCAAATGCTCGGATGATTCTTGCAGGTGGGATTACCCCATCAAATGTAGCAGAGGCGATCCGTCAGGTACGGCCAGCCGCTATTGATGTTGCATCTGGGGCTGAACTATCACCTGGGGTAAAAGATTTCACCAAAGTGCAGCAATTACTCGAAGCTTGTCGTCAGGGCTTATGATTACCGATTCTCACTGCCATCTCGCCTCGCACAGGTTTGCAGATCAAGATATCTCCTCGATCATCTCCCGAGCGAAATCCGCAGGGGTGCATCGCATGGTTACATTGGCAACTTCCCTAGGAGATATTCCTCAGAATCTAGAGATCGCGAAAAACGCCGGTATTTCCGCAGCCATTGGAATACATCCCTGTGATGTGCATCACGCTGCAGACGATGTGATGGAGAAACTCTCCGCGTTTGTCAGCGATCCTCGAGTGTGCGCCATCGGTGAAACGGGATTGGATTATTACCACCCAGCACCAGATGGCTGGAGCGAACTGGATTTCAGAGCCAAGCAGCGGGATCTCCTAGCTCAGCATTTTGAATTGGCTGCAAGATCAGGTCTTAATGTGGTGATCCACACCAGAGATCGCGAAGGTTCTCAGTCATTTGATGACTCGCTATATATATACCGAAAATATTCGGATCGGGTGCGGGCGGTATTCCATTGTTTTATTTCCTCCTGGGATCTGGCGGAGCAAGTCCTCACAGAAGGCGGCTTGGTTTCATTTGGAGGGGTCACGACCTTTAAAAATTCTCATCTTGTTAAAGACACCGTGTCCCGTTGCCCTGCAGGAAGTTTCATGTTGGAAACCGATTCTCCTTATCTTGCGCCAGAGCCGATGCGCGGAAAACAGAATGAACCTGCCTACACTTCAACCATCGCAGAGTTTATTGCAAAGCTCAGGGGAGAATCGCTCGCTGAGCTCGCCTCACACACGGAGAGAGCAGCGGATCGATTTTTTCGTTGGAAATCCGATTTTATTGAATGAAATGTGCTCTGGTAATCGTTCTTTCTTTTGTTAAACCGCATTCATATTTTTACCACAACTCACTCATTTATGAAAATCACTCACTATCTTCCACTTACAGTTATTGCAGCGCTCGCCGTGTCATGTGCCCAAAAAGGAGGTGGAGATGGATATGATGTCGCAAATCCTTATGCTGCTCCTGACTATGCAGACGAGACAGGTGGTCGAGTTATGCCTAGCGATGTGAACCCAGCCTACGATGCACCGGCTGTCTATGAAGACGCGGTTGCAGCAACCCCAGAAGTCAGCCAACCCGCAGTAGTCACACCCGCAAGACCAAAAGTTCACACAGTCGGTCGCGGAGATACTCTATGGGGCTTAAGTAAACAATACGGTGTGTCTATCGCATCACTTAAAGCAGCCAATAATCTCACTCGCGATACGGTCGTTATGGGAGCTAAGCTGACTATCCCTGCCAAATAAGTGATGCGTTGCAGTCTCATCCTTGGTGCGCTTCTTGCCTGTTCATCCATTCTTCTTGCTCAGCTCGAAGAAAAAGATGAGGTCAAGTTGACTCCCAAAGAAGAACTGATGGAGCAGTTATTTTCAGAACGAAAATCACTAGAGGCTCTGGAGGCAGCAATTAAAGGTGCCAGAGAGCTAGGTATACCGGAACAAGCAATTCTCGAATCCAAATTCTTGTTTCATATCGATCGTGCCGAGGATGCGGATATTGCAAAGATGCTTCCGCAGCTCTTGAAACAGGCAGAGAAATTTAAACTTTCAGAGTCTGAAGTATTCGGCAGTGAGGACGATTGGTTGGCGATATTGGAATATGTTCGTGCAATTTCAGCCCTCCAAAAGGGCGAGAAGCAGGAATTTAAAAAGCACATTACCGAGGCATTTTGGCTGAGTCCGCGGCAAGGTGCGGCCTTCGCACCCCACATCGAGCGGCTCCGTTTGATGGACGCGATGCAGGATGTGAAGCTCGAAAAAGAGAAAAAATATCTCAATACCCTCGATGCCGAATCCACCACACTTGGAAAAGTCATGGCTGATAAAAAAGGAACCTTATTGCACTTCTGGTCTCCTTGGAGTCCTGAATGCGAAGCGACACTCGCGGACTTTTTTGCCACAGCGGATTTATTAACTAAAAATGGAATTGGCGTTGCATCGATACTGCCTGAAGCCTCTGCAAAGGTTAATGCCGAAGCTAAAGCAATGCTTGTAGCTACAGGGAAAAACATTGCAGGGCATTGGATGTTGGACACAGAGAAGTCTCCACTCAGCAATCAGTTGAAAGTTCAAACCGTTCCCGCTGTCGTTCTCATAGATGCGGCTGGGAAGATTATTTACAACGGTCATCCTAGTAATGAAGAATTCTGGAATCTGTTAGAAAAATTGAATCCGGAAATCAAGCGTCCCGAGTTGCGGGAGGAGTGATCATAATTCGCAAAAATTACTAGACCCGCCGTAGGCCCAAAATGGGCTTGAAAATAATTCTAAACTTTTCTTAAAAGTTTGTAGAAATTAACTTGA
>JAJTHK010000079.1 GCA_021298895.1 Luteolibacter sp.
CGAACTCCTCACCCGCCTCCCCGGCGAGACCGATCCGGAAATCATCGCCAGCCTCACCCCGGCCCGCAAGGCCGCCGCCCGCCGCGAAAAATCCGCCGCCGCCTGAATCACGTCAAGAGGGCAGCGTTTCCTTCGCTTACGAAACATCACCCGATATCGGTTCCTTTTCGACCCGCTTCGGGGTCGATTGTTTTCCTTTCGCAATTCCCACGGCGGTCTTCGTTACACTCGTCAACGAAGGACTAAGTTATATGATCCCGTTGGGATCTAGATCTGTTAGGAAACTGATTTTTATCCTGAAGAAATCTTATCCTTACTGAGCAGGCGTATTAGCCTTCAGAGCCGCCTCTGATTTGCTTTTCGCATAATCTGCGTAATCGGCTTCTGAAACCACTTCCATGCTTCCGCTCATATTGGCGTGACCGTCTCCGCAGAGCTGACCACAGACGATAGAAGTTTCTATGACCTCAATAGGCGTGAACCACATGGCAATTTCCTTACCTGGGATAGCATCTTGTTGAATCCGCATCGGAACGATGGAGTAGTTGTGAATCACATCTTTGGTGCCAATATTCAGAACAGCCGGACGATTGACTTGGAGTTTGAGAGTTGAATCCGTGAAATCATCATGTGCATTCGGATCGGTGTAGTCGATACCCAGAGAATTCGTGTCACTGATCAAATCCGTATCAGTGCGACCAAATTTTCCGTCGAGTCCTGGATAATGGTAAGACCAACCGAACTGCCACCCAACGACTCGAACACGAACCGGATTCATCTCTTTGACTTTATCCCACTCATCCACGCGGTTTGCCCATAGAGGAAATGCAAAGCCGAGAAGCAAGACTGCTTCAATGATGATTACCGCGACTTCGATATGACTGGAAAGGTGGCTGCGCACACCATGATAAGAAGCCTTCGGATTGTTTTTGTGCCAGAATTTGAAAAGGCAAACAAAGAAGAAGATTGTCCAACCCACGAACAGAGCGATCATGAACCAATGGACAACGTCCATCAAATGATCGACTTGTCCGCCGTGTGCGGAATAGTTTTTTGGGAGGCCTAATAATTCGGATGGGCTCATGATATGTGAAAAGTGAGATGGATAAGGTTGAAAATTTTCGGTTTAGTCGCGTACGTAATCGTCACGAAGTTCGGGATCGAGATCTTTGTCACCACGGGAGATGATACGAATCATGTAAAAACCAACACCACCTAGAACGGATAGAATTACCACTAACAAGGCGAAGATGGAGTAGCCAGCTGCATCGCCACCACCTTCGATCATCGAGACGCGGCAAGTGGAACAAGCAAGATGTAAAAAGTTCATGATAGGTTCAGAGGTTGAGTTTCGATGCTTTACGGTAGAAATAAATTCCGTAGAGCGGCATCAGAAGAATTCCAACGATACCCGTGACACCTACAATCGTCGCGAATGTCGAAGGTTCAGGCGCGAATACAAAAGCCCACAGTATCAGAAACGCCGAGAGCAGCGTGCAAATGGTGATGAAGACTATATGGAAACCGCGTAGGGACATAAAAAATCAGAGGTAAAAGTAGCTGTCAAAAATCGGGCTGTATTTTGCGAGAAACAAGATTGCAAACATCGATGCACATAGCACAAGAGCACTGATGAAAATCCAATAAATGGCTTTCTTTTCATGATTTAAGTGCATGAAAATCAAACCGACCAATGTGGCTTTCGTTGTAGCAATCAGCATACCGAGGATGGCATCCCATTTATCGAATCCGTGCTCACCAATATCTAGAGCTTCGACCGTAGCAACCAACACGGTCACGATTGTGCCGATAAGCAATGCGCCGAATACGAGCAAATAGGTTTTCTTGGACTTCTGAATTTCTTCAACTGAATTAGCCATTTCTTAAAATCTTGTTTGAGGTGAATGCTGGTAGGTTCGGGTAAATGACGGATTACATCAAATAAAGGATAGGGAAAACGAAGATCCAGATAAGGTCAACGAAATGCCAGAACAGGCCGCCGACTTCGACTCGGTTGCAGAGCCACTCGGGATTTTCTTCATACATTCTGCGTCCAAAAAACAGGTAGTAAGCGAGTACGATTGCGCCGCCTACCACGTGTAGACCGTGAAGTCCGGTGATGGTGAAATAGATCGCGTAATATGTGTTCCAGGATGGAGTGAATTTCGAGGCGAAGCCGATTTGTTCACGCGGAACAGACAAGTGAGGAAAGGTCACGCGATCATGGCTATCTCCATGCGCTACTTCCTCGTGTGAATCGTGAGAATTGGATTCCTTCTCGTCAGGATTCCGAGCTTTGTAGTTTGGGCCCATGAATTCCTCTTTGAGTTTATCTGTAACAGAGAGTTTAATCTTATGAGTTTCTTCACCATATTTGGCAAATTCCTTCCAGCCGATACGATATAACTCCTTGTGGGTCGGTTCACGGTTCGGATTACCTTTTTCATCAAGACCGTAATCTTTAATTAGGCGCTTTTTTAATTCATCTACATTAGCTTGATGCCAAGCCCATGCCTCACGGGCAAACGGATCATTTTTCAATAACCATGAATTCTCAATCGCGACTTCAGGTTTGATACCTTTTTTCTCTGCCTTCATGACCAAGTATTGGAAATCGATGGCATCAAGATAGTGAAAGTCCATCGGGCTAGGAAGCAGCTTGGCGTTGATCACTGTGTCATCGCGAAGTTTGGATTGCTCAGGTCCCTCTTTGACATCACGTGGCTTGAAACTGATCTGGAAAGATTTGTCGGCAACAAATGTTGCAGCAGGAATATCAGTGAGAAGCTTCGATTTGATTGCTTCTTGATCGATGCTCACCTTATCGGAGTATTCCCAATTGGATTTATTTGGGTTTTGTTTCTCAGCTACTTTCCAAGCATCACGAAGCGCTTGTGTGCGTATTTTCTGATTGTGATTACGGGCCTTGATATGCGCTTTCTCGAATTTATCTAGAAGCTCAACGGTGAGATCAGCGTCTTTTGCAAAATAGATGGTATCTGCATCGGAGAAACCTTCTGCACCTTTGACCTCAGCAGCGAGCTTGAGCGTCGCACCAGCGGCTTTGGCTTCCGCTAAAATTTCTTCAACCCATGCATCGTGAACACGTAGGTTATTGTAAGTGATAGTTGAACCTGGATTGAGCTCAAGTTTGATACGGTTTTTCTCGATCTTTGTTCCATCAATATAGGCAAGGTGACCTTCGAGAACCGTGTAGTCTTTCAAGCGGACCGCTTGGTGGTGGAACTTAACATTATATTCGACTCCTTTGAGCACCATGAAAATCAATGCACAGATCACAGTGATCCACATGTAGATTTGGAATTGTCTCCAGTTACGAAGCTTAAGAGCCGCCCAAGCAAACACCACTGTGACGGAGGAACCGATGAGTACGAAGGTGTTGATCAAACCTGGAAGCACAGGAAGTGTTCGCTCTGGCCATGGATAGTCAGCGCCGAGACGCATGAAAACATAGGCTGAGAAGAAGCCGCCGAAAAGCATGACCTCGGAAGCGAGGAACAGCCATATGGCAATCTTGGCGTTAAACAGGCCCGTATCTTTGCGGGCATTGACGATGTATGGGATTTCCATTTCTTGAAGTTTGCTTGAGTTCAGTTTTCAGTTCTCGGGAAGACTGAAGGTTAGTGAGTTTCTTTTTCGTTAGATTCTTCCCCGGTCTTATTGGGAGCTTGCCATTGTGGAAAATAATCTTCATCGCAATCAGGACGAGAGTATTCGTAAGGTCCGCGATAGACAGCGACGTCGAAGGTGAAGTTACCGTGACCCGGAGGTGTTGGAGTTGCCCACTCAAGCGTGGTCGCATCCCATGGATTGTCATTTTCAACTTTACGTCCCTTTTTCCATGCAAACAGCACGTTAATGATGAAGGGAATCTGTGCGACTGCCAAAATCCATGCACCGTAGGACATGACTATATTGAGATCGATATAATCACGAACAATGACTCCGAAAACGTTCGCGCTGTCGGCAGCTTTTGCGAGGTAAGCATCGCCACCATTATACCAACGGCGATGGAAGCCAGCCATCCCCTGCACCAGCATTGGGAAGAACAATACGTTCATGCAGATCAAGCTTGGCCAGAAATGCAGGTGATTTAAAAAGCGACTGGTGTAGCGCCCCGTGATTTTTGGATACCAATGATGCACACCGGCAAACAAGCCGAAGAGAATACCGGGAGCCACAACGTAATGGAAGTGACCAATCACGTAGTAGGTATCATGGAGATGGAGACCCACCAAATTGAAGGCGAGCGGTAATCCGGTTAGACCACCGATACCGAACATTGGAATGAACGCACATGCCCACATCATGGGTGGAGTGAAACGGATCGAACCGCCCCAGAGTGAGATCAAGAGTGCGGTGATAATAACGACCGACGGAACAGAAATCAAAACGGTTGTGGTTTGGAAGAATGTAGAAACTGCATCACCCATTCCGGTCATATACATGTGGTGAGCCCAAACGATAAAGGAGAGGAAGCCGAGGATAAGCACGGAGTAAACCATGGACTTGTAACCCCAAAGAGGCTTACGGGTATTGACGGGAATAATTTCTGCAACACAAGCGATTGCTGGTAGCAAAAGAACGTAAACTTCCGGGTGACCAAGGAACCAGAAAAGGTGCTGGAAAAGAAGCGGTGAACCACCACCGGAAAGATCAGCAAGGCCTTCGCTCTTGGTGAACAAACCGGTAGGCATGAAGAAGGATGAATGTGCGACTCGGTCCATCAACTGCATGATGCCCGCGGCTTCAAGCGGAGGGAAAGCGAGAAGAAGAAGGAAACCTGTCACCAACATCGCCCATACAAAGAATGGCAGACGCATCCATGTCATACCACGAGCGCGGAAGTTAATGATCGTAGTAATAAAGTTGACCGCACCTAACAGCGAGGAGGTAATCAAAAGAACTAAGCCGATCAACCACTGGGTCTGCCCTGCCAACCATTGGTTGACGATTTGTCCGTCAGCAAAACCTGCGAGCGGCGAGTAGTTCGTCCAACCCGATTTAGCTGCGCCTGACTCCATAAAGAAAGAGGCACACATCAATAATCCACCAGCTAGGTAAATCCAGTAGCTCATCATATTGAGTTTAGGAAACGCCATATCGACGGCACCGATTTGAAGCGGTGTCACGTAGTTACCAAACGCACCGAAACCAAGCGGCACGATTCCAAGGAAGACCATGATCGTACCGTGCATCGCACCAAACATGTTGTAAGTTTCCCCTGAGACTTTTCCGTCAACCAACCAGCGAGCCTTCCAATTATCCGTAAGGAAGCAGCCCATCCAATCTGGGAGTGGCTGATGTGGATAAGCGATACTCCACCGCATCACCATCATTAAGTAGAAGCCGAAGGCAAGAAACAACAACGCGGTGATACCATACTGAAGACCGATGGTTTTGTGATCCGTTGAGAAAAAGTATTTTTTCAAAAATCCCGGATTGTGATGATGATCGTCATGATCATGAGAATGATCGTGACTGTTAGAAGATGCAGCGTGGGCGCTCATAAGTTAGTTCAGGCGTGTGGGTAAGTGTTAGGAAGTCGAATTAGGTTAAACCGATATTGGAAAATTATTTAACAGGAGTCAGTTTTGAAGGATCCACCGGAGTCTTCGGATCGAGAACAGCACCAGGAAGCATGATATTGTGCTTAGCGGTGAGTTCTTCAGCAGTAACAGAAGTGCCAGGAGTCTCACGTGCTTTGGAGGCATCGATAGCAGCTTGAGCCATTTCGATCGTTACGATGTCACCCGTTGAATTACCAAAGCTATTACGAGCAAATGTCATAAGGGCTGCAAGTTCCTCAGCCTTCAAGCCGGCTCCAATCGCAGCCATCACGCCGTAATCCTTACCTGTACTGGTCGGTCCTTTCAGACCATTAAGAACGACCATGGAAAATTTCTGAGTATTTCCAGTCACCCATCCTGAGCCGGCAAGCGATGGGAATGTTGGACCACCGCGACCATCGGCACCGTGGCAGCCGTTACAGTTTGCCGAGTAAATCTTTTGGCCTTTTGCAATATAAGCAGGGAGAGCTTCTTTTGACGCAGGACCTTCTGGCGGAGCTCCTGGTGGAGTTCCGCGGACGTATTTCGGTTTAACCAAAGCATCATAATCAAACCAAGGCCCAGCATTTCCTAACACAGCACCGGCAATCAGCAGGACTAAACCGCAGGAGATGATAACCCACAGCGAAATGGGCTCATGACCGTTATCGGCGATACGATGTTCACGTGCGGTAGCTGCAGTTTCTGAAGCGACGCGGCCGTGGGCTTGCGTGACGTTAATCGTTTCGTCGAGGTCAGGTTTCTGATTCGATTGCGGACTGTTCGATGACATGGTAGAAAATTAAGTTAGATCAATACGATGATGCGGGCATCATGGAGCTGGAGTTGCGGCGCTGGTGGAAGACTCTTCGGTTGATTTGAAATCAAAAACTGGTGGCACAGGATTATCTTTTTTCAACGACAAGAGATAAGAAACTAGGGCACGGCCCTCTGAATTCGGGACAATTTCCTCGCCTTTATCACCCTTGAAAGGAAGAGCTTCATCCGATGGATTACCTGTGACTTTCTTTTCAACGAAAAGGAAGCGGAACGAAGGGCAATTGGAGTGGCTGCGTGCAGGTTCCAAACGTGGATTATAAAGATGGCGATACAGCCATTGTTCAGCAGAAATTCCCTTGGCGTAGGTTGCCTCGACACGCACCGCTAAGTTAGAAAGATCAGGTCCCATGCGGTTGATACCGATGTGGGCGAATTTCTCACCTGCGAAATCGAATACATTCGATTCACGACGTGTATCTATCCCCTCTTCTTTGTTAACGAGACCAGCGAAGTCCGAGCGAAACACATCGTTACCCGCGTAGTCGGGACGGATAAGCTGGGTGTGGCAGAGATAGCAACCATTAGCTGCGTAAACTTGTGAACCGTCGGCAACCCTGCCGGCACGTTTCGGGATGTAAATTGCGTTGGTGCCTGTCGCCTCCTCACCCATCGCAACAGGTTCGATAGAACGCATTTCGAAGTAAGGAACGATGACAATTGCCAACCATGCAACTCCGAAACTGGCGGAGAGGCTGAGGAAGAAAGTGCGGAAGCTCATGTGAGGATTGATGTAAGGAATGAAAATTTAGTGTGCGGAAATAGAGCCAGCGTTATCGATATCGCCTTCATCGCCGTGTGGACTGTGTCCGTGGGCAGAAATCAATAAGGTTGGATGGTTGCTGCGACGACCCAGTCCCAGCCACATGAATGTTAAGTGAAGGAAAAAGAACAAGTTGGACATCAAGATAAAGCACCATGAAATGGTTGTTGCCCAAACATAGGGATAAGCTCTGAGAGCAGCGGATTCCCAAGGCTGATCAAATTGTTCCTGACCCAGTCCCTGCATCCATCCACCAAAGATCGCAACGATAGCCACCGTGATGATGCCGTAGATAGAAAGATAGAAATGCATTTTGATAAGACGACGGGAAATCCACTCGCGACGTGTGATGCGAGGCACGATGAAATAGATCGCACCAAACATCACAAAGCTAAAGAAGGCATAGATGGCAAGAATTTCAAAACCATAACCCGAGAGTGAAAACTGCGTCAGTTTGAGGGTGGAGCCAGGAAGGTTTAAGAAAACAGCGGCAACAGCCATGACCAATAAACCAAACACCCCCACCATCGTGAAACGCAATGATGGGCTGTGGTTGACGATCTCCATATCAGCCGAGGCGGTCCGGAGAATATTGAAAACCGCCGTAAATGCAGGAATGAAGAACAAGATGGTTGCGGCGGCACCGAGGTAAGGAATAAAAAACGGGACAGGCGCACCCGCTAGTTTTTGCATACCTGCCCATGGCATGATAATCGCGAGCGACCAGAACCCAAGACGCGCAAGCGAATAGCTGTAGATCGGGCGTCCCGTCACTTTTGGTGTGAGATAAAACGCGGCTGAGAGAGCGACCGGAGTAAAGAACAAGAAGACCAAACTGGATTTAAACCAAGCGTTGATGCCGTTTGCCATGATTGGATGACCTGGGAAAACGTGCAGAAGAAGATTGGCAGTTAAATAAACCCATGGAAACCATATCATCGCAGCTAACAAATACCATTGGGAGATGTAGACGTGTCCTTCTGGACGGACTTTGAATTGCACCATCGACCAAATCATGATCGCCAAATAGCTGATGAGCAGGACTGGCCATGCAAAGGAAGGAAACTCCATCCATGGCATGCCCGTGCCGTATCCGGCAAGGATGCCCAGAACACCTAAGCTAACGCCGAGGTTCCAAACGTGACCGGCGGTAAGAATGATACCCGCAGCCTTGCACTCTTGGCGGGAAAGGCGGGACATGATCCAAATGATCACACCAAAAGCGGCTTGGAATCCCCAACCATAAATCAAGGTGTTGAGATGTGCCGCTTGAGTGCGACCGTATGTGAGCCATGAGCAACCATCCATAAAGCCTGGGGCATGCATTTTGGCAGAGGAAATGATTCCGAGGATCATCGAGATAGCGAGCCATGCAGCACCGCTGGTCAGGAAAAACATCACAGGATGACGAAGCGAGCGGTCGATTCCGGCTCTCAACTGAGCATCTTGCAGGTTGGTATTTGCTGTTTCTGTGGACATCTGGACTGGATAAATCGGTTAGCGAAAAGCTTAGGGTTTGATGAGATCTTGAACGGTGAGTTGCGGTTTGCCTACCTCGTCACGTAATGCTTTAACCTCTTCAGGTTTCACCGCAGAAGCTTTGTTTCCAAAACTATTACGAACGTAGGTAAGCGCGCCAGCGATCTGCTCATCGGTTTGATAAGCCATTGGCAACATGCCTGCTGGAAATTGATCATAAACTTTACCCTTTACCTCTATAGGACCTGTTAGACCCCGAAGTTGGATTTTAATCAGATTGGAAATAGGACCCGTCACCCACTCGGAACCTGCAAGCGGAGGACCCGCAGGACCACCTTCACCATTCTGACCATGGCAAGCACCACAAATCAAATACTGGGCTTTACCGATTTCCATTTGAGCAGGATCGATGGGGACTTCAGCAGCGAGTTTTTTCTCGGTTTCGGAACCAGGAACCAATTGTGCAGGAACTTCGACAGCGATGGGATTGGATTTGGATAACAATTGTGCGACGTTAGGCGTCACAGCATCGACAGCATCTTCAGTTAAAAACTTTGCTTGTTCAGCAGAAACCTCAGACTTGATACCCGAACGAATTTTACCTGCAGCATCCTCAGGCTCCTCGCCTTTCGGGAACCAGCCGAAAATTGATGCACCACCAAGGATGATGAGCAAGATGACAGCAAAAATCGTGAAGATTCCGAGGCCATCAATGAAAGCTTTGAATCGGATTTGTAAGTTATCGCGAGTGGGGTCCATGCGGTTAGATAAAGATATCAGTTAGAAAGGTTGGCGGATTCGAGGATGCGTGGGTCACGGTTCGGGTATAGCGAGTGTTGACCAAGCGCACGAAGAAGAACGAAAAGGAAGGCGGCACCGATGGTGACGAAGGCAAGGATGTCGCCCCAGAACGCACCGGGAATGGCAGGTGCAATATCACCGAAGACTTCATGATTGATTCTACCGAGTGAAACACCGCGCTCAGGTATAGTGATCAGATAATGATCTAGCGCGTGCATGCAGAGGGTGTAGATCGCAACAATGGAGAGGTATTTTGGATTCTTTTTTAGCCATGCTTGAAGCAACACGATGAATGGAACCACGAAGTGCAAGAACACGAGGCAGATCATTCCGATGTTCCAGTTGCCTGTGTTACGGATCAAGAAGTAGGAAGTTTCCTCGGTGATGTTGGCATACCAGATCAGGAAATATTGGGAGAACGCGATGTATGCCCAGAAGGTAGTGAAAGCAAACATGAGTTTGCCCATGATGTGGAAGTGCTCAGAACCTGTGACGTGTTGGAGGTGACCTTTGCTTTTCAACCATGTGCAAACCAAAACAATCACAGCCATGGAGTTGAGCGCGGAACCTGCGAAGAGATAGACACCCCACATCGTGGAGAACCATTTGTAATCCAGACCCATGAGGAAATCGAAACCAGTAAAGGTGATCGTCAGTGCAAAAACGATCAGGGTGTAGGTTGAATGGAAACGAGCACGGAACAGATTTTCAACGCCAGGAATCGGATCGGTGTCTTGATTGGTGGAAAGCTTACGAAGGAACCAAATGACGAGTGTGAGACCGATGCCATAGAAAGCAAAACGTCCAAACCAGAAAGGGATGTTCATGAACCAATGCTTGTTGTAAAGCAGGTGATCTTCGTGATGAAGATGATCAATTACGGAATGATGTCCGGCATCGCGATGGATGTTCATCCACTCGAAGAGATACTGATTCACCTGAGGGAAAAGCAGAGGGATACCGAAGAGGAAAACCCAAGGGAAAGTGGAGCCAAGGTTTTCGAAGGTGCGGCGAACGGAAGTCCCCCACCCTGAGTTGGAAACGTTATGGAGGAGTGTCCAGAACACGCCACCGATGGAGAGTGTTAGGAAAAAGTAGTAAGCAAATACCCATGAGTAGGCGAACGTGCCTTGGAACCACACACCGAACACACCGAACAACCCAAGCAGGCTGATCACGGTGCCGACTCCGGCGATGATGAGTAAAATGGTTTTGATCGTGGAGACCTTCGAGTTGTCGAGATGGTCACCTTGGATGGCTATGTCAGAGGATGTTACGTGGTGGGACATCGGGAAAATTATTTGGCTGCGGTTGCTGCTTCTTTGGCGGCTTGGAGAGTGCGGACGTAGGAAATGATTGCCCAGCGATCGCGGACAGGAATGTTGGCTTTGTAGCCACTCATCATGCCTTTGCCGACACTGATAACTTCGAACATACGGCCATCGGGATAAGCCGGGGATTTGAAACGGTCTTCATGGAGATTAGCGATACCGGGAACACCATAGCGCGAGGTAATGCCGGCACCGTTTCCTGATTCACCGTGGCAAACACCGCAGTAGATTGCAAAACGCTCTTTGCCACGTTTGATGAGCTCGCTGGCAGTTTCAGTTGTATTCACTCCAAGTTCATCTGGCATACCAGTGCCGTAGTAATCACCAACGTGACCCGTGTAGTAATATCCAGTTTGGCCACCGAATTCGTATTCAGGAATACCACCAAGTTCTTTTTTTCCAGATTCGTTAAAACCCAATGGCTGAGTGCCAGTAACTGGCTGACGTGCACCCTGACGATCGGCAAAGAAACTGCTCGGTGCTTGAGCTTTGAGTTTATCTTGGTTGTCCATGTCAGGAAAAACCTGAATCGGAGGCTTCGAGAAATGCTGACCACGGAAGCCCAGTATCCCGACAACGAGAACCGCGACAATGGCGTATGCTAAGAAAAAGTAGCGCATGGCTGATGATTGTGTTTGCAGGTAAAAAGGTTAGTCTTGTTCTTCTTCAACGAGTTCGATGTTCTCGCCGCCAATATCTGCGAGCAGGTCGCGAGTGGCTTGTGGGCTAAATTTTTCGTCACGTGCTTCGATAGCGATGAAGAAACCATCATCAGTCGCGCGGTGGAATTGTTTGCTAGCAAACAAAGGATGATTGAGGCGCGGCAATTGCATCAAGCCGAGCAATCCGAACAGCACAGTGAAACCTGAGAACAAAATCGTGAGCTCGAACATCACAGGGAAGAAGGCTGGGATCGTGAAGATGTTCGTTGGTTTAGCTTGAACGACAGTCGGGTAGAGAATGACCTGAGTGACATAAGCCAATGTGAAGGCGGTTGCGGTTCCGGTGATGCCACCGAAGAATACAAACCATGGCAGAATGGAACGTTTTAAACCCATCGCAGCATCGAGGCCGTGGACAGGATATGGGGTATAGCAATCCCATTTACGAAAGCCCGCATCGCGTACTTTTTCCGCAGCCTTGTAAAGCGCTGAGGCGCTTTTGAACTCGGCGAGATAGCCATAAACTCGTTTTCGGGTAGTGCTCACGTTATAGAAGTTATCAGTTTGAAGTTATCAGTTATCAGGAATTTCAGTTTTTACCTGTAGTAAGTTCGTGTTGGTAGGCGGGAATGACTTCAGTGCCTTCGTCAGGATGGGCTTCGTTGTCTTCAAAGTGAGGGTCGCTCTCAAGCTTGGCCCATTTCACCTCGGCGATGTTGATGCATGGCAGGAAGCGGAGGAAGAGAAGGAATAAAGTAAGGAACATTCCGATCGTGCCGACGAAGAGCATCTGATCTTGTGGAGATGGTGAGAAGGTTTTCCAGTCACCTGGCAGCCACATACGAGCCAGTGTGGTGACGATGATGACGAAGCGCTCGAACCACATACCCACGTTGACGCACATAGCGACAGCCATAACCACCCAGAGGTTTTCACGCATCGACTTAAACCAGAAGATCTGCGGAGAAAGCACGTTTAGCGACATCATCGCTGCGTAGGCCCACCAATAGGGCCCGGCGATACGAAATTTGAAGGCATCCATTTCGTAGATCGCACCGGAGTAGAATGCGACGAAGAGCTCCATCAAATAGGCGTAACCGACGATGGTTCCAGTGAGGAGAATGATCTTCGCCATGTTATCGATGTGTTTCATGGTAATCAAATCCTGCAAGCCGTAGATGAATCGAGCAGGAATCATGATCGTAAGCACCATTGCGAATCCACCGAAGATCGCGCCGGCGACGAAGTAAGGAGGAAAGATCGTGGTGTGCCATCCAGGAACGACTGAGGTCGCGAAGTCAAACGAAACGACTGAGTGAACCGAAAGCACGAGCGGAGTGGAGAGCGCAGCGAGAAGAAGGTAAGCCATTTCGTAGTGGCTCCACTGACGGTTACCACCTCTCCAACCAAGAGCAAAAATACCGTAAAGGATTTTACGAATGCCTGGCTTGCAGCGATCGCGAATCGTTGCGAGGTCAGGAACCATGCCGAGGAACCAGAAGATCAAGGACACAGTGAAATAGGTCGAAACCGCGAACACGTCCCAAAGGAGTGGCGACTTGAAGTTTTGCCAAATCGCATTCGCGTTAGGAATTGGAGCAAGGAACCATGCGAACCAAACGCGACCGACGTGGAAGGCTGGGAAAATACCCGCGCACATCACCGCGAAGATCGTCATCGCTTCCGCTGCACGGTTAATCGATGTCCGCCAGTTTTGTCTTGTTAGGAAAAGAATCGCGGAAATCAGAGTTCCGGCGTGACCGATACCGATCCAGAAAACGAAGTTCACAATCGGCCAACCCCACATGATGCGGTTGGTATTTCCCCAAACACCGACACCCGTAGAAACCAGATGGAAGAGACCACCACCCACACCGATCAACGCGATCAGGGATGAAGGAAGAAACAGCAGCCACCAAAGCAATGGCTGACGGTTTTCAATGATGCCGCAAATACGGTCAGTGATCCAATGGTAGGATCGGTCATTGAGAATCAACTTTTCACGCTTGAGAACAGGAAGTTTGATTCCTGAGTCATTATGCGGTGCGGTTTGTGAAGTAGAGGCCATGTGTTAGAAAAATCTTATATCTGAATTTAGACCATGTGGATGGTGGACTGACCGATGAATTTCGCATCGGGCATTTTATCATTCGGATTCTTCACGCGAGCCAAGTAACTGGTGCGAGGAAGGGTTCCGATGTAATTGAGTAGATCGTAGTTACGCTCCGAATCTTTAGCGCGCATCATTTTGGAAGCGACACCATCAAGTTTGTTTCCAAACGTAATAGCCTCAGCAGGGCAAGCATCTTGGCAGGCGGTTTTGACGGAATCGACTGGGATACGCAGTGCTTCGGTAGAAACTTGATTCTCTGTGGAAAGTTTTCCGGACTCGAGTACCTCTTGTTTCTGACCACGCTTCTGGCGGATCACAGCAGCCTTGATGCGTTGCACACAGTAAGTGCATTTCTCCATCACGCCGCGCATACGCACGGTAACGTTCGGATTTTTCTGAAGGTGATTTGCTTCGCCATCATGACGCTCACCTGCAGGGCCTTTGTTGAGGTTATTTTTGATGAGCGGGTTGCGCTTGTTGTAGTCGAAAAAGTTGAAGCGACGCGCTTTGTAAGGGCAGTTATTCGCGCAATAGCGAGTGCCGATGCAACGGTTGTATGCCATCGCGTTCAAGCCGTCTTCGGTATGGACTGTGGCGTTAACTGGGCAGACGGTCTCACATGGAGCCGACTCACATTGCATACATCCGACAGGTTGTGGAACGAGGGAGACGTTATCAGGATCAAAGTCGTTGTCTTTATGTGTCGCGAAATAACGATCCATACGGATCCAGTGCATTTCACGGCCTTTGGCGACTTGTTCTTTACCGACGATCGGGATGTTGTTTTCCGATTGGCAAGCAACCAAGCAAGCGTTGCATCCCATGCAGGAAGAAAGGTCGATGGTCATCGCCCACTGATGAAGTGGATCGCTGAGGAATGTCTTACCATTGCGATCTTCTTGCTTATAGAGCGAAATATTAATTGGCGCGTGAGAATCGTTTCCTTGCTTTTTGACACCTGCAAGTTGATGCGCGAAGTCGCCTTTGTGTTCGACGTCGTTGGTCGAAACCTCACGAGCTAGAGCGCGACCGTACATCGCGTTGTGCTCTTGAGTGAGAGCAACCGAGTAACGCTCTTCGGTTTTAGCGATCGTTGCGCCGGTGGCGAAATAGGAAGTTGCGGAAGTGCGTAGCGGATAAGCATCAAATCCGCGGTTTACACCAACGAGGCCGACAAACTTGCTAGCTTTCGGATCGCCACGACCTAGTTCATCTTCATCGTTGAACCCTTGGCCGTAACCGAGAGGAATGATGAGAGTATTTTCGGCCTGGCCGAAGGAAACGAGAACAGGAAGTTTCAGCGTCTTGCCGTTCACCGTCACATTGATGAGCGGCGATTTGCGGTTTTGACCTTCGCCATCTGGAGAAACTTTGGCATACTTGTCCATCAGAACTCCGTTGATTCCAATCATGGAGCTTAAAGGTTCAAGTGCGATGATCTGATCGTAGATGCCGAGTTCTTTCGCGGTTTTCGGTGCGATGAGGACGGCATTGTCCCATGTGAGTTTGGAAATCGGATCAGGAGCTTCTTGAAGCCAGCCGTTGTCGATCCAGCGACCGTCATAGACTGAGGCATCGGTAGCGAAGATCACATCAAGTTTATCTTTCGAAGGAGTTGATACAGCAGCTTGTTTGATCGCATCAGCAGCATTCGATGCGAGAGAAACTTTAGGCACTTCATAACTCGAAACTGCCGAACTATAACCGTTTTTGAGAGCCTCTTTCCATTCGGCTTCTGAACGATTGAAAGTCTTTTTAACGGCTGCCATGGCAGGTGCAGCAGAACCTTTATCCCCTTCCCCGATGATGAGTTTTCCGTCGCCTGCGAAAGCGAGCAAAAGCTCAAGTTCGGAAACGCAATTTGGATAGAGCGGAAGGATCATCGGCTGTACCACGGAGTAAACTCCGCGGACAGATCTCGAATCGCTCCAGGACTCTAAATAATGAGTAGCTGGAACGTGCCATGTGCAAGCATAAGCGGTTGCGTTACTGCGATCGCTGGCATGAATGCTGGTTTTCGCTTTTGCGATAGCTTCAGAAAATTTTAAATCCGCTGGTGCATCATAAACAGGATTCGAAGGGGTGAGGAAAACGACCGTGTCGATGGCAGCGCTGTTAAGATCGCTCGTGAGTGAAGCGATGTCGCCATAACCCACGTTTTCAGATTTATAAGCCATCAAGCCATTTTCATGACCGATATTTTGAAGCTTCAAGTTAATCGCAAGAGCGATGTGCTTGAGTGCTTTGGACTGACGTGAGCCAACAAGAACAGCTGATTTGCTTCCACTCTTTACGAGATCTTTCGCCAGTTCCTGAATCCACTTGAGTTCGTTTGCATCTGTAATCGATGCATCTACACTGATTTCAGCACCGACTTCGCGAGCGATTTGAGCAGCGATCGCAACGATGCGACTTGGTGCAACACGCAAACGGTGATCCGCCATACCACCTGTTAGGCTGTAGGCTGATTCCACCGCGTAGAGGCGGTTCATTTTGCTGGCGTCCGGCTTTTTGCTATAGGTTGCGCCTTCGGGTTTACGACGATTGAAGAACGCAATGTTAGAACCTTGTGGATCGGTTCCGACAAAATCGCAATCGAGTGAGAGGATACGATCGGCGTTATCGAAGTTAGGAACAAGCTTCACGCCTTCACCAAGAACATCTGTGTCGTTAACAGTGAGTGCCTCGTATTGGTAAAATTTTGCGTTTGAGAACTTCGCGCCAATCTCTTTGGCCAATCTCAGACGGGTCGGACTGTCATCGTTTCCGAACACGAAACCGATTTTCGCACTCTTATCATTTGCTATAGCGCTGATCGCAGCTTGAAATTCTGCAAGCGTGGATTTTTTGCCACCATAGAGGAAATCGCGCGAACGTGAGGTTGAGTAGAGATCCAGCACGGATGCTTGAGCAAATGCATCTGTCCCTTCGTAATCGGGATGCAAACGGTTGGGACCCACTTTCGTTGGGCGACCTTCATAAGTCGTGACCACCAATGGCACCGCACCTGCTGCGCGTGGCAGAGAGGATGCGTAGTAAGTCGCTTTTCCTGGGATCACCCATTCTGGGGCATTGGTATAAGGAACGATGTAAGCTTCTGGGCGGCGGCAAGCGACCATGCCGAAACCGGCAAGTGCGGTCGAAGAACCCATGAGTTTAAGGAACGAACGGCGACTTGTCTCAAGCGCTTCTTGGTTTTCCATTTCTGCCGCGCCCTGTGGAAATTCGCGATCCATCCAGTTACGGAATTCTTGGGTGTCCTCAAGTTGGCCAGTGCTGCGCCATGAGATGGTGGTCTCATCTGCTGGAACTGCGGGGTGTTGCAAAATGCGTTTGCTCATATCAGGGCTGCTGAAAAAATGTTTTTAGGAAAGTGGTGGATCAGTGATGGCAGGTTGCGCAACTGGTCTTGGGTTTAACCGAGAATTGTTCTTTAAGCTTCTCACCAAGATCGAGGGTGGTTTTTACACCGTCTTCAGGTTTGGCGTATTTGGCGACATCAGCATCGCCGTAATGGAAATTGAAAACTTCTTCCAAAGGACGGAGGTGTTTCTCTGGAGCGCGGTGACATTCTAAGCACCAGCCCATCGAGTGAGGCTCGGCTTGATAGATCACTTCCATTTTGTTCACGTCGCCGTGGCAACTCTGGCAGGAAATACCCCGATTGACGTGTGCCGAGTGATCGAAATACACATAGTCAGGTGCCTTGTGAACGCGCACCCACTCGATCGGTTTGCCATCGTATTTTTCGTAATTCACATTCATCGAACGATGAAGTGGCTCGAGCTTCGGACTCTCTTTCTGAACATGCTGATGGCAGTTCCAACAGGTGTTACCGCTCGGTACGTTAGAGTGACCGGATACATCCACGAACGAATGACAATAACGACAATCCAATCCTAACTGCTCAACGTGGATCTTGTGAGAAAACGGAATGGGTTGTGAAGGTTGATAACCCACAACTTGTGCCTTAGGAGTTGCATAATATCCAAACGCAAGAACAACGCCTGTGCCAACAGCACCAAGGCAAAATGCGATCTGAAAAGGTAGTAGGTTTGACCAGCGTGGAAAAATATTCGCCATGAGAGCTAGATGAGTAAGGTGGTAAGCCGCGCGAAGACTGGGAGATTGTGAAAAATTTCACAAGCGATTTTCTTTCATATAATCAAAATAAATTTAATGTCTTATTGAGATTCGATATCAATAAAAATCGCGTGTGAAAAATACGCGAAAAAACGGGGATTTTCCCCCAATAAAGGAACCGCGATTTTCAATCGCGACATAGATGGGATGAGGAGCAGCCGTGTCCTCACGGCATGAGGCTGAACGGTGTCTCACCGTTTGATTCGTAAAGGATGGTGATGACACCCCCGCTCCTGTTTCGCATGCGAGGTCGCGATTGAAATCGCGGTTCCTTACACCTAATTTGCCTGTCTTTATCCCACACCTGTCAGTATTTCATCATTGAATTTGGATTTTTTAAACAGAAGGTAACAAATCCTATCGGCAAATAGAAAAACTGGAGCGCCACTGAAAGAACAAGGGACATGAATGTCCCTTCTCCTTAATTCTCCATCCTCTTGATGCCAAGTGGATTGCCGTCTTGTAATTCAATAGGCAATGAAGCATCTGGGAAGCTTTGCCATGCGATGGCGCGGCAGAAGCGGAAGATCGCCATGGTGCCGACGGAGGTGCTGCGGCCATCGGAGGTTGATGGGAAAGGTCCGCCGTGAACCATGCTGGAGCAGACTTCGACGCCGGTTGGGAAACCGTTGTAGATCAAACGACCTGCGCGTTGTTGGAGGGCGTTGACGATTCCAGCGTATTGGGAGAGCTCCTCGGGAGTGCCGTGGACGGTGGCGGTGAGTTGGCCTTCGAGTTTCGCGATCGCAGCTTCGATTTGTGCGGTATTACCACGAACGATGAGTGAGCCAGGTCCGAACATCTCGGCTTGGAGCTGTTCGTTTTTCAGGAAGTCTTCGATCCCCACAACAAAAACCGCAGGCGCGCATTGACCGTGTTTTTTCTCAGCCGAGCTGCGGGCGAGGACTTTCACTCCGGAAATGTTAGAGAGCGATTCGGTCGCATCGGCAAACGCCTTGCAGATGGCGGCGTTGAGCATGGTGGCTGGTGAACCGACCTCGATCAGGCTTTTCAGTTTCGCGAGAAATTCGTCCCCTTGTCCTGTTGGTAAAAACACCAAGCCTGGATTGGTGCAGAACTGACCTGCACCGAGAGTGAGTGAGCCAAAGTATGCTTCGGCAAGTGTGGCTTCGCCTTTGGCGAGTGCGCCGGGAAGAAACACGATGGGATTGATCGAGCTCATCTCGGCGTAGACGGGAATTGGCTGAGGGCGTTTTGCCGCGGTGTCCATCAGTGCGGTTCCAGCAGCGCGTGAGCCGGTGAAACCAACCGCTTGAATAACGGGATGTTTGACCACTGCCTGACCCACCGTGCGTCCGCCTCCGTAGAGAACAGAGAAAACCCCTTCTGGCATTCCGGATTCTTGAGCGGCTGCGATCACGGCGTTGGCAACGATTTCCGCACAACCCGGATGCGAGGAATGCGCGATCACCACCACAGGGCAACCTGCGGCGAGAGCCGATGCGGTATCACCACCTGCGACGGAGAAAGCGAGTGGGAAATTGCTCGCGCAGAAAACCGCAACCGGACCGAGCGGACGAAGCATGGAACGTAGGTCAACTTTCGGAATCGGTTGGCGATCAGGTTGAGCGCGTTCGATGCGGGCATCGACCCATGAACCTTCTTCTAACAACGCGGCGAACAAACGAAGTTGTCCCACCGTGCGACCCGTTTCACCGCGCATCCTTGGTTCAGGAAGGGCGGTTTCTTGTGGACCACGAATCACGATATCCTCCACCACGGCTTCGATTTTCTCAGCGATTTTACGTAGGAAAGCCGCGCGGGTTTTTCCGGGTAAATTCGAGTAAACCGGAAATGCCGCAGCAGCCAAAGCCATCGCTTTTTCGACCTCTTCCGGCGTGGCGGAGAGGTAAACTGGAGCAAGAGCTTCGCCCGTTGCAGGATTTACTGCTTGTCCGCATGGCTGAGTGCCAGTGGAGCGTGAATAACCAATGAAGGAAGTACCGGTGAGCGTGGTGATCATGAGATATTAGAAATAAATGTTAGACTTTAGGAGCGGTCGCAAGCGCGTGCTTGATTACAGCGGTCGCCTCAGCGAGTTCTGCTCCGACGAGCTCCAAACGTGGTGGGCGAACGCGGTTGTTGCCGAACTTACCATCGGATGCGAGGTTTTGCTGAAGTTTAATAAGCTGAACAAATTTCACCACGGTATCCATGCGGAGAAGCGGAAGCATCCATGTGTAAATTTTCATCGCTTCTTCGATTTTACCAGAAGTTGCGAGATCCCATAGTTTCACGTTATGACGTGGAAACGCATCGCCCACACCCGTGATCCAGAATTTCGCGCCCATCGCCGCACCTTCGAGAGCGCAGTCATCAACACCGACACCGAGCACCAAACGATCTCCGCAAACTTCACGGATACCCGCCATGCGACGCGCATCGGTGGAGCTTTCTTTAACCGATTCCACGTTCGCATGCTCTTCGGCGAGTTCTTTGATTTGGAGCGGTGTGAAGTCGGTTTTGTAAGCGACTGGGTTGTTGTAAATGATACACGGCAGATCAGTCGCGCTGATCACAGCAGACATGTGAGTTTTCATTTCACGCCAATCGGAAGCGTAGAGATAAGGAGGAAGCACCATCAAACCACGGCAACCGTTGTCTTTGGCAGCTTTTGCGAGATCGACCGCTTCTTTCGTGGAAAGCGCGGCGATGCCCGGAATGATAGGAGTATTAGGAACTGCAGAGACGTAGGTTTTCTGAAGATCAACTTTTTCTTCGAACGAAAGCGTCGCGCCCTCACCAAGTGAACCGTGAACCACGATGGCGGTGCAGCCGTTTTCAATCAGCCATTTTCCGTGATCTGCCATGATGCCATGGTCGATAGTGAGGTCGGCGTTAAACTGGGTTAGCGTAGCGGGCATCACGCCCTTCCATTGGATACTCATAATGATATTCGGTTTAGTTACTTATTTGAAAAGGTGTTTGTGGAAGATAGGGAAAGGTTTGGTAACACCACCCGCATGCCGGAGACAAACCATGCGAATATGGGCTTTGGGTCAAGACTTGAGCGGCGAAGGCACTGATTTTACGAAGAAATCAGCTCAGTAGGCTCGTGATGTCATGAAATTCCAGCCGATGCGCCTCGGCGACCGGTTTTGTATGTGACTTTTCCTGCGTGGACATTGATTCCACTCAAAAGCTCGCGACTGCGCCCACATGCAGCGGCCAATGCGTGTTCCGTAATCAATGGCTTCCATGGATGAGTCACGTTGTTGATTGCTTAAGTTGCGGTGCGAGAATATGCGCCCGGCATATTCGTCCTGATCAACTGCAATTTCCACAAACACGCTACCGGGATCATGCTCACGCGGTTTTGCTGCGCCTTTACCTCTTTCGGTAGGCCTATGTTCATGTCTTCACCTTATTTCAATCCATCCAAACTTTTCAAAATCGCCTTTTGGACTTTTTCATCTCCGATGTTTCCAAGGTGTCCACCTTCTGGGAAAATGGTTAGACGTGATGCTGGGAAAGTAGATCTCAACCAAGCCACGTCTGATGACCTCAGCAAGAAATCATTCTGATTGGTGATCACGCGGATTTTTGATTGCGCACGAAGTTTACTTTCTTGCGTTCTCAAATCCACATCCCTCTCAAGCTTACCCTCGCTGATTCCTTTTTGTTTGTAATAAGGAACGGCGAAACGCTCAAAGTAATCATTGAAGGAATAATCCAAGATCTCGTTATACACAGGCTCTCTGCGCCAGCTAGAGACAGGCGTTCTGAGAATCCCGAAGTTTTCTCTCGATTGGCTGTCGTATATAATGTCCCGAAGACCGATACGGAAAACCAATCCGATCAAGTATTTCGATTCTTCACTATCAAATAGAACCTGCTGCTGTGTTGGCTTCTTATTCAACAAAGCATAGCCCGCTTTATGCATGGTGTTGTTGATGCGTGCCTGACGCTCTGCTTCAGGCCATTTCAGTGGAGCATTCACATAGCCATCTAGCTTTTTGAATCCATGCGTGATTTCCACAGGCATATTGATCGCAACATATCTATCGAATTTCAGTAACTCAGATTTCGATTCTTTCTCATTAGCAGCAATACGCAGTGTCATGAATGCACCCATCGAAGTGCCCAACATGGCACGTTTGGTGAACCGATCTGGATATTTTTTAACCAATGCACGATCTATCTCGGTGATACCCATCCACAGGTCGTGACTATCAACTGTTGGGTAGACAGGCAGAGCAGAAGTCGATGCCGTGCTCATGAATTCCGGATGAAATACACTGGTTGTGGTCACTACAGAATAGCCATTATTGTATAGCTGTTCAGCTAAACCCAAAGACATTGAGGAAAGCCGATGCGATGTGAGTCCTGGATTGATATAAACCAAAGGTGCGGGCCCTGATTGCAACCAGTAGGTGCTTTTTATTTTGCGACCCGTGGCAGGGATTTTCACAGTCATATCGCGACTCTTCGTTATGAATCGATGATCCTTCGGTCCAAACTTCACTGCGCTAAATGTTTGCAAAGTTGGCAGATCAATAGACCCATGCATTTTTAAGTCCGGCACGCCTTCTTTCTTGGCATAGGTCCATGCAACTTTCGAAGACGAATACGAGTCAGCATCTATTTGAAGCAGGCGCTTCGCTTCTTCGCTTAGATCTGTCAGTTGATTGTATGTGACCGTAGGGGAAACCAAGTTGTAGGGTTGGTAGTAATTGAGCGGTTCAGAAAGCTTATCTCCAACCAGCCCAACCGCGCTACGATCATCACTCGGTCCGAAAAATGGCAACACCACATAGCTGTTTTGCTTCCAACCCCATGTTCCAAAGGTTTGACCAAAATTTGCATCGGATTTTGGAATATTCCACTTGGTCGCAGGATCGAAAAACCCTGCAACGCCCACCGTGGTATTCGCCACAAATCGCTTCGTTTCATCACCCGCTCCGTCCCAGCGACCCTGTAACATGTGGTTAACCACCCGCCCCGGATAAGTGACGTTGCGCCCAAAATCACGAATCGATTCGCGCGCACGAGACGGCACCACGGTCCGATAGACTTTAGCAGTTGGATGAATCACGCCCACAAGAAGGCCCTCGTTAACCACCCATATCCCGCGATTCACAGGTTCTCCGGCATCATTCAATACATCTGGAAACGGTGTGACGGAACCCGCAGGCGGATTAGATAACACTTGGCTGTGAAAGCTCGACGAAGAACAAGCAACCAGTAAACAGGATACAACCCCCAAAACTACAGGCTTCATACTTTGCTGAAAGGAAAATTGAGTCGTTGAAATGCGCATTGGGAGAGAAAATCTTACGCGCAGACTAACGAACTTTCTACATCCGTAAAGCCTTGTGATGGCTTTTCTCATCGATTCAGTTGATTTAAAGCTTAACCAGCGATCATTTAAATCTATTTGAGACTATTGAGATAGGAGAATAGATCGCTCACTTGCTGATCCGTAAAACCATCGATCAAGCCTTCTGGCATCAGGGATCTTTTGGAAATGTCGTGCACCATGATATCTTTTTTCGGAATCACCAGCTCATCCGCTCCAATCCGGCGTATCGTGATCGAATCCGCTGTCTCCGCCGCAAGAAATCCACTCACCACAGTCTCATTCGTGAGACGCAGATCATGGCGGTAGTAGCCACTTTCCAGCTGGTCATTCGGAGTCAGGATGTTTCTCAGCAACGATTCCACGCCCATCGCCCCCGCACCACTGAGAACAGGACCAATCGCCAAGCCCTTTCCATTCACTTGGTGGCACATCAAACACGTTACTTCCATCAGAGCGCGTCCTTTCTCAGCATCACCTGGTTTTTTCGCAAGTCCCTCAAATCGACGAAACTTTTCCAAATTCTGATCGCGTTGTTGAGTGGTGAGTAAAATTGGGAAATCTGGACTCATCATGACGGTGGCTTTGCCAGCCAATTTGACGCCGGCAAGATCTTTGCCAGTCAGTCTCATGACTAAACCTTTAGACTTCTCACTTCCCGAATAATCCGTCCGATAATCGACCCGAATCTCCTCCGCCGTCCGAGCCACATTCCAGATCCGATACTCGTCATACATCGCTGCAGATCCTGCTGGGTCAGTCGTTTGACCTAAATTTAATCCTGAGAACTCATCCAAACAAACTTTCCCTTCGGTCGCGTCAGCCTCACCATTGAGATAAATTGTAAACTTACCAGAATCGTCCCTCGTGACCGCACAGTGAATCCACTCATTCGCCCTGATCGTTCTTTTTGAAGAAATCAAATCACCCAATTGAGGACCACCGAAAACCCTGAGTTTTCCGCCGAAGAAATTGAAATCCGCTCCACCCCTGCGTCCTAATAATCCATCAGCAGCACCAATCCCCTCATCCAAACAAATCCAAGTCTCCACAGTGAACGGACCTTTCAAGGTCACATTCGTCTCCAGCTTATCTTTACCATCACCATTAAGGCGTATCACTTTTTTCAATAAACCTTCTTGGGATTCTAACAAAGCCAAAATACTCGGATGATTCTGACCCAAGACAGCTGTGACTTTCTCTAACGATGAACCATCGACCTGTCCAAATCTTCCAGCGATCAATGCTTTGGTATACGCTTCTGCTTGAGTCTTATTCGAAGTCATCCCATCGCGCGCTATGGATTTCATTGCCCCTGGCAGCTTCGCCCAACGTTTTGAAAACACATCGATCACTTCAGGAACTTGCAAAGAAGCAAATCCCGTCACGGCTTCACGACTCACATCCGCATTCGCATGATCCATAAA
>JAJTHK010000031.1 GCA_021298895.1 Luteolibacter sp.
CTCAGGTGACTCGCGTCACATTCACGCAGGAGGAGGATGATTTCTTCGGGCTTGTGTCTTTTTTGTCGGTTCATTTTTGTAGGATTTGGTTGTAACAAATCCTCTCACTCAACATGGACCACTTTTTCTGACGGCGGCCACTTGCCGAGAATTGACGAAGTCGGCACGGACGATGTAAGAGTCCCCTGTAGCGGAACAGATTGAAACTAGAGTTTCGGGTTGCTACAAAGCAAACGAAACGATGAAAAAGAGCCAATTCACAGAGAGCCAAATAGTGGCAATCCTCAAAGAAACCGACACAGGGATGAAAGTCTCTGAAGTGTGCCGCAAGTATGGCATTAGCCAGCCAACTTATTACAACTGGAAGAGCAAGTATGGAGGTTTGAGTGTTTCTGAACTCAAACGCACCAAAGAGCTTGAAGCAGAGCTATCGAAGCTCAAACGCATGTACGCCGATTTAGCTATGGAAAACGATGCCATCAAATCACTGCTCGAAAAAAAGCTCTAAAGCCAGTCGAACGCCATGAGGCAGTCGACTGGCTCGTTGAAGAAGAAAACTTAGCAGCGAGCCGCGCCTGCCGGATCATGGGTGTAAGTCGAACCAATGCTAGGAATTTGCTTTTTCACCTAGGGCGGAGAATACACTCGAGAGCCGGTCTGGGAAGGGGAAAAGGGGGTTGCCGCCAAATTGGCTGCCAAATTTTAACCAATTTCTGTCATGAGAGTACTTTCTTCACTAGCTTCCGCTAAACGCCGTCACGCTGATTGCCAAGTCGTCAGCCGCAAAGGCACGAACTACGTGATCTGCAAAACCAATCCGAAGTTCAAAGCCCGCCAAGGCGCGACCAAAGGTACCCGCCTTTCCAAGAAGGGTGTGAAATAATTTCCCGAGCCGTTGTTTTCATAGTTAAGGTTCTAAAAGGGGTGATCTTCCCAGATCGCCCCTTTTTTTAGTTGTGAATGATGAAGAGTGAAAAAAGAGTGCGTGGCGAGATTCACCATTGACTCCGCTTTGCTCCGTCCAAGCGGTTACGCCTTCGCCTAAATTTTGACTGCTCGTTACAACTCGCTCTGCTTTCAATATTCACCATTCACTATTCTCCCTTCAACAGCGCGTCGACGGTGAGCTCGACGAATGAGCCTGGGAGGCCTGAGTATTCCAGTTTACCAGCGGCATCGATGATGAAAATAGCAGGGCGTGCCTTAATTCGGTATAGCGAGGAAATTTCATTTTTGGAATCAATGATATTGTTCCACTTGATGGTCTCATCTGCCTGCAATTTTCGGACGCTTGCGAGCGACTCTGGAGTGATACCTATGACGGAAACGGGTTTTCCTGCATATTTATCCACCAGTCGATTGCTGATCTCGATGACTTTATTGATATCCGCAAATTGAGCATCCCAAAATAAAATGACGTTGATTTTACCCTTGAAATCGGCGCTCTTGATTATGCGTCCTGCAACATCTGAACCTGAAAATTCGGGTGGAGTTCGACCTTTAATAAGATGGTTGATGACGAAAAGTTCATCGGCAGCGACTGTTGCAACTTCAAGTTCACCAATTTTTTCATCAGCAGCTTGAATGATGGCCATGCGCAGATGGGTCAGGCGTTTCTCCAGAATTTCAGCAGAATCCCCCAAATTTTTAAGTAGCAACGCAGCCCCCAAAGCGGCGCTTCCTTGGCATTTCTTGTCGGGATTTTTGCTAATGACTTTTTCTAACATCGACAATGCTCGCGGCGAACCGCTTTGGGTAAGAGCGATGCAAAACGTGCCAATCTTTGGTTTTCCGATATGACGCTCCTCAAATCCATCCATAATGGCTTTGCGTTGCTTCGTGGTCGCCGCATCGGTTGCCGGCACATGATGGGTGAGATTAAGATAAAAGGCGGAGTAAGGAATACTCCAATCCTGATGCAAGGATCGGCCAATCGCAGCCCAAAGCTCGGTGGCGGCTTGCTCTGGAGATGGACGTTTTGCAACAAGTGCCTGCCTTTCCGCATCAGTCTTTGCAATTTTCATTTTGAGTATCCAACTCTCTTGTGAAAGTTCGTAGGTGCGCTTGATGCGCTCCGCCTCCGTTGGTGATGCCACGGCTTGTGTGACGAAGACAAAGGAAATGAAAATAAGAATTTTATGCATGAGGATGTGCGGGTAGGTTAGAAAAGAAAGCGAGGCCTTGCGAGAGATCACTTCCAAGTCCAGTTAAAGATCATTTCAATATCTGGATGAAGCGAATGATGAGCTGGGCAACCACGGGCTGCCGCTTCAAAAAGCGCGCGCTCTGGATGATCTGCAGCAATTGGCATGTTGATATCCACTTCGAGTTTTGAAATCCGGCGTGGGGTATCGGTGGACATGTGTTTGCGCACTTCGACATTCAATCCATCCAAGGAGATTTGTTTCCGCTCTGCGACAATACCCATCACCGTCGCCATGCAAGCACCGAGGCCAGTGGCGAGTAGATCCGTTGGTGAAAAAGATTCGCCTTTGCCGTTGTTATCAACAGGAGCATCCGTGCTTAAAATATTGCCGGAAGGAAGGTGGGTTGCAGCGCAGCGGAGTCCACCTTGGTAGGTGAGTTGGATAGTGACCATAAGTATATTTATTCGTTGTGAATGACGGGTTCTTCTACTGGATCGCTTTTTGAAAGAACGATGCGGAAGCCATAATAATCCGTCTGGATATTTGGCGGCACAGGATTACGCCAGCCTAACAGAAGATTTTCATTGCGATAAGAATTCCAACCACCTCCACGCAACACCCCAAGTGAAGTGGTTTCTCCAATCGATATATCGTCTTCCACCCATTCGTGAACGTTGCCACTGAGATCGTAAATATTGAATTTGTTAGGTTCAAATTTACCGACCGGAGACGTTCTGGCAAATCCGTCAGTATATCCTCCAATGATGTCTGATGCCGATGTACCCCCGATTCCCGCGGCTGTGGTATCTGCATAATTTCCGAATCCTTCTGGCGGTGGCCAATCGGCGCCCCAGGCGTATAAGGTGGATTTACTGACATCGCGCTGACTCGGACCATCCCCCACTTCTCTCTTCAATCCCGCAAACCGGCTCCATTCCAAATCCGTTGGCAGGCGATAATAATGCGTTTGACCAATAAGTTCTTCGTCGCGCTCTTTTTCTGTTAGCCATTTGCAAAATGCCAATGCGTCATCACGTGAAACGTTAACCACAGGATGATCTTGGGCTTGCTCAAAATCCGGCTTAGGAGGTCGCTCGTATTTCTTGCTCTTTAAAAACAATTCGTAATCCATAACACGAGTTTCGAAAGCGGACACCATAAGGCTCGGGCCAATGGGCTCAAATCGCATGTCGATTCCGTTATTCCATGTCTTGCCGAAAACGACGCCATTGCTTGGCTGCAGGGTTGCGGATAGGGGCAGGTTTTCCAATTCATTCACACGAGCGTTCAACGTGAACGGTTTGTAACCATCCAGAATAATCAACAACTCGATAGGGCCGGGCTTAACTTTCTCTATGAGCAAAGTGCTGGCGGTATTTCCAGAGTATACTCCGTTTAGAAAAACCTCCGCACCCGGCGGTTCGGACATCAATTGCACAGCTCCATATTTATATTCTCCAATCACCAAGCGGAACGGTTTGAGATTTTCGCGCTTGGCACGCTCACTCAGATTTTGAGGCAGGAAATTCTGGTCCACTTCCGCAGTGATCTCGTTATCTTGGCTGAAAAATCCTTGTTTAATCCCACCGACGCGCACCCAGTCAATGAAAGCAATGATGTCAGGTTGCTGAGCAAGGACTACAGCGGAGTTTTTGCCATTTTCCGAGACATCAATAAATTCTACGGAATTACGTGGGCGCTTGGAAAACTTAAGAAAGTCATTCCAAACTTCTGTAGGAATATACTGCGAAGTCACGTGCTTGTCGTCCACCGGCAAATAAGTTAGTCCATGATGATCTTGCCATATTTCACCGAGACGTGGTGGCGAGAAATTTTGCATCTCGCGGAAAATGAGTATCGGATCCGAAATCGATCCTGACTGAACCGTTTCCGAAACCTCAACATTTTTATAACCGCTTTTTTGAATGGTGTATTCAACCTTACTGCCAACTACAGCTCTCAGCGTCCCGGTTTCTGTCGGCGTAATTCCAACCCATTCATCGTCCGCTGAAAACACATCTGCGTTATCGGGGATCGTTACGATACGGATCAATCGTTCGGCGACCACAGGGTTCATTGTAAGCACCTTGTTCCACGGTAACCATTCACTGTCTTTCAATGCACTCCATGCCGTCCATCCAGCGAAGCCAAAAAGGATGGCGCTGGTTGCCCATATCGAAAACCCACGACGATGTCTGCGAGTCCCTCGCTGCAAGCATAGAAGAGCTTCAGCAAGTTCACCTGCGGTGGTAATATTGCGTTTATTGATCCGAGGATCGCAAACATCACAGATGATTTTATTGAGCTCGAGCCAACGTTTGCGCTCCAGTCCGGTTGGCAACTCATCAGGAAGCTCTGGGAAATCCAATCGATCCTTTCCTGTGGCTATTTCGTAAAGAACTTTTCCCAAAGAATAAATATCTGCCTGAGCAGAACCAGGACCTTCAGGCGGGACAAATCCTTCGGTGCCTACGAACGTTCTTTGATCCCGAGCCGCAACCAAGCCGATATCCGCGAGCTTGGCTTTGCCGTTAACAAAAATCACATTCGAGGGTTTGACGTCGCGGTGAGCCAATCCTTTTTGATGCAGGTGATCCAGCGCCTCTGCGAGACGTATACCAACATCGATACAAACCGAGGTATCCCAGCGAACGCTCTTTTTCCCATCCGCTCGCAAGGTACGTGCTTCGTATTCAATGGGATTAATATCTTGGCCGGCGTTCATGTCATCGCCCAGTTCCATCACATAGTAATAAAACGAGCGACCATCGGGACTACGACCAACGTGAAGAACGTTAACCAGAGCGGGATGATCCCGGGAAATCGGCTCATATTTGAGAATTCCTTCGAACTCGCGTTCAAATGTTCTCTCATCATCGAAATCCTCTCGCCAAACAACTTTCACCGCACGCAACGCACCCGTCACGCCTCGCGCCATCCACACTTCACCGTAAGCGCCGCCGCCAATTTTTCGTAGGACGTCGTGATCAGGTATGGTCGGATGACTGCGTATCGGAACTCGCATGGTTACCCTGTCTCTTCTTCTAATTTCGCGAGTTCTTTCTTAAGCACTGCACCCACGCGGTGCTTCGCCAAATAAACCTGCGCCATGCTGACATTGAGCTTTTTCTGAACCTTGTCCGCATCCCACTGACGAATCACATAGTAATCAAAAATCTGATACTGCTTCGGAGAAACCTGGGCCTTCACGCGGGATAAGGCGGCATCAGCGATTCCTTGTTTCCATTCCACATCCCAGAGGCGCTCTAACACATCTCCATTGGGATCTTCCACGCGATCGATCACCGCGGTTTTTCTATCATCCGCCCACTCACCTTCGAACATCGCCGTATCTTTTTTTCGCTTGCGAAATTGATCGTTAATCCGCCAACGGGTCATGTTCATCAACCACGTTTTGAAAGAACCTTGCTCGGGATCATAGAGCTGCTTCTTGCTCTGTTTGGCGATGGAAAGAATGGTTTCTTGAACGCAGTCAAAGGCCTCCTCCGAGCGCAGGCCGGCCTTGATCGCAACCGCGTAAATAAGCCTCCAGTATGTCTGATAAAACTCATCCCAAGTGCGCTGGTCTTCCCAGTTATCCAACCTTGCGATCAAACTCTTGCGGGTTTTCGCATAGGCTTGCTGGATTACGTCATCCTCTTTTGAGGCTTCTGGGTCGTTATTCTCGGACATCGGGATATTACCTAGCATCTAAAACATGGGTTGTCTTTCCCCAAAAATCCAAAATTTCAGGTTGGTGAAGCCTCAGATTCGGCCGTCCGCAGGCTTTTTTCCCAAAAATAGCGGCGAAAAATGACTTTTACCGCAGCGGTAAGAGGCACAGCAAGCAAAGCTCCGACAAAGCCGCCAAGCAACAATGACCAAAACAACATCGAGAAAATCACCGTCAGTGGGTGAAGTCCGACAGAATCGCCAACAATTTTGGGAGCTGTTAAGAGCGAGTTGATTTGCTGCACCCCTGCAAAAATCAAAATGATGCAACCCACATACGGCCAGGGCTCAAGATTAAATGGCACATCGTTTCCTGTCTGGGCATGCAAGTAAGCAATGATGCATGCTGGAATCAGGCAAAGAATATTTCCGATATAAGGGATGATTCCCAAAATCGCCATAAAAACACCGACTAAAAGTGCGTATGGCAAACCAAAGAAAAACAAGGCGATGCCGACAAGAATCCCATCGATTACGCCAACAAGCACCTGTCCGCGAAAAAAGGAAATGAGGTAACCGTTGATTTCCTGAAGAGTTTCAACAAGTTCCGTTTTGAAATGCGACGCACGTAGCGGCATGTATTCGTGCCAATGCTCGCGTATTGATACCGAGTCTTTTAAGAAAAAGAATAAATAAACTGGAACCATGATCATACCCAGAGTCAAGCCGAGCAAGCCGAAGACTTTCGATGAACCAACAGAAAGCCATCGATTACCCAATTCCAAGATATCTGCTTTATGATCATAGAGAATTTTTCCCCCACGTGTCTGCCAGAAAAATTTGAGGTTATCGGGGGCCTCAGCTGCGGTGTCGATTGGAACCGCTTCACCTTTGTCGTCGATTTCCGTAAGAATCCAGCCAATGGGCCCATGCTGATGCTTAGTTCGAAGGTTATATAGGGAACGTGCAAGAGCAGGCAAAAGATTTGGCTCTTCAATTGAGGAACCACCTCCATCCGCGGCATTGACAACTTGAGTCGGAGCTGACGCACCAATCATTTCACGGAAGAATTTTTTACCGCCTTGGATCGCAGGAAGAACGGCGACTACCAACAAGGTCGTAACCATAAGAATCCCGATATACACTCCGATCACCGACCACAACCGACTCAGCCCACGCTTTTCAACCAGCCGCACCACAGGATCCAACAGGTAAGCAATGATCCCCGCAACGATCAATGGCACGAGCACGGGTTGGAGAAATCCGAAAACTTTCCCAATCAGCCAGACCAACCCAACAAGCAGAAAGCCAAGCACAAGGATCGCCAAACCAGTCACCGCGCTCCAGACGGTTCTCTGTTGAAATCGAGTTGGATATTTCATTGCTGCGCCTTCTCTACATATTCTCCGGGCTATCGACAATCTTTCTTATGCAATAACTCCATGACTTGTTTGTCCGTAAAACACGATTAAGCTGCACGCATCATGAACGATACCGAGACACCACAAATGGCAAATTTACCGGAAATCCCAAAAGGCGCACAGGTCGCAACGCTTGGCGCGGGGTGTTTCTGGTGTGTCGAGGCCGCCTACAACCAGATCGATGGGGTTCACTCGGCAATTTCGGGTTACATGGGCGGCGAGGTCGTGAGTCCGACCTACGAGCAAGTTTGTGGCGGCAACACTGGGCACGCGGAGGTCGTGCAGGTGGTGTTCGATCCGTCAAAAATCGATTACGAAACCATCCTCGCATGGTTTTGGGATCTACACGACCCCACCCAGCTCAACCGCCAAGGCAACGACGTCGGCACTCAATACAGGTCGGCAATTTTTTGGGAAAACGAAGATCAAAAAAATCTAGCAGAAAAATCCAAACAAGCGGCGCAGGAACATTTTGACAAACCCATCGTCACCGAGATCGTGCCAACCACAACCTTTTTCCCCGCAGAAAATTATCATCAGAATTATTACTTTCTGAATAAGACCCGCAACAGCTATTGCCAGTTTGTAGTCGAGCCGAAGCTAAAGAAATTGAAGCTGAATCATTAGGATCCTTACTACTTACAAACCACAAAACTCTCGGAATCGATTTCTAAGTTTTCCGGCCAAGCGGCGCCTGACGGCATGAGTTTGCCGTTTTCAACATACCAGCCAGGCAGGATTTTCCCATAGGACTTGGGTTTATGACCCGCTTGGAAAAAGCTATCAGACTTGGGTAGTTGCGGATGAGGCATGGACATGGAAATCACTTGTCCTTCCAATGCCAAGCATGGCAAATGCACCATGTTCTCAATTTCTAACAAATCGATCGCTTGCTTACTGAAATCATAGAACAAGCATTTGGTAGAGATCGCTCTTGCGCTATCGATTTGCTTTCTGAGTTCCGCTGCTCCTATCCATAACACTCCTTCATCCGCGAAAAAATTCCTCTCGCGATTCAGTTTTCCTCCGGAAGCTTTCACAAAATTTTCCAAGACCTGGCGGAAGGAATCCATATCGGGATCGTACTCTAAAATATGAATCGTCGAGCGCCGAGGCAGAGCATCGAACTGCATGAGTTGGTGCGCGTTACGACCTTGTGGATTCGTGTTATCTGGAAATTTTTGGGCGATGGCTTGAGCCGACGTTTTCAACAAAGCCGCCTGCAGCGTCTGCCGATTTATCTTGGGTGCGGTGATCGGTTCACCCACCGCGACGGATAAACCGTAAGGAATTCCGTAGGGCATTTTCTTGAAATATCTACCGCGCTCGAAGGAAAAAATCGAACCCCATGAACCATCAACCCAGACCGGCAGAACCGGAACCTGCGCACCTTTTGCGATCAGCTCAAATCCCCTTTCAAGCTCGCACAAGGCGCCCGTGCGGGTGAGCTGACCTTCGGGAAACAGCACCACCAGATGACCGTTGGCGAGTGCTTCAACAGTTGTGCGGATCGCTTCTAAGGGATGCGATCGACGTATGGGAACTGTACCGAACAGTCTAGCAGAAAGCCGAATAGTTGGGTTCACCATGAAAGTTTCATCCATCACGAAGCGCAGCGGTCGATCAGAGACGACCGAGAGGAAAAACGCATCTGCAAAGGTCACATGATTCGGCAGCAGCAACGCACCACCGCTTTTCGGGATGTTTTCCAATCCACTGTATTTGATACGGTAGATGGTTTTCACCAATGAGCCAACGAACAAGCGTATGAAATCCGCTGGCAGGATCCGCAGCACATAAACCGTCATGATACCACAAGCTGAGCCTATCACGATGAGCTGCATGCGGAAGCCTGCTAGCTCCGACATCCCGAGTGAGTTGGAGACGAGAAACATCACCTCAATCGCCACCACGGCGACAATACCTGCGAAGCAATCCTGCAGGTTTACCGCGGCTTGCAGTTCGCCGCGTTTATCGGCTGGATAACGATCCTGCATCCAAGCATTCATCGGAGCGAGAAAGATTGCGGAGGAGAACGCCAACACACAAAGCGTCACCAAGAATATGGCTTCGTGTGAATGATTACTGATGAATTTTAAAAATCCAATATCTAGCAGATCGAGATAAGCTTCTGCTTTTCCCATCGGAAACCAAGCAAGTGCGAGCGCGCTGATTGTCATCAATAGACCGCCAAGCGGCACCCAGCCGAGATCGATTTTTTTCCTCAATAACCAGGAAGCAAAACCGAAGCCTATCGCCATACCGAGTGATGCGGCGGCCATGAAGATCGATGATAACGTTCCAAATCCTTCACCACCATCGGTCATCGCTTTGGCAATTTTGACCGACCACAGATTGACAAACGCCGCAAAGCCCCAGAAAAACGCGACTCCAAACGAGGCACGACGCAAACCCCGTTCTTTCCAAAGTTCACCGAGATCACGGAAATGACTGAATAACAATTTTACGGAAATAGGTGTTTTTGCATGTGCTGATAATTTTGGAATTAAAAGTGCCATGCCTACTGCTGGAACCGATAAACAAGTCAGCATAAATAGCGGAAAAAACGCCGCGTCCCAAGCATTCATAGGCTTCGAACCCAGCTCTTGATACCTTTCATCATACCACCAACCCGCGATGATCTGACCCACCAAAAGCGCCAGCATCGCCATCATTTGCTGCACGCCGGATGCAAATCCCAGGTGCCTTGATCCGACCAATTCCTTGTTGATGCCGAATTTCGCCGGACTGAAAAACGCAGCTTGAGTGGCCAGTAGGAAAAATCCAATCAACGCAGTTGGCATGTTTTTAAAACAAATAGCAGTAGCTATGAGCGCCAGGATAACAATCTGCGCAATTGCTGAACCTATCAGAACATTACGCTTGGAAAAACGATCACTCATCCAACCCGCCAGCGGCGCAAACAATACAAAAGGCAATGAGATCATGAGTCCTGCCCACGATTCCACCGCGTAACCCACCGCCCCACCTAACGGAATCAGAATAAACTGCGCCGCCTTGTCGTTAAACGCGTTCTGCGTCTGCTGCACGATCATGCTCCAATAACCCAGCCATTTCCGCTTAGTCGGTTCGCTCTCGGGGGAGTCGGTTTCCATGATTTAATAATGTTAGATATGAACACCCAAGCAATCGAGCTTTTGGTTCATTTCTATTGCTGGATTGCTTTCACGGGCTTCGCCGACGATTACCGCCGGAACACCCGCCACAGTCTTATGCGGCGGAACATCGCTCAACACCACGCTGCCGGCACCGACTTTTGCGTGCGTGCCGATTTCGACCCGACCCAAAATTTTCGCGCCCGCGCCTATCAACACACCGGAGCGAATGATAGGATGCCGCGCACCCGTGTCCTTACCGGTTCCGCCAAGCGTGACTTCGTGGAGAATCGAAACGTCGTCTTCAATGATCGCAGTTTCGCCGACCACAAACGAGGTCGCGTGATCGAGCAAAATACCGCAACCTATGGTCGCAGCTGGATGAATGTCCGTTGAAAACACCTCCGAGGAAATACTTTGCAAGTAGAGCGCCAACCAACGTCGGCCGTCTTTCCAAAGTTGGTGGCTGACCCGATAGGTGCTCAGCGCCATGAAGCCCTTGAAAAACAACAAGGGCTCCAGCGGAGAAAAACAGGCGGGATCGCGTTCAAACATTGCCAAAAGATCGCGACTGCACGCCCGTACAATCGAGTCATGTTTTGTGAAAATATCTTCAATTAGCGGCTCAATCGCCTCGCGTGGCATGTCCTCACGGGCTAACCTGCGGCTCAATCGCACCGATAGTGCCTCAGCGAAACTTCCCCGTGAAAGCACCACATCGTGCACCAATGCACGCAAGCCTTCTTCCTCCGCATACAGCCGTTCGGCCTCGGTGCGGAGTTTTTCCCAGAGGTTTTCTAAATTCGCGGCTTCCCCCCCGCACAACTTCGTACCACTCTCTTGCACCGCTGTTTGTTCTTTGTTGCTCATGAAGATTTCCCAAAAATTAGAATACGCCTGCCGGGCCCTCGCTCAACTCGCGAAAACCTATGACGGCAAAAGTCTTACTCGCTTGGAAGAGTTAGCGCAACGCGAAGCTATCTCCGCAAACTTTTTAGTTCAAATTCTCAATGATCTCCGCCGGGGCGGAATGATCGATTCCCGCCGCGGGGCCTCTGGCGGCTACTTGCTTTCCCGCCCCGCCAACCAAATCACCCTCCGCCAAATCGTCGAAGCCGTCGAACCCTCCCAACTCCAAAACACCGCCCTGGACCAAGGCGAATCCGGCGTTTCCGTCCGCCGTGCATGGGAAAATGTCTCCACCCAACTCACCAAAACCCTCGACGAAATCACCTTGGAATCCCTCGCCAACCCGACATCAGACCCGATGTTTTATATTTAGAGCCCCCTACTCACTCTCTAAAATTTCGAAATTCTCCAAGTGAACCACACTCCCGCCCCATGAAATTCGGGCTTTGGTTTCGCCTTCGACCATCGTTCCTGGATGCGTGCCGTTTTGATGCTCCGCGCGAACCGCATAAATGGATTTTCCTTCCTTAGTTTTGCCCATAGGGATCTTTTTGGCCGATTTCACATCCCATTTCCGCCACACGCCTTTGCCTATCCAGACCTGAAAATCATTGATCATGACTTCAACCTCACCAACAGGAAAATTCCCTCCGGGCCATTCTGTTAGGTATTTCCCTATCACATCACTGCCTTCATGCTGAGCTTTTACGAGGTAGAGGCTCTTATTCTCAGGAAGCTCGGTTCCGCAGGGTTTTGCGCGCTTCGGAATATCCTCTAGTGGTATCTTCACCCAGCCGATCAGCTCGTATTTTCCCAACAACACCAAACCTAAACGATGTCTCGTCTCTGGACCTTCAGCAGCCGCTATGAGTTGCTCCACTTGTGCAATCGTTAGCTTGGAATCAATGAGATCTTTAGTTGCTTTTTCCCGAACTCGAAACGAATCGCTCTCCAGTGCTTCAAGCAAGGCCTTGTCGATTTCCTCGGCGTGCAAAAAAGCAACTCCTAGGATGCAGCAAAAAAGGAAACTAGTTAACGGAGTTGAAATCATTAGGACGACCAATCTCTTATTGCAAATAACCTCCCAAACCCAACGCTTAAGTCAAAACAACAATTTAGCCAATTTATTCAGTCTCTTATCCAAAGTCCAAAGAGGCGTTTCATGCATGACGGATGAGCACAGAAGATGAGCATCCGTATAACCAATGCCCTTGCCATACAGTTCATGTTCATCGATGAGAAACTGTACTTCATCGTGAGAACATTCCTGAATCTGTGGCAAGTTTGCGATGAGACTCAAAAAAGTCGTTCTATCTTTGATATTTCCCACATACAGCTCCCCAATGATCAAGGGATGCGTCGCAACATCACCCTCCAATAAGAGATCCTCGAGCAACTTGTTTCCCTGCCTGAGAAAATCGATCCAAACCGATGTATCGACCAATACCATTATCTACGAGGAATAGCCGTGGCTTTGGGTGAACTTCCCGCCAACTTGGACAACCTTCTGGCACTTTCCCGCTGGATCAACAATTTCAAGCCTTCATGCAATAGTTGGGTTTTTTCCTTAATTCCCGATAACTTTGCAGCTTTCGCGTAAATTTCATCGTCCAGATTCAACGTCGTTCTCATGCATATTTGTATGCATAAATCATATGCTAGTCAATTTGATTACAAAAAAACAACTTCGATGGGATTTTCAATTTCCAGTCAAAACGTAATGATGCACGAAATACAACTCGCGCAGTAGAAACCCGAGCTTGGTTCTCAGGGAACGATAGCGAGTCGTGGGGGTCGGAGAGGAAACTGCCTCAATACCGAGATCATCCGCCATCATCATCGCTCGCTTCATGTGCAGCGGATCACTGACAATGATTGCAGATTTCAGATTATGGACCTTCATCAGTGCTGCGGCTTCGGCGATGTTCTGTTGTGTGGTTCTTGATTTTTCCTCGATGTAAATATCGTTTGCTGAAACTTCGCGCTGCGTAGCGATAATCGATCCCACACCCGACTCGGAATATTTATGGCCTTCGCCGCATCCTCCGGTGAAAATGAGTTTCGAAGCATAACCTGAATCGTAGAGATGAATTCCGTGACGAATACGCTCCGCAAAAACGGGCGATGGATTTTCTCCCTCCACCGCAGCTCCAAGAACGATGATGCAGTCAGATTTCAGCGCGTCGTCATGAGACCCATAACGCCAAATCGATAAAGCTACAATCACGCACCAGATCATGACAGCAATGATCAAGCCAAGAGCGATTCGCTTGATGCGTTTGCGGGTGAGAATTTTCAGAGGAGTAGTCAAAATGGATAGTTGAAATCCTCTTCCTTCAAAAATCAACAATCGTCAATCAACAATCGTCAATCAGACGAAAAGGGTTAGGGATCGCTACATCGCAAAGAGTTGCAAGACACTGATTGATAAATGACGATTGTTGATTTAGCTGACGCTCTTCACTTCAACCACCCACTCGCCAGTTTCTCAACCTGCTTCAAAATCTCATTCGTATCATTACCCAACAAAGTCGCGTGTCCCATCTTGCGCATCCCAGGAGCACGGCGTTTTCCGTAGAGATGTAAAACCGCACCATCGGTTTCTAACAGTGGATTCCAATCTGGCGGAGTGGTTTCGTCCTGCCAGAAGTCGGCTAGCAGGTTCAGCATAACGCAGGGCGAAATGAGTTTCGTGGAGCCGAGCGGAAGTTGGAGAGCAACGCGGAGTTGTTGTTCAAACTGTGATGTTGCACAAGCATCGAGGGTGTGATGACCGGAGTTGTGTGGGCGCGGAGCCATTTCATTGACTACGAGTGATCCATCGTGATTCACGAAAAACTCCACACCGATGATCCCTTTGTAATCAAGCGCGACCGCGACTTTTTCCGCGAGCTCGCGGGCTTGTTTGGAAGTGGTTTCGGAAATGCGTGCGGGGACGATGGAAACATCGAGCACGTGATTCCGATGGCGGTTTTCTGCGGGATCGTAAGTTCTCACTTCACCATTTGCCGAACGCACGACCATCACAGAAATCTCTTTCTCAAAAGGAACCCAAGCTTCGAGTATGGCTCGTTCTTCGCCGAAATTTTTCCAGACGCTTGCTGGATCTTCGTTGCCTTGGATTTTCAATTGGCCTTTGCCATCGTATCCAAAGGCTGCGGTTTTCAAAACACCCGGGCCGTTGAGCTCCGCCATGGCGGATTGTAGATCTGTTAAAGTTTCGATCACTTTAAACCAAGTGCAGGGAATGCCGTGTTGTTTGAGAAAATTTTTCTCGCGCTCGCGATTCTGGCAAATCCCCACTGCTTCTGGCGAAGGGAAAATGGCGATGCGTTTTCTAACACCCTCAAGCGTGGCCAGCGGGATGTTTTCAAACTCCACGGTTGCCACGGTTGCTTGTTTGCAAAATTGTTCGAGGGCCTCTGCGGAATCGAAGGGCAGATCGATGACCTCATCCGCAACTTCAACGGCAGGCGCTTCAAGCCCGCCAGTCCAGACGACAGAGCGTACGCCCATCCGTCGTGCTGCGAGTGCAAGCATGCGCCCGAGCTGACCTCCGCCGATCACGCCGACGACTTGTTGCTTGTCCAAAGGGAAAAATACCGAAGCTGACATGGTAACAAAAAATCAATCCAACTCAGGCAACACCGCCTGCGTCACTTTCGCGGTTTGTTTGCGACGAAACTCGGCGAGCTTCTCCGCTAACTCCGCATTTTCTAATGCCAACATCGCCACGGCGAACAACCCAGCATTGGTCGCACCTGCATGGCCGATGGCAAAGGTCGCGGTCGGAATTCCCGCCGGCATCTGGACGATGGATAATAATGAATCCATGCCTTTGAGAGTTTTCGATTCCACAGGAACACCTAAGACAGGGAGCTCAGTCATCGCCGCAACCATGCCAGGCAAATGCGCCGCGCCACCTGCACCCGCGATGATGCATTTCAAGCCTTTGCTTTTCGCCTGCTTCGCATACTCCACCAATTTATCTGGCGTGCGATGCGCGCTCACAACCTCAGCGTGAAACTCCACGCCAAAATCTTTCAGCACCCGCGCCGCATGCTCCATCGTCGGCCAATCCGACGTGCTTCCCATGATAATGCCAACACTCATAAGCGGTGAGATTGCCCGTACCACTGGCTCACGTCAACATCTGTGATGCATGGAGTTTTTGGAAAAAAACCTAAATCCCTTGGTTCCGCTCATCGATCTGGCGGTTCAAGGTGCAGAAATCATAAAGCCAACCGATCCCGAACACCCCGCCCGTCACCAACCAAAGCAAGCCAGTAAGAATTTTCCCGAGGTAAAATCGATGAATTCCAAACAACCCTAAAAAGGTGAGAAGAATCCACGCCACAGAGTAATCAAAGTTGCCGCTGGTGTAGCGATGGTCCGCTCGACGATCCATTCCCGGAATCAGAAATAAATCGATCAACCATCCAATCCCGAGCAGGCCCAGCGTGAAGAACCAGATCGCACCGGTGATCGGCCTGCCGTAATAAAATCGATGCGCTCCAGTGAACCCAAAGATCCACAAAAGATAGCCTATGGTTTTGCTATGGGTGTCACCGCGCAGTTCATTCATTTCCTGTAGTCTGTCTTAAAACTCTATGCTGTCATGAAAAAAAATTACGGAAGATTCTGGCCACTACTGTAAGAGTCCCTCTATCCGCAACATATTGAAATGAAAGTTACGGAACGCTTGAAAGCACATGCGCGTAGAAAGAGGTAAAGGCAGGTCTAGCTACGACTTCACTCGTGCCGTAGCGCTTCGATGGGATCAAGCCGTGCGGCTCGGCGGGCTGGCATGAAGCCGAACACGATGCCAATGGCAGCCGAAAAAACGAAGGCGATGATGTTAATCTTGAGATCGAAGATAAATGGCGCACCGACCTCCTCCACAAGCATCGTGCAAACTCCATAAGCGAGGATGATACCCGCAATACCGCCGATACAGGAGAGGGTGACGGCCTCAACAAGGAACTGCAACAGCACTTCACGGGCTCGGGCACCGATGGCAAGGCGGATACCGATTTCGCGGGTACGCTCGGTCACGGAAACAAGCATGATATTCATGATCCCGATACCGCCAACAAGAAGGCTGACACCAGCGACCCAAGCTAACAAGGATGTCATAACCTTTGTGCTTGAGCTGACAACATCCGCGAGTTGTTGGGAATCGAAAACGTTAAAGTTGTCTTGTTCGTTCGAGCGGATTCCACGGCGCTCACGCATCAACGAGCTGACGTCGGCGACAATGTTCGCACCAGGGTAGCCGTCGATTCCAGAGATCATGATTTGATTGATGTTTCGTCCGTTGCCACGCCCAGTGAGGCGGAGTTGGACGGTGGTGTAGGGCGTAATGATGTTGTCATCCAAATCGTCAGCCATGCCACCTTGCCCCTTTGGCGCGGTAACACCGATGACTTCAAAAGTGATCGACTTCGCGCGTATTTTACAACCAATGGGATCCACGCCTTCACCGAAAAGTTCTCTGCGGATGGTTTCCCCAATCACGCAGACCGGCGCAGCTTGGTTGACCTCTTCTTCGGTGTAAAAGCGGCCAAGCGCGATCTTCCAGTTGGCGATGCCGAAATAGTTAGCGGTCGTGCCTTGAACGTCGGTTGCTCGGTTGTTTTCCTGATAGATGGCAGGCACATTGGTGCGAACAAAGGGGGCAATGCCTGCGATGCCAGGAACTTGGTCGCGAATGGCATGCACATCTGAGAGCATAAACTGAGGAGCACCCCACGAACTCCAGCCCTCGCCGGGACGCAAGATCAACAGGTTGCTGCCCATCTTGGAAATTTGATCCTTGATACTTGCCGTCGCACCTTGCCCTAAGGTGACCATCGTCACGACAGCCGCAACTCCGATAACGATCCCGATAACTGTTAGAAACGATCGCATCAGGTTGCGTCGGATCTCACGAACAGCGATGAGAAATGCATTGAAAATCATAACTCAGTAAGTCGCGGTGCGGTGGTTAGGATTCTCGGAAATCAAACCATCGATCACATGGATGATGCGTTTCGCGTGGGAGGCGACATCTTCCTCATGCGTGACCATGATAATCGAAATGCCTTGTTCGGTGTTCAGGCGATCGAGCAACTCCATGATCTCGTGGGTGGTTTTTGAATCAAGGTTACCTGTCGGTTCATCGGCGAAGAGTGTGTCTGGGTTGGTAACAATCGCGCGGGCGATGGCGACACGCTGTTGTTGGCCACCGGAAAGCTCAGCGGGCGTGTTTCGTTCCTTATTGACCAGGCCGACGCGGGCGAGCGCCTCGCGTGCACGATCCTGTCGCTCTTTGCGGGAATAACCGCGATACAGAAGTGGGAGCTCCACATTTTCTAAGGCCGAGGTCCGAGCAAGCAGATTGAAGCCTTGGAAAATAAAACCCAGAGCATGACGGCGGATCAGCGAGCGTTGGTCTTTGTTGAGCGTTTCCACCTCAATCCCTTTGAAGTTATACGAGCCGGAAGTTGGACTATCCAGACAACCTAACAGATTCATGAGCGTAGATTTACCCGATCCACTGGGGCCCATCACAGCGAGAAACTCACCTCGGCGGATATCCAGATCCACGCCGCGCAGGGCATGAAATGCGGCGTCTCCTGTGCCGTAGGTTTTGGTGAGGCCGCGCAGTTGAATGAGAGTTTCCTTGGTCATTCGGTTTTTTCCGTGGGCTTAATGCTGATAATGATAGGCGCACCTTCGGTGATCGAATTATCGGTGATTTCAGTGAGCAACCCGTCAGTGATGCCGGTTTTCACGATGACCATCTCGGGCTTTCCGTTTTTCAATATCCATACATGAGGCTCAGCTGTGCGGGCACCGGGCTTCGGTGCTGGAGGAGTGCGCCAGCGTCCGCGACTCGGCATTAGCGTCTGAACGATCGTCTTATCGCTTTTATTAGGCTTGCCGATGGCGGCTGCAACTTCTGGATCAAATCGCAATGCCGAATTGGGAATCACCAAGATATCTTTTTTGTCGACGATGGCGACGTCTACCGAAGCCGTCATGCCGGGACGTAGTGAGAGATCATCGTTAGCGACGTCAAGCTCGGTGCTATAGGTGACGATCCCAGTGGACGCGGCTGAGTTGTTGCCGTTGTTGTTAGAACTACCTGAACTGGTCGTATTGTTGTTCGCTGATCCGAATGCGACTTTTTTTACGGTGGCGGTATAAGAACGGGTCGGCCAGGCATCGACGCTGAAGGTCGCGGTTTGTCCTACCTCGACACGACCGATGTCCGCCTCAGAAACGGAAACTAACAATTCCATTTTCTTCAGATCCTCAGCGATCGTGAAAAGCGTGGGAGCCGTGAATGAGGCGGCGACGGTTTGTCCGACCTCAATCGAGCGGGAAAGAACAACTCCATCCACAGGCGAACAGATGATGGCTCTTTTTAGATCGGTTTCAAAGGCGCGAACATCGGCTTCTGCACCTGCGACGGCGGCTTTCGCGCTTTCAAGGTCAGCTTCGGCGCGAGCGACGGTGGCACGTGAGGTTTCCATGGTGGCACGTGAAGGGGTTTTGCCTTCGCTGAGTTTGAGGAGTTCTTCTTGCCGGGCGAGAGATGCCTTGTTCTCGGCAAGCGTGGCTTCGGCTTGGCTGACCCTTGCTTTGGCCGCGAGACGCGAGGCGCGGCTGCGCTCGGTCTGTTGTTCGAGCTTTGACGTATCCAGCTTGGCTAGGGGCTGATCCTTCTTAACCGTATCATTCGTATCGATGTAGAGTTCCTTGACGGTGCCGGAAAGTTCACTGCCGACGATCACTTGGTTAGTCGGCGCAAGGTTGCCTGCGGCGGTGACGATGAGTGAGATGTGACCGCGCTTCAAGGGCTCGGTGACAAATTTGGGTTCACCGTTTTCATCGTTGTCACGATTTGAATAATACCAGACGCCTCCGCTGATAATGGCGATGGCGATCAGTGTGATCAGTCCTTTGCGGACTGGCTTCGACGCGCCTCCGCGGACGATTTCAGCTAGGTCTTCGTTCGGATTTGGTTGTTGCATGATGAAACTGATGGAAATTTGTGATTTTTAGGACGCTGGTGACCAACCTCCGCCGAGAGCTTGATAAAGACGGATATAGGCTGTGGTTCGATCCGTGCGAGATGAAATCAGGCTGTCTTCAAGGCCAAGCAATGTGCGCTGAGAATCCAACACCGCAAGGAAATCAATTTCACCAGCTTCGTAACGCTGGCGGGCGATTTGATCGGTCTCACGAGCAAGCTGGGTGGCTTTTTCGAGTGTTTCGAGACGTTCGGCAGAGCGGCGGCAAGCAATGAGCGAGTCCTCCACCTCTGAGAGCCCCGTTAGGACCGCAGAGCGATAGGTTTGCACGGCTTGCTCCTGGACCTCACCAAGCGCTTCAATATTGGATCGGATTCGGCCGGCATCAAAAATAGGACTGGTGATTCCAGCGACGAGTCCCGCACCCGTGGTCTGCGGATTAAATATTTTCCCAGCGCTGAGGGCGGTGATTCCTAAGTTTCCTGTTAGATTGAGAGAGGGAAAGCGCTCAGCTTCGGCAGAGCGGGTGCTGGCCACAGCCGCGACAAGCTGCCAACCGGCGAGACGGACATCTGGACGCTGACGAATTGTATCCGCTGGAATGCCGATTGCGAGCCCGCGTGCAGGATAAGGTATAAAAGTCTTGTTAGATTTTAGAATAGAGTCGAGCGATCCTGGCTCGCGACCACATAGCAGAGACAACAGATTTTTTCCCTGACCTATGGCTTGTTCCAACGCGGGGATTCCAGCGCGTGCTTGCTCAAGGCTGCTAAGTGCTTGGCTGGATTCCAGCGAATCGGTCTCGCCTGCCTGTTGACGCCAAGTTGCGAGTTGAGCGGTTTGCTCACGGGTTTTGACGATATTTCGCAGCACCATCATACGCGTTTCATTGGCGCGGAGATTGGTGTAAGCGGTGGCAATTTCTGCCGCAAGCGAAGCCTGAACCGAATGAAAATTTTCTTGTGCGGCGCCAATTTGAGCAGATGCAGCTTCGACCCTTGAGCGGTTTTTTCCAAACCAATCGATTTCCCATGATGCGTTGAGACCTGCTGAATAATTGGTGTTGGAAACTTCCGAGAGACCACGGGTTTTTGACCAACTCGAATTCGATGCCGCGGATCCACCGATGAATGGCAATAGCGATGCCGCCTCTTCGTTTCGGCGCGCGCGAGCTTCCCGAATGCGCGAGGATGCGGAAGCAATGTCCGGGCTGTTGGCCAAGCCGTCGGTAATGACGCGGTTGAGAGCAGGATCATCAAAACGCCCCCACCAACGGCTCACATCGCGCTGTGCAGACGCAGACGGAAACGCCGCGGCATTTTTCCAAGCAGTCGGAATTTCTGGCGAAACATTTTGTGAGTCCGTGATGGTACAGGCCGCCAGTCCGAATGGGACCAAACAGTAAAAAATATGGTGGCGACGAATCAGGTTCATTCCGGTAACGGCTAGGCGGCAAAGCTTCCACCCGTATACTGTTCTGTCAAAGCACACATTTCAGTAGATATACAGGTTTGAAGTCATATATCTATTGGGAAATCAATTTCCCAAGCCTTTTGGGGACTGACACATCAAGTTTTTCATGAGCAATAAAAATATGAAGCACAAACCCACTACCTCAACCCACGCAGCAAGAACTCCGCATTCGTTTTCGTTGGCTTGAGATTATCTAACAGAGTCACCAGCGCATCGCCGATTGGCAGGGCGGCGAGTTGTTTGCGGACGTCGATAACTTTACGGAATTCGTCGGGGTGGTAGAGGCGGTCATCGTTGCGGGTGCCGGATTGAGGGATGTGGATCGCGGGGAATACGCGGCGTTCGGCGAGTTCGCGGTCGAGGCGGACCTCCATGTTCCCGGTACCTTTGAATTCCTCGAAGACCACATCGTCGAGGCGGGATTCGGTTTCGATGAGGGCGGTGGCGAGAATCGTAAGAGAACCGCCATTTTCGATGTTGCGGGCTGTGCCGAAGAATTTGCGTGATTTCTGAAGAGCCGCAGGAGAAACACCGCCGGAGCCGATGGGGCCGCCCTGCATGGCGGAGTTGTGGCCACGGGCGAGGCGAGTGAGTGAATCTAATAAAAGCACGACGTGCTTGCCGAGCTCAACCATGCGTTGGGCGCGAGCGATCACGAGATCGGCGACCTGGGCATGGCGTTTCGGGGTTTCATCGAAGGTAGATGCAAACACCGGAAGGTTAACGGTTTCCTCGAAGTCGGTGACTTCTTCCGGGCGTTCGTCGAGAAGTAGGATGACCAGCTCGATGTTCGGGTTGTTTGCCTTGATCGATTTCGCGATTTGTTTGAGAAGGATGGTTTTTCCACCGCGAGGAGGAGCTACGATGAGGCCGCGTTGGCCTCTGCCGAGTGGAGCGATGAGGTCGATGACGCGGACGCCGAGGTATTCGGTGCCTTCTCCTTCGAGGTGAATGCGGGCATCTGGAAACATGGGGGTGAGTTTATCGAAATCCTGCGGCTCGACCCATTCGGCGGTGGGTTTGCCTTCGATTTCGAGGATCTCGGCGGTGGTGAGGTATTTGTCGCGTTGGACGGGTTGGCGGACTTTAACTTTGAGTAGTTGGCCGTTGCGGAGTTTGGCGTCGTTGAGGACGGGGCCACCGATATGGATGTCGTCTTGGGATGGGCGGAAGGAGCGGCGTGGATCGCGTATCATCGCGAAATGTTCTTTGCCAAATTCCAGCACGCCCTCGCAGGTTACGTTGGTGCCGTTCATCGTGTAGAAGCAGATAATTTCGTAAATCAGCTGAGTCTTGGTGATTCCACCTTGGATTTTCCGTGGGAGATCAGCCGCGATCTTTTGGAGCTCGGCGAGAGGCTTGAGGCGGAATTGATTGAGAACGATGTTTTCAGGAACCGGGTAAGGAACGCGTTCTTCGACCGCGGTGGCGGTTGCAGCCGATGTGAGCTCGCTGGCTTCCACGGCTGAGGCCTCATGGACGACAGCGATGGTTTGTTCCAGCGCTTCGCTTTCGGCGGTAGCATTGGAAGTGGGTTGGGTGGTTTCTGACATGGAAAGTGAGGGAAAAATTTTGCAGAAGCGTTGGATTTGCGCTCTGAGAGTATCGGGTTGTCCGTCGTTCCAGAAGACGATGTCCGCACGGGAGATTTTTTCTTCGACGGGGAGTTGGGCTGCGAGCACGGAATCGATTAGGTCGTCATTCCAGCCATTGCGGGCTTTGAGTCTGGCGACTTGGGTGGCACGGGATGTGGCGATGGTGATCGCTTGGTCGTAACCGAAATCGAAACCGTTTTCGAAAAGGAGCGGCACATCGGCAAGGAAGCACCGCACCCCTTGTTTAGAGGATTTTTCTTTAAGCGCAAGACATTCCTCACGGACTAGCGGGTGGAGAATACTTTCTAAAAGTTTACGTTTTTCGGGCTTTTCGAAGACTTCTTGGCGGAGCTTCTCACGGATGATTTTACCGTTTTCGGGATCGATGATCGGATTTCCGAAATGTTGGGTAATTTCGGAAATGACAGCTGGCGCATCTAACAGCGCTTTCACCGAGGCATCGCAATCGAAGACAACGATGTCTGGAACAAACTCTTGGAAAAGCTGAACAGCCGTCGATTTTCCAGAAGCGATTCCGCCTGTGAGTGCTAGGGTGAGCATTTGAATGGAGAATAGTGAATAGTGAAATGTGAATAGCGAAAAAGAAGAAATAGTGGGTAGAAGTCCTCCGGCTTTCTAATTTCACCATTCACTCTTCACCATTCGCAATGATCAGCCCCCTGTGCGTGGCGGGCGTTTTTTCTTGGGAGCTTCTGGGGTGACGTTGCGCATACCACCGGATTTGGCACGCTTGGCTTGAGCCTTTTGCATCTCCGCTTGTTTTTCGGCCATGCGTTGCACCCATGATTTTTTGCCGCCATCTTTGCGGAGAACCAATTCAGGCTCTGGCATTTTGTTCATCAGGTAAGTTTGGCCGATGGAGAAAATGTTTTGTACGGTCCAGTAAAGGGCGAGGGCGGAAGCGTAGTTGTAGCAGAAGAAGAAGAACATCAGCGGCATGAACATCATGATGCGCTGTTGCATTTTATCTCCGGTCTTGGGCATCATTGCCATTTGAATGACGCTGGTTGCTGCCATAACGATGGGGAGAATGTTGATTGGGATACCGTAGAAACTGGTTAACGTATCTGGCTGCGAGAGATCGTTGACCCAGAGGAAAGATTCGCCACGAAGCTCAACCGCGTAATCTAACATACGGAAGAAGCCGAAGAAGATAGGGATCTGGATAAACATCGGCAAGCAGCCGCCAAGGGGGTTGATGCCGTATTTGCGGTAAATCCCCATCATCTCGGTATTGAGCTTGGTCGGATCGTCAGCGTATTTTTCTTTCAGCTCGGCCATTTTAGGCTGGAGCTTTGACATGCGTTTCATCGCACGTGTCGATTTCGCATGCAGCGGCCAGATAAGAATGCGGACGATGATGGTGAGGCAAATGATGGCAATGCCCCATGATTCAGTGGTGGAGAAATTATCAATGCCATCATGGAGCGTGTTGAGTAGCCAGTTGAGTGGTCGGGAGACGAATCCGAACCAGCCATATTGCATGATTTCGCCCCAACCTTTTCCTACTCCATCGGCATTATCGAGCTCACGCAGAGTGGTATTTGCTTTGGGACCGGTGTAGATTTTGTATTCAAGAACGACAGGCGAAGCGGGAGCTAGAGTCGTTTCTGGGAACACCATCGCTGCACGCACAGCGGGAAGAGATTGGCCATTTTTAGTTAGGCGGACTTGTTTGGGCTTGCCCCACACTTGGGTTTTCTCCGCTTTTTTCGGACGAACGACCGTACTGAAGAACTGATCAGTCACACCTGCATAAGCGATGGAATTATCACTTTCACTGGTGATGATGGAACGCTCAGATGAGAACCAGCCACCTTTGAATGCGGTGGCGTCTTCAAAATGCATTTCGTTACCTTCATACCAAAAGAATCCGGTATGAGTGGGACGCTCTTTTTCGTAAAGCGGAGCCGCGGAACCCAGGTAAAGCGAATATTCGGAAAGATCTAAATTCGCCTGAGTGGTGTTCTGAATCACCATAGCGAGATTAATAAAAAAGTTTTGTCCGGGAATTTTAGACTCTTCCAAGGAGTAAGTTTTTTTAACAATCAAACCAGAGGGCAGCTCCGCGATATATACGGCAGTTTTTCCGGGATTCGATTGATCTAACTTGTATGAAAAGGAGGTGTTATCGAGGTTTTGGTTAGAATCAAGAAAACCACCGATAGGACCGCCGCCGTGACGGTTGATAAGAACATTCTTGGTTTTATCATTAACCTCTTGATGCTTCTTGAATTCGGCATGTTTGATCCCTGCGCCGATATTTGTCAGGGTGAAAATGACTTCCTCGTTTTCAAGAACAACAGTCTCCTCGTTAGTCGAAGGAGGTTGGGTTTCGACACTAAGTCCAGATGGCGCGTCTGCATCGGAAATGACTTCTTCTGTCATCGCGCTTTGCTTAACAGGCGTTGGCTGTTTCTTCGGCGCGAAATGGATGTTGAGGGCAATCAGAACCCCGCAAATGGCGAGAACTACCCAGGTTTTACGGTCGTACATGGAATTGAGAAAAATCTGTTGGTGATTGGAAAGTGGCAGGAGACCTCGCGCTGCTTAGGTGGTCAAAGGGTTCTGGTCAACCTCTACTCCTTCTCAGGGGAAAAGTTTCAGGCGCTTACATTGGTTCAGCCAATCGGCCTCTAGGTCGGCAAAACTGGCTTCTGAGGCTCCTGGGCGGGCGATGGTAACAAGGAAACGTTTGGGATCGGTGAACTTTTCGGAGTGAGCCTGAAGGCAGGCGCGGAGGCGACGGCGGATGCGATTTCGATCGTGGGCCTTCTTTGCGGCACGTTTGCTGGTGACAAATGCCGCGCGAATGGTGGGTAAGGCGGGATCTGCAAGGGTACTGACAATGACAAACCGGCCTGCTTTCGCTTGGCCGGTTTTTCTGATGCGGAGGAAATCTTCGCTTTGATTGATGCTTTGTTTTCTCGGGAAACGCATGGGATGGGTGTTCCGGAGAGGTAGGTTAAAATGGGCTCAGCGTGACTGAAGTCACGCAGTCCATTTATCTGCCGTGCTGCGTGATGTGACGCTTGAAGTGAAGCTCTGCGCCTTTAGGGATCAAGCGCTTACGACCCTTTTGGCGACGGCGTTTGATGATGTCGCGTCCAGCTTTGGTGGCCATACGGGCACGGAAACCGTGTTGTTGTTTACGGGTACGCTTGGTGGGATGGTAAGTGCGAAAGCTCATGGCTGAATCTTAGGTGAATGGTTAGCGCTTTTGAAGGCGCGGGGGCGGGACTTTAGGAATCTGGGTGCGCTTGTCAATGCGGCAGTGGGATCTTTTTTAAAAAATTTACGTCTTGTCGGTGAGGGGTGGGCTTGTTTGCCTGTAGGAACACAATGGCTGCCCCGCAAAATACGATCGCATTGGTCTATGATTACGACCAAACTCTGAGCCCTAAATACATGCAGGACGATGTGCTTTTCCCTAAATTTGGCATCGATCCGGGGCAGTTTTGGAAGAAATGCAACAGTTTGGTCAGCGACCATAAATGGGATGGCGAGCTGGCTTACATGAAGTGTTTGCTGGATTATTTGGGGATGGACCGGGTCACCAACCAGATGCTAACCGAGATGGGAGCTGGACTGACGTTTTTCCCGGGATTGCCGGAATTGTTTGAGGCCCTACCCAAAGCCGCTCTGAAACCAGAGCATGAAGCTGCCGGGATACGGATTGAGCACTACATCATTTCATCGGGTTTGAAGGCCTTGTTGGATGGCTCGCGCTTAAAACCGCATGTGAAAGAGATGTTCGGTTGCGAGTTCGGCGAGGACGCGGAAGGACGGATCAGCTTCCCCAAACGCGTCATTTCCCACACGACCAAAACCCAGTTTCTCTTCCGCATCAACAAAGGCATGCTGCGCTACGACCAAGACGTCAACGACCACATGCCCGCTGATCAACGGCCCATCCCATTTGAAAACATGGTCTACGTCGGCGACGGCCCAACTGACGTTCCGTGCTTCACCGTGGTGAACCGAAATGGAGGACATGGGATCGCGGTTTACAATCCGGATGACACGTCTGGAAAATCATTTCGCAAATGTTTCGATCTCTGCACGCATGCAGGGCGGGTCAAGCACATCGCTCCAGCCGACTACCGCGAGGGTTCACATCTGTGGTTGCTGATGAAGGAAATGGTCACAGAAATGGCGGATCGGATCCTGCGCAAGCGCATCGAAGAACGCGATAACGCCACCGTCGCAGCACCTACGTTTTAATAACATGTCACCTAAAAAGCATTTTCATTTCACAGGCATTTGCGGAACCGCAATGGGCGCGGTCGCAGCAGCCATGAAGCGCCGCGGTTTCGTCGTCACAGGAAGCGATACGAATGTGTATCCGCCCATGTCAGATTTTTTACGCGGTGAAGGGATTGAAATTTTCGAAGGCTATCGCGAGGAAAATATTCCAGCTGGAGCCGATGTGGTGGTGATTGGAAATGCGATCTCACGGGGTAATCCGGAAGCAGAAGCGGCACTGGATCGCAAGCTACTCTATCATTCGCTGCCCGAAGTAATGAAGGAGCATTTCCTTCGTGGAAAAAGAAATTTCGTAGTCAGTGGCACCCATGGAAAAACCACGACATCATCCATGCTCGCTTGGCTTTTCATGAGTGCAGGCAAAGAACCCGGGTTCATGATCGGCGGACTGCCGAAAAATCTCGGTTGCGGCGCACAGTTTCCCGATACAGAAATCAATGTGTTAGAAGGCGATGAATACGACACCGCGTTCTTCGACAAACGCTCCAAATTTCTCCACTACCTTCCGGAATGTGTCATCATCAATAACATCGAGTTCGACCATGCGGACATCTACGCATCGATCGATGAAATCAAGCTCACCTTCAAACGCCTGCTGAATATCGTGCCTCGCAACGGCATGGCTTTTGTGAACGGTGATGAACAAAACTGTTTGGACGTAAGCCAGAATGCTCCATGCCCAGTGACGACTGTTGGTTTCGGTACAAACAACGCATTGCAAATCTCCAATATAAATTACGACGAATCTAGTAGCTCATTTTCACTTGACAAAGAATCCTACACTGTTCCTATGACTGGCGAGTTCAACGTGCGTAACGCAGCGATGGCAGCCGCTGCCGCGAGATTCGCTGGATTGACCATGCAAGAAGTGCGCGATGGTTTGCTGAGCTTCGAAGGCGTAGCTCGCAGACAAGAACTGAAAGGCGAAAAAAACGGAATCAAAGTGATCGATGATTTTGCCCACCACCCCACTGCCATCCGTCTCGCCGTACAGAGCATCCGCCAGAAATATCCGGATTCAAGATTGTGGATCTTATTTGAACCGCGCTCCAACACCACGCGCCGAGCTGTATTTCAAACACCACTCGCGGAGGCGCTAGCACTCGCCGACTTCGCGGTCGTCGCAGCCATCCCGGATCTACACAAAATTCCGGAAAATGATCGACTCGATCCCATCAAACTCGCCGCCGACATCATCGCGCTGGGCGGAGTGAGTCATTACCTCGCCGACAACGCAGCCATCCTCGCTGTCGTGAGATCTGGGGCAAAATCGGGTGACGTCGTGGCCGTGCTCTCAAACGGAGGCTTCGGCGGGATTCACAAGCAACTGCTTGAGGAACTTTAGAAATCAATTTTCAACGCTAAGCCGCAAAGAACGCGAAGGTACGCAAAGTTTTTGGAGTTTAGATTCTTTGAGAAGCATAAGATCTATGTTTTTCGGCTACGAAGGGATGCGGAAGTTTGCTTTACAAATCCCGCGACATCACGCAATTTTCGCGCCCCTGCAAGGAGAGGTGGTCGAGTGGTCTATGGCACCCGATTCGAAATCGGACGTGGGGTAATACTCACCGAGGGTTCGAATCCCTCCCTCTCCGCTCTCACCCCAGTCCCGTTCATCGGGGCTGGGGTGAGAGCGTTTAAGGGAAGGTCAAGAACCCCTTGAGCAAAGCGAAACGGGTTTGACTGCCGAGTTTTGCAATCTCGCAAAACATCCGCCACTATCGCGAAGCGCATTCCGCAGGGAGGTTGCACAGCAACCTCAATCCCTCCCTCTCCGCTATTCTTGTCTTCATCTCAGGAATCTACGAATAGCAACCTGACGAGCTATATATAAATAATCCCCTCACCATCCTTAACTGAAATTTCAAATAGCATACCCATGTCATTTGAATTAGCCTGTAGGCATCAGCTATTCCATCGCGCAGCAAATCCTTCAACCGCTTTTAAAATGACTCCCCAAAAAACACCCATGCCTAGCATTGCGATATTTTGGATTATTTGGTTCGCGATCATGAACGGGCTTTTCATCATGCTTTTTCTTGCTGGTGGAGGAATTCCCAAAGGCACAAATCAAGGCGCGCCACCGATATGGATTTTGATTGTTTGCGCTTGCTTGGCCGTTGCATCGATCGCAATCCGTTTGCTGGTCATTCCAAAAATCAAACAGCTGGGTCAGTTGCTGCCTGCGATGATCGTAGGATTAGCCTTAGCGGAAGCCGTTGGTATTTTAGCGATTTTTGCATTGGGAAAAGAATTTCCACAAACGCGCATGAGCTTGTTTCTAACATCCGCGTTCACCGTTTTGATTTACGCGCCGAGTTACTCCATCAACCTGATCAAGGGCGCGATGAATCCGAAGAGGTAGATAATATGAATGGAACGCGTGACTCCAGTCGCGCTCTTTGAAAATGCGCGAGTAGACTCACGCGGTCCATTTGGAATCTCACGTTCCATTTACTCTTTGTAGGCACTACTCCAACGCCATTCCTCAGGTGTATGACATAACCCTGCCTTTACTGGATTCATGCGGACGTAGCGCCGTGCGCGAACCAAATGCTCTTCATCTCTAATTACTCGATCAAAATAATCCGTAGCCCATAATCGTCCTGCATTACCTACGTGCAGATTGATTCTACGTGCGGTGTAATTTTTCCATGACCTAACAATATTTTCAAAACTATAACTCGCGCGCAGGTTAACTATAACATGCACATGGTTCGGCATCACACACCACTCGATCAGGTCGTAGCGCTCACCGTTGAAGTAGCAGATTGCTTCGGCGACTATCCTAGCGCATTCTTGATCACGCAACCAACAACGACCCACTCCCGCATCTTCGTAGGTTGCAATTTGTCGGCTTAGCTCCTCTGCTTGTTTTGGATCCGATTTTTCACGATAAAATTCCTTAAGCTTCTCGATCACACAGGGCGATTGCATCGCAGAGCCTTGAAAGCGTAGCTTTCAAGGCTTTTAAGATTCGCGCTAGACTTTCACTCTAAAACAGCCAGATTAGGCGAGTCATGATATGCACTCACATCTGCTCGCCTCTC
>JAJTHK010000176.1 GCA_021298895.1 Luteolibacter sp.
AGTTTAATGAGCTCGCTTTGTTTTCGAGCTGGAAGTCGGCTTTTTCGTTGATACATTGGCTTGTCTAACTATGCGATTTTTCCTCGCTTAGCTAGTACAGCCCCAAAAGTTTAATGAGCTCGCTTTGTTTTCGAGCTGGAAGTCGGCTTTTTCGTTGATACATTGGCTTGTCTAACTATGCGATTTTTCCTCGCTTAGCTAGTACAGCCCCATAAGATTTTTTGAATAATGAAGGTGAACGACATAAGTTGTCCTCATCTTCTCCTGATTCTCCTATCTTCTTGTTGAAAAAAGCTGGGTCTGGATTTCAACCCATACAATCCTTCGTTTTCACCGAACCTCCGAACCTCCGTTTTAAAAGTTCAGATAGCCCGAATACGCTAAAGCCCTCATTTTTTCCTATCGCTTTCCCACTTTTCCGCTTTTCATAGTTGCCAACGAAGGCGTCTAGGCGTTAACCGTTTCTCACACCAACTCACAACCACTCAACACATGTCAGACAAATCGATCGAAGAACGCGTCAAGGAAATCATAGTAGACCAACTCGGAGTCAGTGCCGACCAAGTAACTTTAGAAGCCAAGTTCGTTGAGGACCTCGGCGCCGACTCACTCGATACCGTCGAGCTCGTTATGGCTCTCGAAGAGGAATTCGACGTAGAAGTTCCAGATGATGAGGCAGAAAAGCTTCAGGCTGTGAATGACGTTGTTAAATTCATCACCGGCAAAAAAGGCTAATTCTTCAGACTTTTAAAAATTTCAAAAGGGTGGTTGTCGCAAGGCATCCACCCTTTTTTTGGAAGATTTTTCAGTCATATCTTAATAATCAATAAGATGAACCACAATGGAAGCGAAGCGAACATGAACAAACTGACTGTTCTTGAAGATTTTGTTAATTGGACACCGATGAACACTGATTGTAGGATAGCTTAGAACAATCCAATTTTCGTCTATCGAGAGAAAAGCCGTCACTCACATCTTTGAAATTATCAGTGTTCATCGGTGTCCATCGGTGGTTTTATTTCCCTATAAATTTTTATTCTTTCAATCCGCATGCCCACCCCAGACGACATCCAATATGCCATGGAAACCACTCGTGTCCTTCACGAGCCAGATCATCGCATCCAGACGTTTGGAGAAACGCGTTTTGAATTTCAATTGCTGAGTGAACCGATGGATCAAGTTGGAAAAGTCCGGATCCGCACCGGCGAGGTCGAAGCCATGAAGCCGCGGATTCTGCGTCCTGAGCCCTATCGTGAGATCGAACTCGAAGGCTTCGATGACACCGCCCGCGCTCGTTTCGATGCGCTTGTGGATAAACTTAAAGAGGAAGGCCGTGATCTTGCATTTCTTCAATACGGCTTCCGCTTCAAACGCGGGGCGGTGAATGAGGAGATGATCCATGACTCCATCGAAGCCGTTCGTGAGCGAGTGCTGGAAGACATTCGCCGCACCGGAAATCCCTCCCGTGCCATTATCGAAGGTGTCGATGACACATGGGAAATCTCTGTTTTGAAATTCGCATTCGAAATGATTCTTCGCTCACATGAAATTAACGCCTTCGATCTACGTAGAAAAGGTCTGATCTAGTGAAATCCCACACACGCATCGCCGCATGAGAATCTGGCTCATTATCAAAATCGTCGCAGGCCTCGTCGTCGTGGGCATAGCAACGTTTTCCGGCATGTTTTCCTATCACATCGCCGTTAAGCCTTTGGGAGGGATCTTCACAAGAATCTTCCCAGAAGCCGGCGTGGTGCTGCGTGACACCAAAGAGGAAGATTTCACCAAAGTGCTAGATGCAGCGGAAATCCCGGACTTCGAGCCTGGCGATCGCGCATTTCAAAAAGCTCACGAACTCATCGCTCTCGGAAAAATTCGCGAAGGACGCGAGAAACTCATGGCGATCATCAATGTCTTTTCCTCATCTCCAGCCGCACCGCAAGCCCGCCGAATCGTAAGTATGATGAATCTCGATGAAGTGCTCTCCTCCGATTTCCGAACAGGGAAGCAAACTTACAAAGTGAAATCCGGCGACTCGTATTTCGCCATCGCAGGTCGACACGAAACTTCGCTCGATATGATCATGCACCTAAATGACATGATGGAGATGAAGAATTTAAAAGTCGGCGACGAAATGACATTGATGCCGCTCAACTATCGCATCCTCATCGAGCCATACCGCAATTCCATTTCACTATGGGATGATGCGAAATTTATTTGCGATTACCCCATTCTAAAGATCCAAGGTGCAGTGCCGCCAGCGGGAACCACGACGATTGCGTCGCGTCGCGCAGAACTGAACGGGAAAGTGGTTCTTCCCACCGCTCCTGAATACCGCTCGACCCAAAAAAGCATCTCGCTCAAAAATCCTGCCCTACAAATCCTGCCCTTCGATCAAGGCAATGAAACCCCACCCCGCGGAATTTTCATCAAAGAAGCCGATCTCGAAGAGCTTTACCTCCTAACCCGGAATGGAAATATCGCCGAAATTCGCTCAGCGAAGAAGAAATGAGGCAGGGACGCTTATCCCTAATCGTCCATATCTTACAGTCTTGTGTCTTTCTTATTAACCCTTAAACTAGCCGCACCTAACCTTTTGCTCCGCGCCCAAACTTGAAATTTTCCTCATCATGCAACTCCTTGAATTTGAAAAACCCGCCGCTGAATTAGAAAAAGAGATCGAAAAGCTTCGCTCGAAATCGGTCGCTCAAAATCTCGACTTATCGGCTGAAATTGCGACGATGGAGCGTAAACTCGCCGAAACCCGGACTGCGATTTATCAAAACCTGACCCCGTGGCAGCGTGTGCAAATCGCTCGCCATACCCAACGACCTTTCATGCTCGATTATGTTTCGCTCGCTTTTTCCGATTTCAGCGAGCTTCACGGCGATCGCCACATCGGGGATGACGCCTCGATGCCAGGTGGTTTTGCTATGCTGGGTGAGCATAAATGCGTTGTGCTAGGTCATCAAAAAGGCCGTGATACGAAAGAGAATCTCAAGCGCAACTTCGGTTCTGCTCATCCGGAAGGTTATCGCAAGTCGCTCCGCTTGATGAAACTCGCAGAGAAATTTTCCATGCCCATCATCGCACTCATCGACACTCCAGGAGCCTTTCCTGGGATCGGTGCTGAAGAGCGCAACATCGCCGAGGCGATTGCTTTCAACCTCCGCGAAATGATGACTCTGAAAACTCCCATCATCGCTGTTGTCATTGGTGAGGGTGGTTCGGGCGGGGCCCTTGGAATCGGCGTCGCAGATCGCGTCTTGATGATGGAAAATGCCTATTACTCGGTGATTTCGCCTGAAGGTTGTGCGGCGATTCTTTGGAAGCATCGCAAACATGCTCCAGAGGCAGCCGAGGCGATGAAACTCGTCGCTCCTGACCTCATGGAACTTGGCTTGATCGATGGCGTTATTCCCGAGCCTATCGGCGGGGCTCATCACGACCACGAAGCAACTGCTATTTCTTTCCGCGAACATATCTCGCAAGAACTCGATCACCTTTGCTCCCTCAGAACAGAGACTCTGCTTCAACAACGCTACGATAAATTCCGGAGATTCGGAGAGTGGAATGAAGCGTGACCCCAGAAAGGAACCGCGATTTGCAATCGCGACCTCGCAAGCGAATGATCTCCATGTCATTTAAACACCTATTCACCCTACTGCTGTTTTTCTTTGCTTGCCTATCCATGGCTCAAGCCGAGACGAAGCAGGAAGCTCCCACAAAAAAATCCGAAAAGGAATTTTTCACGCCAGAGGCAGACAAGAAGAAGTTGGTCGATAAAGTAACGATTGATCCAAATTTACCAAAAGTTTTCATCTTGGGAGATTCGATTTCGATGGGCTACACCAACATGGTGCGCGAGGGTTTGAAGGGGAAAGCCAATGTGTTGAGACCCAAAGACAACTGCGGTGATACGGTGATTGGTTTGAAAAAATTGGATGGCTGGCTCGGTGATAAAGATTGGGATGTCATTCATTTCAACTGGGGCTTGTGGGATCTTTGTTACCGCAATCCACAAATGGAGAAAGCAGGCAACCGCGATAAGGTGAACGGCAAGATTTCCGTGCCTCTTCCTGAGTATGAAAAAAATCTCGATCAATTGGTGACGCAGTTGCAAGCCACGGGTGCGTCTTTGATCTGGGCGAGCACCACGCTGGTGCCCGAGGGTGAGGCGGGGCGTAACGTTGGCGACGATGCGAAATACAACGAAGTCGCTGCCCGCGTGATGCTAAAACACGGAGTTGCAATCAATGACCTGCACAAGCTTACGACTGCCTTTGAGCCTAAAATGTTTATTAAACCCGGAGACGTTCACTACACTCCTGCGGGCTCTCAAAAGCTTGCGGAACAGGTGGTCGCAAAGATTTCTGAGCTACTGGGGAAGAAAAAATAAGATTTCTTTACTCAGCTCCCCTTGCTTGTGCCCGATCTTCGTTTAATGTCGTCGCGTGAATGCGAACAAAGCGATAATCATCAAGGCGGCGGCGGCCCTAGCTGTGATCTGGATCTTGGTTTTTGCAGTGCGCTCGATCGCGGCATCCAAAAAAATCACCGCGGAACGTTTGCAAAACGAAATCAGCGAATTGGCATTTGATGATTGGTCGGAGGACTCAGGTTCGAGCTCCGAGGCTGAAGAACGAGAAAATGAAATCCGCCGAATTGCGGATATGGTGAACAAGCTCGATTTCGAGGAACGTCAAAAGAATCGAGAAAACCAAAGCGCTGAGGATTTCTTCAGGAAGCTTGATGCCCGAGAGAAAAATTTGTTCGTCGATTTAACCATTGTCGAAACCATGGGGCGTTTTATGGAAGCGCTGGATCAGATGCCGCCTGAGCAGAGGAAAGATTTTGTTCAAAAAGGATTGAGTGAAATTCAAGAAGGCAGAACCGAGGAAGACATGGCAAGAGCACAGGAGATGGATGAAGATTTACTAACAAAAATCAGCGAAGAGGGAATGCGCGCTTATTTCAATGAGGCTAGCGCGGATACGAAGCTCGATCTCGCACCTTTGATGGAAGCAATGAATGAAGTGATGCAGGGATTGAGAGGAAACGAATTCGGACAGAGATGAGACAGATGCACAAATACGGGTTCACCCTAGTAGAACTTTTGATAACGATTGCGATCATCGTGGTTCTATCTGCGATTGCTGTGCCAGTGAGCCTTTCAATGGTGGAAAAAAGCCGACAGGCAACATGCATTGCTAATTTACGTCAAATCGGCGCGGGGCTGCAGATGTATTTGGGAGATCACAGAGATGTCTTGCCTGTGTTGGCGCTGGGGCGAGCAAGTAAAAACTCCGATGAACCTGTGCTTGAGACGGTGTTATTTGGATATGTGGAGAGTGAAGACGCATTCCACTGCCCGTGTGATAAAACGGAATTCAAAAAAACGGGATGCAGCTACCATTGGAATATCACTCAGAATGGTCGACCCATCGATCAATTATCCTTTTTAGGAAATGATGAAAGACCTGAGCGCATTCCTTTGGTTAGCGACAAAGAAGGATGGCATGATGAAAAAACCAATTTCCTATACGCCGATTTCAGTATGTCGGATAAAGTTCGATTTGTAACAACGGAGTAAATTGAACTTATGTTAGAAGCAAGAGAACTCAATAAAACGTTTGGCGGTAAACCCGCTCTCAATAACGTTGGATTTAAGCTCGAGCGTGGCGAAATCTATGGGTTACTCGGGCACAATGGCGCGGGAAAGAGCACGACACTGGGGATCATTCTCGGAATGGTGGCTCCAGACCAAGGCGAAGTGTTTATCGATGGAATTTCTGTGCAACAAAACCGCAGCAAGGCATTGCGCAAAGTCGGCGCAATCTTTGAAGCCCCTGCGTTTTACGATTACATGACGGGCTGGGATAATCTCAAAATTCTGATGAGTTATTCAGGTGGCTTTGATGAAAAAGCCGCACGCGAGGTTATCATTCGAGTTGGCTTGGAACAGCGCATCGGCTCAAAAGTCCGCACCTACAGCCACGGCATGCGGCAGCGCTTGGCTTTGGCTCAGGCTTTGTTGCCGGAGCCGGAACTTCTTTTATTAGATGAACCGACCGATGGACTTGATCCCGAGGGCATCAAATGGTTTCGCGATTTCATCCTCGAACTCCGTGAGCGGAAAGGCATGACCGTGCTGTTCAACTCTCACCTACTTGCTGAGGTTGAACTGATGTGCGATCGCGTGGCCATTTTACGTGAAGGACAGCGTGTGTTCGAAGGATCGGTGAAAAACCTGACGGATGACACGCCAACCTATCAGTGCGATCTGGAAACATGGTCGGCAGCTGAACCAGTGATCACTAGCTTCGGTGGGAGCGTCCTTCAAGTTGGGCGGATCGAGTTGCCTGCATCGGTCGATTCTTCTCTGGTGGTTGATGCACTGGTGAAAGCAGGAGTGAGAGTTCGTGAGTTCGCAAAAGTCCGTCGTTCTCTGGAAGATTTGTATATGGAAATTCTCGACGGCCGAGGCAGCCCTAACTGATATGAACCTCAAATCCTTAATACAAATGGAAATTTTCACCGCAGAGGCGCAGAGGTCGCAAAGGAGCGCAAAGCAGAATGAGCGAATCTTTCAAACTAGTGAAGCTGATATAGCTTGTATGGAATATATGGAGCCAAAGCTTTGCTTCTGTGCGGAGGTGAGAAATTACAAGTCGGAGAGAAGGCAGATTAGTTCAACGGGTATAATTGAAAACATACAAATTTCATTCGGATTTCAAAGAAAACACAACTCCTTCTCCGCGCCCCTTTGCGACCTCTGCGCCTCTGCGGTGAATAAACGTAACCCTGACTGCGGATTCTAGTATGATCTTTTTCCAACAACTTCGTGGTGAGCTCCGCAAATTATTTGCGCGGCCACGCACGTGGATGGGTTACGGGGCGTTTCTCGCGATGGAGGTGTTGATTCTTACCATTTATAAATTGGAATCAGGCGCGAATTATATGCGCGGGAATATAGAAAGAAACGGCTTGGAGTTCAGCACGTATTACAGCTCGCTGACCATAACCTTTATGATCATGCTGCTGAGTATGTTTATTTTAGGCTCGATATATTTCGCTTTAGTAGCCGGAGATATTGTCGCCAAAGAGAATGAGGATGGAAATCTTAGAATGGTCTTCGCGCGGCCGATCAGCCGCTTCCGTTTGTTGTTAGTTAAATACACGGCAGTCTGCCTCTATACCTTTAGCTTCGTCTTTTTCGTGGGCGTCAGTGGTTACGCGATGGCGGTAGCAGCGGTGGGATGGGAAGGTGGCTTATTTGTGATCGAACCGAAAATGAAAGTCTTCGCTGCGTATCCAGATTGGTGGGATGGAGCAGGTAGACTTGCCCTCTCGGCCGCAGGGATAGGCATCTCCATGATCACGCTTTCATCCATCGCGTTCATGTTTTCTTGTTTCAAAATCAAACCTGCGGCTGCGACGATTATCACGCTCACCATTCTCTTTGTGGATATGATCTTACAGGGTTTTCCTTTCTTTAAACCCTATGAAACCTATTTCGTCACCTGGCGCATGAGTGCATGGGTGTTTCTCGTCGAGCAATACATCTCTTGGCCGAAAATTATCGAAAGCTATGCCTTTTTAATGGGGTTAAATGTCAGTCTTTTCACCATCGGTTGGCTGGCATTTCAGACGAGGGACTTTAAGACGTAGGGAGCGAAGTGCGAAGAGCGGAGAGTTTTTCAATTTACTCCAAGCTCTTTGCTCTTAGCTCTCTGCTCCTCGCTTTCACTGCACGCTGGCGAGGAAAGTTTTATCGAAGATTACGGCTCTTGCTTCTCCAACGAGGAACAGCGATCCCGCAACAAGGATTATCTCTTTGTAATTGCGCGCGGCGGCAAGAGCTTCGCTGAATGTATCGTAGCATTCGGCAGTGCTTTGTTCTTCGTTCGGTAAACTTTTGATTAATTCAGAAGTCGGAAGCCCACGGGTGGTTCCGACCTTGCAGAAAATGATTCGCTGATTCAGCCCGCGCAGCTCATCGAGGATGCCTGAGATATCTTTGGATTCGACTGCTCCGAAAATCAAAGTTCCTTTGCCTGCACCGATTTCATCGACCCACGTTTCGCGTAAAACTTTTGCAGCGTGTGGATTGTGCGCGCCATCCAGTATGATTTCCAGTTCACCGCTCATGATACGCTCAAACCGTCCCGGCCATTTTACTTTCGCTAAGCCATCGGCGACGGATTCGAAATTCAAAGGCAGCTTCAACGCATGCAATGCAGCCAAAGCCAGCGCGGCATTCCATTTCTGATGTTTTCCAGGTAGTGCGATTCCGTATCCTTCGAGTGGCTGTTCGATGAAGGTGAGTGGGGTGCGCTTTTGGTTCGCTTCTTTTTCGAGAGCGATACGTGCTTCTTCTTCCTGTGGTGAGGAAAATGCTAGGACGCCTTCGAGAAAAATCCCGGCCTTTTCTGCCGCGATCAGTGCCAAGGTATCGCCCAGCCATTGGGTGTGATCCATGCCTATCGGGGTGATCACACAAACATCCGCAGGCACAGCTGTGGTTGCATCCAAACGTCCGCCCATTCCGGTTTCCAAAACGATGAGCTCGCATTCCATTTCACGGAACCAACGCATCGCAACCGTCAAAGTGATTTCAAAAAAGGTCGGGTGGACTTCAAGACGTGAACAAACTTCACGCGCATCGGTGAGCAACTCCGCGCATCTTTCTTCAGAAATCATTTCACCGGAAACCCGCATTCTTTCGCGGTAATCGATCAAGTGCGGTGAGGTGAAAAGCCCTGTGCGTTTTCCGCAAGAACGTGCACAGCGATCCATGATCGCACTCACGCTTCCCTTGCCATTTGTTCCCGCAATATGCGCGACCTGAACCCCGTGTTTGGGAAAGGCTAAAAATTGTTTGAGTAAATTCCGCGGACCATCCAAGCCCAGCTTGATTCCAAACTGCTGGGTTCCGAACAACCACTCAATGGCTTCTTGGTAATTCATGGGCGGCGCAAAACTGCTTTAACCCAGCGCGGACTGCAATCTCGTTTCAAGGAAACAAGGTGCTTAAGGCTTTTTTTCAACAAGGAGGGAGGAGAAATAGGAGGACAGGGAGAAGAAATTTTAATTTCATTTTTATTAAGGAGTAAGCTTCGCTCCTCTTCTCCATCCACTCCTCCCTCCCTGTCAAAAAATGCCCGAAATCATCTACAGCACCTCAGCCACAAATCGTTCTTTCTCAAACATCGAAAACGCTTCGGGTTCTTCGCCGGTTCCGATGAAACGCGGTGCCACTCCGAGTTGGTCGAAGATGGTGAAAGCGATCCCGCCTTTTCCTGAGCCATCCAGTTTGGTGATGATCAAACCATCGAGCGGGCTGGCTTTGTGAAATTCTTTGGCTTGGTTGAGTGCGTTCGAGCCGGTTGAGGCATCGACGACTAACAAAGTAAGATGCGGTGCGGTTTCGTCTTGCTTGGCGATCGTACGACGGATTTTTCCAAGCTCTTCCATCAGGTTGTGACGCGTGTGAATGCGGCCCGCAGTATCGCAGATGAGGAATTGCTTTTTATCAGCAATCGCTTGTTGGTGTGCTTTGAAACAGACAGATGATGGATCGGAATTTGCGGCTCCGGTGATGACGGGAATATCGAGTCTGTCGCCCCAACGCTGAAGTTGTTCCACCGCTGCGGCACGAAACGTATCGGCCGCGGCGAGCATCACGCTGTGGCCGCGATGTTTCAGCCACATCCCGAGCTTGGCGGAAGAGGTGGTTTTACCGGTGCCGTTCACTCCTACCACCAGAATGACAAATGGATGTCCGTCCGCACGCGGTGCAAGTGGTGGGCAATCCTCAGGCAGGATTTTGGAAAGCCGCTTACGGGTGATATCGACCACGTCTTGGGCGGAAACCTTGCGGCCTAGGTCGTAGAGCTCATCGACGATGCCGGTGCTCAGTTTCCCGCCGAGATCGGCAGCGATGAGATTTGCCTCGAGTTCGTCCCAATCGACCTCCGATTTATCGATGATTGCGTTGAAAAGTTTTTTGAAAAAGCCAGCCATGAATGGGGGCAGGCTAGTCGGAGGAGGGAATGGGTCAATTGAAGATTGCTGAAAGCGAATCGTGAGGACTAAATCGTTGCGTGCCAGTTGTCCGTGTTTTACCCGAAATCTTAGCCAGCCAAGTTGCGGCGGGGGAAGTCGTGGAGCGGCCGGCCAGCGTGGTGAAAGAACTCGTCGAAAACAGCCTCGATGCCGGCGCGCGGGAAGTGATCGTGGATATTGAGAAAGGCGGGGTGAACCTAATCCGCGTGACCGATGATGGTTGTGGCATGGCGAGGGAGGATGCGTTGCTCTCTCTCGAAAGGCACGCGACCAGCAAACTGCGGACTTCAGCGGATCTGGCGAATATTTTAACCTTGGGATTTCGTGGCGAGGCGGTTCCGAGCATTGCGAGCGTATCGAAGTTCCGCATGCTAACGCGTAAGGCAGATTCGCTGACCGGCACGGAAATCATCGTCGATGGCGGAAAACTCCGCGATGTCCGCGATGCCGGCGGCGCTCCCGGCACAGTCATCGAAGCACGGAACTTATTTTTCAACATGCCAGCAAGGCGCAAGTTCATGCGCGCTGAGACCACAGAATCCGCTTACGTGGAACAGCAACTTCGCTTGCACGCACTCGCCGCCCCGGGCGTTAGATTCCGTTTTAGAAAAGATGACCGAGTTGTTTTCGATCTTCCTGGCGTCGTCCGCACGGCGGATCGGGTGCGGCAGTTGTTAGGAAATGAGCTGGGTGGAGAACTTGTGGAAATTCCTGAGGCGATGGGATCCGGCATGCAGGTCAGCGGATTCATTCTTCCCGCACAACACGCACGCAAAGGCCGACGTCATCAATTCGTTTTTCTCAACGGCAGGCCCATTGAAGACGTGGCGATCTCGAAAGGTTTGGCGGAGGGCTTTCGCGGAAATCTTCAAGACGGACTGCATCCAGCGGCATGGTTGTGGATGGAAATGGAACCGCAGCTGGTGGATGTGAATGTTCATCCTGCGAAAAAGGAAGTGAGGTTTCATCGCCCTAATGAAATCCGCGATTTGATTTCCCAAGCCGTTGCAGATTGCCTGAAGCCGCGCCCGCGCAGCCCGCTGCCACAGCTCGCTTCATCACCCGCCAGCGATTCCGATCCCATTGCCACAACAGAAGAAAAAGTCATTTCACGAGCGGCGATGTTTCATCCTTCGCAGCAGGAAATGATCATGATCGCAGCGGACGAGGCGGACATCGCGGCAAATATCGAAGAGCGAATTTCGAAAGCTCCCCAATTCCGTTTGCTCGGGATGTTGCAGGATCGATATGTCATTTTTGAAAGCGATAGCGGCTTGGTGTTGTTCGATCCGAAAGCCGCGCGCGAACGAATCATTTTCGAGCAACTCACAAAATGCCGGAAAGAAGGCATGGAAACGCAGAACCTGTTGGTTCCAGTTTTGATCGAACTAGATCCCCGCGATCTCGATCATTTGCTGCGCGAAAAAAATGCGTTGTTAGAAGCCGGCCTGGAGGTCGAGGCGTTCGGTGGCAACACCCTGCAACTGCGCAGCCTTCCTGGATTTCTACAAACCGAAGACCCGAAAATTTTCCTCAGTGAAATTCTGGAAGAAACTCTCCACGGTCCGGCATCCGCTGGGAAATTCACCTTCGAAAGACTCGCCAGAATTATCGCAAACAAAGCCGCAAAACGGGTTGTTCCGCGTCTGATCGAAGCCCAGAGCTTGTTGGAAGAATTGTTCGAATGCGATCTGCCCTACTGCGCCGCCGATGGCCGGCCTACTCTAACAGAATTCAATCGCAAGGACATCGACAGACGCTTCGGAGTGGGGAGGTAGCTGCATTTCAGCTGATAGAATGACAATCCTAACTCAATCGAAATATTTTTTCTAATTTTTAGTATTTTTTGTTGCATTGCTTCCGCTGATGCGTTTGAACTCGTGGCCGCCGTCAGAAAAAGTGGTCCATGTTGAGTGAGAGGATTTGTTACAACCAAATCCTACAAAAATGAACCGACAAAAAAGACACAAGCCCGAAGAAATCATCCTCCTCCTGCGTGAATGTGACGCGAGTCACCTGAG
>JAJTHK010000011.1 GCA_021298895.1 Luteolibacter sp.
AGGGACTCAACCTGCGGATCAATCTGTGCATGAGAAAAGCCTACGGCTACCGCAGCTTCGAATTACTGCAAATCACTCTATTTCATACACTTGGAAAACTTCCAGAGCCGAAATTCACCCACAGATTTTGCTGAAGAGTCTTGTTTTTATTTCTTCTCTTGCTTCCGTGCTGGGAATGCTTGGAGCATGGATGTGGACGGTAGGAGTTCAGGGAAAGTGGAGGATGAGATTTATAATTTTTATCTTCTGCATCATCACATGTGGTTGGAGTGTCGCGACATTGAAGGCGAAAGATGGGATGTGGATTAAAATCGATCAACGAATCGACGAGGCGAGAGAAGATTGGCGGAGAGCTGCCGATTTCAAAGATGGGGAATGGATGCTTCGCCGTTACCGCTTGGAAGTGGAGAGATTGGAGAAGTTGAAAGCCGAACTCGAAGCTTCAGAGCTGCACTGAATTTTTTTTACAAACCAAGCTAGCCGAGCTAACTGCCATAGTAAGCATAAGAGCAATGATCTGGCAGCCGGAGAGGTTGATAAAAAGTTTCGGTGTAGAGCGCATAAATTCATGTAGAAAATGGTACAGTCTGTAAACGATGAGTTATAGATAGAAGTGTTAGACTGGATCGCGGACGAGGCAAAGCAGTGTGTTTGATTTTTTCTTTGAGGGTAGCTAGGGTGACGTAGTTGTTAGGTTAATGAATCTTATAAATGCGACTACCTCTTTTAATATATCTATTCATTTGCACTTTGATCCTCGCGCATTAAAGCGCTAATCTGATAGTCGCCGCCGCCTCATTTCGGAATAAAAAATCGCTTACCGTTTCGATTATCAATAATCTATGGCTGTCGTTATTACGCCCCCAATGATTTTTCACTTCAGAGAGCCTTGCGCTTAACAAGCTTTTTTAGATCAATCTAGGTTCCACTTTATACTACACTTGGAAAGAGGGAGTGGCTGCACCGTAAGGACGGTTCATGATATTCCGACTTTTATGGGAAATCCTTAAACTCGATCATTGACGGGTATTTTCTTGCACCAAACGTCTTTACAGGAGGGACGTGGGGTCGTTGAATACTCGTTGTTATGCCACTGAATATCAAACCGAAATCCGAATGTGCTTTTGACCAAATATCCCTCGGCGAAGTGATGCTACGTCTCGATCCCGGTGAAGGACGTATCCGCACCGCACGCCAGTTTGCGGCATGGGAAGGTGGCGGCGAATACAATACCTCACGCGGATTACGGAAATGCTTTGGATACAAAACCGCAGTGGTGACAGCGTTTGTCGATAATGAGGTTGGGCATTTGATTGAGGATTTCATCATGCAAGGCGGAGTCGCTACAGATTTTATCCAATGGCGTGAAGACGATGGAATTGGTCGCTCGGTGCGCAATGGTTTGAATTTCACCGAGCGTGGTTTCGGGATTCGTGGTGCGGTGGGAAATCCAGATCGCGGCAACACGGCAGCATCACAAATTAAACCTGGCGATGTCGATTGGGATCACATTTTCGGAAAACTCGGCGTGCGTTGGTTCCACACGGGTGGAATTTACGCTGCTCTCTCAGAAAGCACGGCCCAGGTCACGGTCGAGGCTGTGAAAGCGGCTAACAAATACGGCACGATCGTTTCCTACGATTTGAACTACCGCCCATCGCTTTGGAAAACCATCGGTGGATTAGCAAAAGCACGTGAGGTCAACCGCGAGATCGCGAAATACGTCGATGTCATGATCGGCAACGAAGAAGATTTCACCGCATCGCTTGGCTTCGAGGTCGAGGGCGTGGACCACAACATTTCCACCATTGAACTCGATGCATTCAAAGCGATGATCGAAACTGCGGTGAAAGAATTCCCAAATTTCAAAGTCGCCGCAACCACCCTGCGTGGAGTGAAAACCGCAACGATCAACGATTGGTCCGCCATCCTCTGGCATGATGGAAAATTCTTTGAATCGCGCAAATACGACGACTTGGAAATCTTAGATCGTGTGGGCGGTGGCGATTCCTTTGCCTCCGGCGTGCAGTTCGGTTTCATGGAGTTCAACGACCCTCAGAAAGCCGTCGAATACGGAGCGGCTCACGGTGCCTTGGCTTCCACCACACCGGGAGATACATCCATGGCGACCCGTAAGGAGGTCGAGAAACAGATATCAGGCGGTGGCGCACGGGTAGTTCGGTAAACTTTAAGTTTCAAGTTTGCCTGACGGCCATGAGAATTGACTGGGTTTAGTGAATAAGCTCGCCAAGCTCACAGGTCATTCAAATTTTGAGGATTCAGCTTGTAATTAAACGTATTCATGTTACTATTCATGTATACACGAATGAAAACAATCACATTAGATGAAGCTGCCTATGAGCGGCTGAAAGCTTGGAAAAAAGGTTCACGAGAGTCGTTTTCCAGTGTGGTGAAGCGTGTGATTCCGGAGCCAGGCACATTGGGTGCGTTTTTGAATCATGTGCAGACAGTTGGAAATCGGGATCATTCAAAAGATGATCTGATGGAAGAAGTGATTAACCAGCGTTCTGTAAGTAAGGAGGATCCGTGGACTTAATTGCTGATACGACCTTTCTCGTCGGTCTGTGGAGAAGTCAACCTTGGGCAGTTGCTTATGCAGGTCAAAATTCCACCAAAAGTATAGCAATTCCATGGGTTGTGCTTGGGGAGTTTTGGCATGGGGCAACTCGTGCGGGTCATGATGCAGAACAAGTGAGTAAATTTCTCGGGATAGGTATTCCGTTGACGGATGCTTCCTTAGTTATACCGATTTACGCTCGAATTTGTGCCCAACTTCAGATTTCTGGAGAGTATCGTAACATTGGACAGAATGATCTCTGGATAGCGGCCATTGCGATGAGTCAGAACAAACCATTGGTGACTCGTAACCAAAGGCATTTTAAAATGATCGAAGGGCTCAAAATCGAGGTATTAGACGCAGTGTGATCCTTGCTAGACTCCGAGGCTTTCATCGCTCAAGTTCTCGGCATGTCGGAAACTGAAGCGGAAATCATCAAAACACCCAAGCTTCGTGAAGATCTCACGGTGTTGATGAAGGTGCGGCTGAATTTCTTCGTCTTGGTGACGACATTTTTTGGTTACTTGCTGGCGCGTAAAGGAGATTCAATGGAATGGGTTACCTTGTTACATACGATCATTGGAACAGCTGCGGCGGCATTCGGATCGGCGGCTTTTAATCAACTGATGGAGATTGATTTAGATCGCTTGATGAAACGCACAGCGGATCGACCTCTGCCTGCGCGTCGGATGAATCCGATCACGGCATTTGGCGTGGGTTGGATGTTATCAGCGGTTGGGATTATTCATTTGGCGGTGATGGTGGGTCCGAGTGCTGCATATCTAACAGCGGTTACGATTGCGATTTATGTTTTTGTTTACACTCCTCTGAAGCGAATCAGTTCGATCAACACCTTGGTTGGTGCGATTCCTGGAGCGATCCCGCCGATGATTGGGTGGGTTGGCGGTGGAGGAGGAATATGGGATCCTGAAGCATGGTTTTTATTTGGGATTTTGTTTTTTTGGCAGCTGCCTCATTTCGTTGCGATCAACTGGTTGTGCCGTCAGGAATATGAGGATGCAGGCTACAAAATGTGGTCAAACGGAGATATTAGCGGAAAGCGCAGCGGGATATTATGCGTGTTGTTTTCTCTCGTGCTTGCGGTGTTCTCTGGGCTCCCTGCGATTTGGGGTTTTGCGAATTTCATATGGTTGATCGGCGGACCGCTTTTTGGATTGATGATTCTGGCTTTGTCCGCCCGATTCATTCGTGACGGGGAGAGGACTTCTTGCCGTCAGTTATTTTTCTCAACGCTGATTTATTTACCCATCGCCTTGGCGTTGCTTTTGATCGCATGGAAACGATAGCTGGAATTACGATTTTTAAAAATAAAACAAACAACCGAACTATATGAAAACCATGAGATCATTATTCATCGCGCTTTGCGGGCTCAGCCTTTCGCTCGCATTTGCTGACGAAGCCAAAACGAAGGACGAAGGATTCAAACCGCTTTTTGATGGAAAGACTCTAGAGGGTTGGAATAACCCATATAAGCATGGCGAAGCGAAAGTGGTTGATGGTCAGATTCATTTGATAGGCGATAAGAAATTTTTCCTCGTGACGGATAAGAAGTATGCCAATTTCGTTTTCGAAGGAGAGGTGTTACTTCCTGAAGGAAAAGCGAATAGCGGATTCATGTTCCGTGCTCATGCTGAGCCAGGAAAAGTATACGGCTATCAGTCAGAGGTGGATGGCGATGCGAATCGCAAGTGGTCAGGAGGGCTATATGATGAGGCAAGGAGAGCGTGGTTCATCAGTCCGATTAAGGGAGACAAGGCGAGCGAGGAAGCCTTTCGCCAACGTGCCGGCGACACATTCAAGCGTAACGATTGGAATACCTACCGCATCACCTGCCAGGGAAATAAAATCAAGATTGAGGTCAACGGCGTGGTGACTACCGAAATTGAAGATGATAAAGATTCGAGTGGAGTGATTGGCATTCAGCATCACGGAGAGAAAGGCCAAACTTATAAATTTCGCAATCTCCGCGTTAAGGAATTAGATTAATCTCTGAGTATATGGGAATCAGCTCGGAGTTGATAAACGCAGGGAGGTTGTTGGCGGATGCGTTGCGTCCGTTGAAGTTTTCGGATCCTGTAACTCATACATATCTGACTGTCGACTACGCGCGAGCGGGTTACGAAGCCTATCTTAAAACCTACGCGAACTCCAAGAAGCGAACGCTTTTGCTAGGAATGAACCCCGGGCCATACGGCATGGCGCAAACAGGAGTTCCCTTTGGTGAGATCTCCGCAGTAAGGGATTGGATGAAGCTTTCACCTGAAATAGGCAGACCCGATCATGAGCATCCCAAACGTAAGATCAGTGGAATGGATTGCGATAAATCCGAAGTTAGCGGACGGAGATTGTGGGGCTTATTTGCTGAGCGCTTCCCGAATGCCGAAGACTTTTTCAAAGATCACTTGGTGATCAATTTCTGCCCCTTGATCTGGATGAAAGACACTGGAGCGAATCTCACGCCAGATAAAATCCGCGCCTCCGAAATGGCTCCTGCCGATGTTGCCTGCCAGATACACCTGCGTCGGCTAATCGAAATACTAGAACCACAGTATTTAATTGGTGTGGGTGGCTATGCAGAAAATCAGATGCAGATCGCCCAACAAGAACTTGGCACCAGCGCGGTCATCGGAAAAATCCTTCATCCATCTCCCGCATCTCCTGCCGCAAACCGTGGCTGGTCAGAAGTGGCTGAACGGCAGTTAAAAGAAATCGGAGTTTGGATTTGAGACAGAAAACCTAAAATAGTCGATTGACAGTATTTATGTGCTACATTAGTGTAGCATCATGAAAACAGCAACGGTTCGAGATTTGAGAAACCGATATACCAGCCTCTTGAGTTGGATCGGAGCAGGGGAGGAAATCATTATCACTCAGAGGGGAAAAGCGATTGCGAGGCTGATTCCCGAGCATAATGAGCCTACAGGAAAGGTAGATTGGTCAGACAGTCCAGCTGTGAAAAGGGATAGGACTCAGGCTCGCGTGCTCACTGCTCAGGAATCATTGGAAATCATTCATGAGGCTTCAGGAAAATGGTAATCTGCGCGGACACTAGTTTTTTGTTTTCCCTATACGGCAATGATGTTCACACGTCGCGGGCATTAAAATGGGTTAAATCTCATCGAACCGCGCTAACTTTGACTTCACTTGGTGAATATGAATTGGGTAATGCGTTGAGGTTTGCTGAATTCCGTAAAAGAATCGCGGTTGGTGAAGCTGCGCTATTCTGGGCACAATTTGAGGCAGATCGTTCGAGCCGCAGACTTGTCATCCAAGTATGTAATCTTGCGGAAGTGGTTGATGAAGCGAAACGACTATCGGTTACGTATACTCTAACAGGAGGTCATCGGGGCTTTGATGTCTTACATGTAGCAAGTGCGCTTATGATAAAGGCAACTCACTTTCTCACGTTCGACGAGAACCAGAAAAAACTCGCGAAGGCAGAGGGTTTGAAGGTGGTGTTTTGAAGAAGAATGGAGACGCAAGAAGTGGTGTTGTGATCTAACTAAGCGTTCGCCTGAAGTTCAGGCTTCTCAGTAACGTTACGTTGCTTCCCGTTAGAGAAATACCAAGCGACGATTAAAGCTAGTAGCAGAAAAAGAATCCACAAGCGTATGAGTGGATCAGGAATGGTGTGATTTTGAAGTGATGAGGTGTTGTCGAATGCTGCCAGTTCGGAAGGTGCGGTTTTACTGAGGTCGGCCTCGCGTGTATCGGCGAACTGGCTGGCGGCTTCTAATAAGATTATTTCGCCCTGTTTGATGGTGATGAATCCTGGAGAAGCTAGGGCAAAGCCCGCTGCGGGTGGTTTGAGGGAATTGCCTGCAGGATCGACCGCGCTAATCTGGAGAGGAACTCCCGGTGCGCTGGTGATTTGAATGGGTTGGCTGGTTTCTAAATTGAGTTTCTGCGGAGCGATTTTCTTTTCACGTAGCGTTTCAGCAAAGCGGTGGAGCAAGACGATGAATGCGGGTTGTTGGGTTGCGTTGGAGAGGCGTAGGTCGAAATTGAAACAGAGGATGGATTTTCCGAGTTCCTCGCGCAGGAAAATGAGAGGGCGTTTTTCCTGCCAGAGCAGAACTCGATCGGTGGGGTTACGCGGAAGTTCCAGAGTTTCTCGGACAAGCAAAGACTGCCAGTTGATGCCGTCCATGAGTGGATGGGCCTCGGCGAGAATTCCGCCACTCAAATATTTTCCAGCCGAGCTAGGATCTTCGACAAACAATATGGCATTGCTCAGAGGCATCACAGGATCGAGCGGATCGTAGGAGGTGATCACAAGGTCGGATTCTGCTGTATCATTGCTTGAGGTGGTCGCGGCAAGAGAACGGAGCAGCTTTTTGGATAAATCGAGAAACGCAGGTGAGGTTGCAGCGAAGAGTTTGAGCTCCTTTGGCTGAGGTGCGATCATAGGGAGGATATCATCTAAAGGAAATTCATCTCCGCTGAGTTCGATGCGCACTTGTTGCGAATCAGTGGGAAACGCGGCTTGGATGGAACTGAACGCACCGGGTTTGATCTCAAACTCGCGTGGTTCGGAGCGACCGTTCTTCGTCACCAGCGACCATGAACGCGTGGCCGGGCTGGTGCCGTAGTTTCTAACAATTGCACGAAAGGTGAGCGCGCCTTCAACATTCTCGAAGGAAACCCCAGTGAAGCCTACGTTCTCTACAGGCCTGCCAACCGAAATCAAACGAGCTTCGTAGGGCAATTTTTCAATCGGCGTATCGGTCAGGTAGATGATTATGCCTTCATTAGAAACAACCGAGCGAGCGAGGCGAAGTGCGTACGATGGATCGGTGACACCAGCTGATGGGGTGAACTTTTCCAAAGCGGCGAGTAATTCCTCGGCCGATTCACCGGAGTAGATTCGATCCGTTCCCGGATGTGCCGAAAGCAAAACGATTTCCATTTTCGATGCGCTGCCTTGGAGATCGGGAAGTTTGCTTTTGAGGGTTGCGATCGCTTCTTTTTTAAACACCTGCATCGAGGCGGATGCGTCGATGACAATGGCGATGCGTTGGACGGAGTTCTCTTTTTGGAAACGTGGTTCGGAGAGGAGCCATGCGATGAGAAGCACGGCTAAAATTTGCATCCAGAGTGGAACAGAGGGGATGAGGCGTTCGAAACGTCTGCCAGAGACCGCTTCACGTTGAGTTCGGTCTAGTAGGAATAGCGTCGAAATCGGAATCGTGATCGATTTCCGTTGGAGGAAATGAATCGTCAGAATCGCAGGGATCGCGAGTAATGACAGTAGACCGAGAGGGTTTGCGAACACGGGTGGAAGAGTGAAGGGTGAAGAGTGAATTGTGAAGAGTGAATTGTGAATTGTGAAGGGGGATTTTTTGCTACCGGAGATCCATGCTTTTGGTTGGCTGGATTTTATTATGAGGAATCTCGCGCAAAGCCGCTAAGACGCTAAGGAAGCGGGATTTACAGCAAACAGTCTGGATTAACGGAGTCGAAACGAAATATTGATCACCGCTCGAAAATGAAGATTATGGGGCGTCATTTGATTTGAAAACCTTACTTAAGCTTACAGGAATTAAGAAATCATTCGGTGCCGTTCGGGCGCTGAAGGGGGTTTCGTTTGAGCTCGTGGAGGGTGAGGTTCATGCCTTACTGGGGGAGAATGGTGCTGGTAAATCGACCCTGATCAAAGTGATCACGGGGGCGCATCGCCCGGATGGGGGTGCGATTGAAGTGGGCGGAGAAGAGATTTCAGAGCTAACCCCAGCGAAGGCCCAAGAACTTGGGATCGCATGCATTTACCAGCAACCCGCTCTTTTTCCTGATCTCAGCGTGGCGGAAAACATTGGGCTGCGTTTGGAGAAGTTGGGGATTTTCAAACGTGTGGGATGGGGTGATTGGCGGCAGAAGGCGGAAGAACTTTTAGCAAGAATAGGCGCAGAGATTTCGCCAGTGGCTGAGGTGAGTTCTCTATCGATGCCCGAGCAGCAGTTGGTGGAAATTGCGTGTGCCTTGGGTTCTGGAGCTCGGATCGTGATCATGGATGAACCGACGGCATCGCTGACCCAGAAGGAACAGCATTTGCTTTTCAAAGTAGTTAGGGATTTACGGGCTCAGGGAGTGGGAGTGGTTTATATCTCGCATCGGTTAGAAGAAATTTTTGCGTTAGCGGATCGAGTGACCGTGTTGCGAGACGGAGAAAGCGTCGGGACAAATCCAGTGAATGGTTTGAATGAGTCTCAGATGATACGACTCATGGTCGGGCGCGATGTGGAAACCATTTATCCTCAAGCTGAACATGAACTCGGAGAGGTGTTGCTAAAAGTTGAGTCGCTCAGTTGTGCGGCAAGCGGGCTTGAAGGATTGAATTTTCAGATCCGGGCAGGAGAAATTTTTGGTTTGGCGGGATTGGTTGGCGCGGGTCGGACAGAGTTGGCGCGAGTGTTGTTTGGAATTACACCCGCGGATGGCGGATCGATTTCTCTCAATAGAAAATTGTTAGAGATTAGCAGCCCGCGACAAGCAATTTTACATGGGATTGCTTATGTGCCCGAGGACAGAAGGAAACACGGAGTGATTTTGGAAATGGCCGCTGCGGAAAACATGACCATGGCGAGTCACAGCCGTTGGTTCAAAGGCGGGATTTTAAGGAAAGGAATCGAGACGGAGGCTGGACGCGAATTTGTGGAGGCTTTAGGAATCAAACTCAGCAGCTTGGCAGCGCCGGGCGGTAGTTTGAGTGGAGGGAATCAGCAGAAACTGAGCGTCGCGCGTTGGTTGGCGACTCAGCCTAAATTGTTGATTCTCGATGAGCCAACACAGGGAGTGGATGTTGGAGCAAAGGGTGAGATTCATCGAATTGTTAGAGATTTAGCAAAACAAGGTATGGCGGTGTTGATGATTTCCAGCGATCTTCCGGAAATTCTTGGAATGAGTGATAGGATAGGGGTCATGCGTGGAGGAAAACTGGTGGAAATTTTCGAACATGCGGATGCAGAGCAAGTGATGGCTGCGGCATTGGGTAGCGAGGAGGTGAAGGCATGAAACGCTATTCACGCGAGCTGACCGTGGGCGGTGCTTTAGTGCTTTTGATGATTTCGTTGGCGATTTTCGCACCGAACTTTTTCGACACCCAACCGATGATCTCGCGCTTGGCCTCACAGATGCCTGCGTTGATTTTGGCGCTGGGCGTGGCATTGGTGATCATCACTCGCCAGATCGATGTCTCAATCGGTTCACAATTTGGAATGTGTGCGGTGATCGCAGGAACCGCCGCCGCCGCAGGTGTGCCGATGCCGCTCGCGATGTTGTGTGCCCTTGTTGCTGGAGCATTGATGGGTGCGGCAAATGGATGGCTCGTCGCGGGTCTCGGGCTTCCGAGTATCGTGGTGACCCTGGCGACCATGGTGATCTGGCAGGAGGTGCTGCGGCTTTGGCAAAAAGGGCTTTTGCTCTCGCTGCCCGATGGCGTGCAGTGGTTCGGAATGAGCCAAGGCACTGGGCAAGCCATGGTGATTGGCTCGACCTTGCTTATATTGGTCTTGATGGCTTGGGCGATGAAGAATCTTTCTTCGGGTCGGCGAATATATGCGACGGGTAGTGATGCAGAGGCGGCTCGACTTGCAGGTTTAGCACCGAAAGCGACCACTTTTTGGGTTTTTCTTTTGATGGGAGTTCTGGCGGGTGTGGGGGCGGCGTTGAACTTGGTGCAATCCCCACAGATCCAGCCGAATAGTGGTGAGGGATTGGAGTTGAAAGCGATTGCGGCTGCAGTGGTTGGTGGGATCGCAATCACGGGCGGTCGGGGAACTTTATGGGGCGTGTTGTTAGGAATGATGTTGCTGGCGAATGTGAATCCAGCGCTCACGCATTTTCATCAACCACCTTATTGGGAGAAAGCGATCCAAGGTTTGGTCATCTTGCTTGCGGTGGCGGCAGATGGGATACGGATTAAAAAGCAAAAACATTTAAAATGAAACAAACGGGATCCATAAAAGCTTTGTTGGTAAAACACGAAATGATCTTGCTATGGGTCATTGCGGTGGAGGTGATTTTGTTTCAAGTATTGGGTCAAAATTTTCTAACAGCTGGAAACGTATCCAATATTTTCAGGCACTCGGCAGAGATTGGTTTGCTGGCATTGGTGATGACTCCGGTGATTTTGACTGGAGGAATTGATTTGTCGGTTGGCTCACTGATGGGATTGTGCGCGGTGGTGTTTGGGATGTTGGTGAAAGTTTATGGGCTCGATCCTTTAGTTGCAGCAGGCTTGACGGTTTTGGTTGGAGCTTTAGGTGGCGGACTCAATGCTGGTTTGGTGGCGGGTATGGGATTGCGGCCTTTGATCGTGACTCTCGGAACATTTTCACTGTTCCGCGGTTTGGCAGAAGCGTTAACACATGGCTCCAAATCGTATTCTGGTTTCTCTGATGGATTTCTCGCATTAGGGAACTCGGATATACTCGGTGTTCCTGCCCAGATTTGGATCGTGCTGGTGGTGGGTATAGTGATTTGGTTTCTGGTGCATCACACGACTTATGGGCGATCGCTGCGTGCGATTGGCTACGGTGAAGAGGGCGCGCGTTATGCAGGATTGCCGGTGAAACGAAATATATCCATCACTTACGTCATGGCGGGTGCGGTGGCGGGATTAGCGGCGGTGATTTTAGTCTCACGCTTGGGAGAGGCACGGGCCAACGCGGGGATGGGCTACGAATTGCTCGCGATCACCGCGGTGGTGCTGGGTGGGGTCAGTATCTTCGGTGGTGCTGGTAACGTGAGTGGCGCTGTGCTGGGCTGGATTGCCCTAGCGATTTTGAACAACGGGCTGACGAGGATTTCTGATTACGAGATCCTCGGGGAGAAAGTTTCCAGTGTGGCCAGGGAACTTTCTGGCTTGCTGACGGGTTTGTTATTGATTGCGGCGCTGGCGTTGGCGATCTGTATGAAAATGCTGGCAGCCAAGCGGTCAGCAAAGCAAACTTGAACCAGATTACAAAGCCATGAAATATTCCATTCTATCTATCTCATTCGCCCTGCTCGCATTGGTTTCCTGCAAGAAATCTGAGGACAGCGGAAAACTCTCTGTAGGATTTTTGCTCAAAAGCAAAGGTAATCAATATTTCGTGACCTGTGAAAAAGGCGCGCAAGCAGCAGCAAAAGATCTGGATATCGATTTGCGCGTGGACGGCCCAATCAATGCAGATCCTGCAAAGCAAAATGAGATCGTCGAAAACTGGATCACCGACGGCGTGGATGTGATTGTTGCATCATGTGAAAACAAAGATTCGCTCTCCACCGCTTTAAGAAAAGCAAAGCAAGCAGGGATCAAGGTCGTGACCTACGATGCCGATGCGCAAGCAGACGCACGCTTGTATTTTGCGAACCAAGCAACTGCACAAGGCATTGGTGAGAAGTTGATCGATAGCGCTGCGGAGTTAACTGGTGCCGAAGGAGAATTTGCAATCGTCACAGGAACTCTAACATCTGCGAACCTCAATGAATGGATTGAAGTGATCAAAGCGCGCCAGGCAGAGAAATATCCAAACATGAAATTGGTTGGAATCCGTCCGTGCGATGACCAGAAAGACAAGGCACAGCAAGAAGCGACTAACTTGCTAAGCGCGAATCCAAATTTAAAAGCGATCATCGCGGTTTGTTCACCGGGTGTTCCGGGTTCAGCTGAAGCTGTGAAACAAGCAGGGAAAAAAGGATCGGTCAAAGTCGTTGGTCTCGGATTGCCAAGTGAGAATCGTGCTTACGTGAAAGAAGGAGTCACACAAGCCGTCATTCTTTGGAGCCCGGAAGACCTCGGCTATCTCGCAGTGCAAGCTGGCGTGGCTCTTGCTAAAGGCGAACTCGCTGAAAAAGATGCGAAAACCTTCACCGCTGGTAAACTCGGAGAACTACAAGTCGAAGGCGACAGCATCATTCTAGGCAAACCGATCGCTTTCGATGCCAAGAACATCGACGATTACGATTTTTGATTTTTATCCTCTCCTTGCTCCTTGCTCTCCGCTTCTTCCTGTAGTTTCCTCGTTTCATGGATGGATCGTTGTTGTTGTTGGGAGTGAAAGGGCCAGAGCTGACCTCGGAAGAGGTGGCGATGTTTCGGAAGCTTCAGCCAGCGGGGTTTATTTTATTTAGTCGGAACATCGAGAGTTCCACGCAGGTGCGACGGCTGACGGATGATCTGCGCGGCTTGTGTGTGGATGAGCCGATTTTGGCGATCGATCAAGAGGGTGGTCGCGTCGAACGCACCAAGGCATTTGCACCTTCTCTACCATCGGCTGTGGCGTTTGCAGCAAAGCCAGATGCTGAGCAGATTGCATGGGCGGGAGCTTTAACGGCGGATCTGCTACGTTTGTTAGGTTTCAATCTCAACTTCGCGCCGGTGTTGGATTTGGATTATTTTCCGGGCCTGCAAAACGGCTTGAATCAACGCTGCTGGGGTAGGGATCCGCAGGATGTGATCAATCGGGCTGGTGTATGGAATCGCTGGATGCGCAAGCACGGCATATTAGGTTGCGGAAAACACTTTCCTGCCTGCGCACGAGCGAAATCCGATCCGCATCATGATCTTCCCATTTCAGATGCAACGATCAATGAGATGATGAAAGAGGATGTCATTCCCTACACAGCTCTCATGCCTGAGCTCGATGCCGTGATGCTCGCGCATGTTTGTTTTCCAAATGTCGATCCGGATTTCCCCGCATCGCTCTCAAAACGCATCATCAACCAATGGCTACGTGATCAGCTTGGGTTTGATAAACATCTTATTCTAACCGATGACCTCGATATGGGTGCTATAGGCAAACGCTACGGGCGCGGCGAAGATGTGAAACTGGCGATTTCCGCAGGCAATGATTTAGCGATGATCTGTCATCAAACCGATTCCGCAGAGATCGCTGCACAAGCCATTGGTGAACTCCCGATCTGGATGCGAGACGAAGCAAAAGAACGACTCGCTAGGTTTCGTAAAAAAATGTCACCACCCTTGGCATGGTCGGATGCGAAATGGAAAGTGACGTGCGATAAAATTTCAGAAGTCACAGCGAATATACCCGAACCTAATGTAGCGGATGAACGGAGTGAGGTGACGAAGTATTGAGGGGGTCAAAGATATTGAATTAAACCACTGATGAACACCGATGGACACTGATAGTCATCAGACTACGCGTCCCCATTCAATACATCAAACCAATCGCCCGCCATTTTTCCGCCGCCTGGTCAAAGTCGAATTAAGTGGTCGGCTCATCGAAAAGATTCTCGCTTTTGAGAAAAATTCCGTTCATTCGTATTCGTCATATTTTCTTATTCAGATTATCCCATGAAAAAGCTTAGCATCAAATTTGCTCTTTTAATTTCTATACTAGCAGTAGCTACAACTACTTGCATTCACGCAGAACCTATGAAACCTGAATTTCACTATACGATCTTGATCGCAAAACCTGCTGCTGATGTTTGGAGTGCATTGACCGAGAAAAAGTTGGTCGATCAATACTACATGGTTCCTTTGCATACTTTAGAGCTAAAGAAAGGTGGTAAGATCAGCTATGGAGTGGATAAGGAGATGATCACTGGCACGATTGTTGAGTTTGAGGCTCCGAAAACTTTGGTGCATACCTTCAAGTTTGCTAACAAAGAAAACACAGAGACCCGTGTGTCATACGAAATTAAAGCAATTGGTGATGCAATGTGTGCGCTGACGATTTCTCATACAGGATTTGAAGAAAAAAATCAGGCATTCACCGACATTACTGGTGGCTGGCCAATCATTGCTTCTTCTTTAAAAACACTTTTAGAAACCGGTAAGAGTATGCCGTGGCCTAAGGAGTAAATTGGCGAATGAATTTCGCCGCCATCAAACCAATCTCCCACCATGTTTTCCGCCACCTGGGCCGAGCTGAATTAGGTGGTCAGCATTGGCGATGACGTCTGGGTGATGTTCGATGATTAAAACAGAGTGACCCGCATCGCGTAATTTGAAGATGGCAGTTAGAAGTTTTTCGACATCGCCGAAGTGGAGACCTGTGGTCGGCTCATCGAAAAGATAGAGTGTGTGAGAAGAAGAAGGTTTGGACAGTTCGAGTGCGAGTTTCAGGCGTTGAGCTTCGCCGCCGGAAAGGGTATTTCCAGCTTGCCCCAGAGCGAGGTAGCCGAGTCCGAGTTCATCCATGGTGTGGAGCATTCGGTAGAGTTTGGGAATCGGACGGAAGTGAGCTTTTGCGTCGGCGACCGAAAGTTCCAGAATCTCTGCGATGGATTTTCCTTTATAGGTGATCTCCAAGGTTTCGCGATTGAAACGTTTTCCAAGGCAAGCCGGGCATTCTGTCCATGCATCTGGTAGAAAATGCATTTCGATTTTGAGCTGGCCGTTGCCTTGGCAGCGCTCGCAGCGACCGCCTTTGGCGTTAAAGGAGAATCGGCCTTTGCCATAGCCACGTTGCTTCGCGAGAGGGAGTTTCGCAAAGAGATCGCGAATCAAATCGAACGCACCCATGAAAGTCGCGGGATTGGAACGCGGTGACCGGCCGATGGATGATTGATCCACGAGGATGAATTTTTCGATGGATTCAAGTCCGCTGATCGAATCATGAGCGCCGGGTTCTTCTTTGGCTTTGTGGAAATGTTTGGCGAGTGCTTTCCCTAAAATGTCATTTGCGAGCGTGGATTTTCCTGAGCCGGAAGGACCGGAAATAACGACGACTTGGTGGAGCGGGATGTCGACTGTTAGATTTTTTAGGTTGTGTTCGCGCGCGCCGACTATCTTGATTGACGATTGATGATTGACAATTTTTGATCTTCGATTTGAGAAGCGAGGAATCTGGCCGCGTAGCCATTTTCCGGTGGGGGACTGGATGGATGAGGGCGGACCTTCGGCTAAGATTTCTCCGCCGTGTGTGCCAGCGCCCGGGCCCATATCGATGAGGTGATCAGCAGCGCGGATGATATCTTCGTCATGTTCTACTACAACTATCGTGTTTCCGATGTCTCGAAGTCGGATAATCGCGGAGATGAGTTTTTTAGTATCAGCTGCATGCAGGCCGATGGTTGGCTCATCGAGAACGTAGATCACGCCGGATAGTCCTGCTCCAAGTTGGGTGGCGAGTTTGATGCGTTGGACTTCTCCGCCAGAAAGTGTGCCTGAAGAACGATCGAGGGTTAGATAATCAAGCCCAACGTCTTCAAGAAAAGTCAGGCGCTTTTCTACTTCGGCGGCGAGCTCGTTGATGGGTGAGGGGTTGGATTTTAAGTAAGAAATCCAGATCTTTGCATCGTCGATTCCTAGTTGGCAGAATTCCATGATGCCGAGACTTACTGGAAGTTTGGCATGGCGTATAAAATTTGACGAAGGATTTGAATGTATCTTATCCGTCCGTCTCCGCTCCGCATCGATTTCTGCCACGGACACTTTAACAAACTGGAGTTCTTTTTTGAGACGGAGGTGGTTGCAGGTAGGGCAACCCATACCTTCGCATTGATGGCAGGCTCCCTCTAGGGTGTTGAAAGAAAAATGGCGTGGCGAGAGATCGCCGAAAATTTCACCCGTGCGTGGATTGCGGTAAGAAGTTTGGAAAGTGAGCTCGCGATAATCGGTTTCACTAGGCTTCATTAATAAAACTTTTGTCTCAGCACCACAAAGGCGGAGCGCGAGTTCAATAGAATCTGCTAGACGCGAGGCAATGCCATCGCGGATGACCAAGCGATCGATGACGATTTCAATTTGATGTGGGCTCGGAGTATCGAATTTTACTTCGCTGATTTCCTGAATCTCCCCGTTCAAACGAATGCGAATAAAGCCTTGGCGTTGAAGGTCACCGAGTAAGCGCTCAGGTTCTTGCGTTTCAGCTTCTGGAACACTGGCGAGAAGAATGAGTTTGGTTCCCTCAGGTTGTGAACTGAGTTCAGCGATGATTTCTTCAGGACCCATGCGTTTCATCGCCTCGCCCGTTACGGGATCATGCGGAACACCTATGGCTGCCCAGATGATGCGCAGGTAATCATAGATTTCCGTGGTCGATGCCACATTCGAACGCGGTGAAAGCCCGCCGACGCGTTGTTCAATCGCGATCGCTGGGTTCAGGCCTTCAATGGAATCGACGTCCGGCTTTTCCAACTGCGCGAGAAACTGACGAGCATAAACGGAAAGCGACTCCACGTAGCGGCGTTGCCCCTCGGCGTAGAGCGTATCAAACGCCAACGACGATTTGCCCGATCCCGAAGGTCCGGTGATAACCGTGAGTTTCCCCTTCGGTATCGATACCGTGAGATTTTTCAAATGATGCTGACGCGCACCGCGGATGACGACTTGATCCATTCGGTGGTGAGCGTAGGGAGGAAATTTCAAATCACAAATTTCAAATTTCAAGCAAGTGCTGGATATTTCTCCTTAACCAGTGAGATCAACTCCGAAATGGGCTTGGATGAATCGAGTTCCAGCGCATCGGCGTGTGGTTCTAAAGTCGCTAACTGGGAATCTAAAAGGGAGGGAGGCATGAAATGCTCGCCGGATTCGTAGCGGGTGGTGATGCGTTTGCGGAGCGTTTCGGGATCGGCGGTGAGAAAAAGGAAGGCAAGCGAAGGATTTGCAGAGATTAAAATATCACGGTAACTTTGTTTCAAGGCCGAGCAGGCGATGAAGGTGGGGGTAGAATCACTTGAGTGATCCGTGATGAGTCTAGCAATAGATTCTAGCCAATTTTTTTGATCCTCATCCGTGAGCGCCATGCCAGCTGCCATCTTTTCACGATTAGCGGCGGAGTGAAAATCATCACCGTCCAAAAATAATCCACCGGTCGCATTCGCTAGGGCTCTTCCCAATGTGGTTTTACCCACAGCGGCAACGCCCATGAGGATGAAGATATTGGGTTTCATGATTGGAAGATTTTTTACCACAGAGACACGGAGAACACAGAGATATGAATCTGTGAAAGCAAAATAATTTTTAGATTTAATAAGGTCATATCCAATAATGTAACGATTATATTATTATTATTACTTATTTTCTCTGTGACCTCTGTGTCTCTGTGGTTAGACTCTTTGAAAAAAAGGTGATTTTAATTTAGCTATTTACCCACTGTGAGGGAAGCTTTCAAAAACGGTGCGGTTCGGGATGTTTTGGATTTGGTAATCGTTTCAGGAGTTCCCTGCGCAACAATCTGACCTCCGTTTTCTCCAGCTTCTGGGCCGATGTCTAGAATCCAATCGGCTTCCGCAGCGACGGCCATGTGGTGTTCGATGACGACAACCGTATGGCCTTCGTCGACGAGGCGATGGAGGATGTCGATCAGGCGTCGAATGTCTTCGTGATGGAGGCCGACCGTTGGTTCTTCGATGAGATAGAGATTGCGGGTGGTTAAACTAGCGTTGTTGAGGGTGGCTTTAGTTCCTCGGCCCTTGATAAGCTCGGAGACAAGTTTAATGCGCTGAGCTTCGCCGCCTGAGAGAGTGGGTGAGGGTTGGCCAAGCTGAAGATAGCCCAATCCAGTATCTGCCATCAGCTTGAGTGGGGCGGAGATGCGTGGTTGAGATTCGAAGAAGATCGACGCATCATCGATGGTCATGGCTAGAACTTGACCGATATCTTTTCCTTTGAATGTGATTTCTAAAGTCGCGGGATTGTATCGCAGGCCGTTGCATTCCTCACAATGCACCCATGTCGATGGCAGGAAATCCATTTCGAGTTTCACCCGACCGTTGCCTTTGCAGTTCGGGCAGCGACCACCTTCGGTGTTGAACGAGAAACGCGATGCATCAAAACCACGCATGCGCGCCTCAGGAAGTTGGGCGAATAGCGCGCGAATGTGATCGAATACTTTCACATAAGTCGCTGGGCAGGAACGAGAGGTTTTTCCAATCGGAGATTGATCGACCTCGTAGATGGCTTTGATGGATTTCTCACCACTGACTTTGCTGAAAGGTTTTTTTGTTGAAGAACGGCGACCAGTGATCGCTGCTACGGCAATGCATTGATGCATAATCGTGGATTTGCCTGAACCTGAAATTCCTGTTAGAACAGTGAGGCGTGAAATTGGGATTGCGACATCGATATTCTTCAGGTTGTTCGCGTTACAGCTGGTGATTTTCAGAAACGGGTGGGATTTGCTAACCGTTCGGCGTTCGCCACGGGTGGGGTGGATAATCGGGTTTAAAAGCGCGCGGAGGGTGGGGGAGGTGATTGATGATTGATGATGGACGTTTTTTGATTTTTGATTTTTTAGAAGAGGAGGCTTTCCTTCGAAAACAATTTCGCCACCCAAACGCCCTGCACCGGGTCCTAGATCGATGAGATGATCTGCCGCTGCGATCGTATCCTCGTCGTGTTCGACGATGATGACTGAGTTGCCTTGATCGCGGAGTGCGGTAAGGGTTTTTAATAGGGCTGCGTTGTCGCGTGGGTGGAGACCAATGGTGGGTTCATCCAAGACATAAAGCACACCGCGTAGGTTGGAGCCGAGCTGTGCGGCAAGGCGGATGCGCTGTGATTCGCCGCCAGACAGGGTGTTGCCCGAACGATTCAGGTGAAGATAACCCAGCCCGACTTCTTGGAGAAAAGAGAGGCGCTGGGAAATTTCTGGAATGATGTCGCGTGAGATGAGTTTTTCCCGTGATTCAGTAAATTTGAGACCTTCGAAGTGGGATGATGCTTCGAAAATGGATAGTTGAGAGAGTTTGGCAATAGAGGTGTCTTTCAACCTCACTGCCGCACCAATCGAGTTAATCCGCGAGCCGTTACATGTTGGACAAATAATCAGTTCCGTATCTTCCATGCGCTCGATGGAGCGATCCGCATCGAGTTCGGCTTCGAGGACCGAATCAAAGCGTGAGATATCTAGATGCTGGCGTCTTTTTGGAACTCTGCCATGCCCTCGGCATTCCTTGCACCAACCATGCGGGGAGTTGAATGAGAACAGACGAGGATCCAGTTCTTCATACGAGCGGTTGCAGCAAGGGCAACTCGCTTGAGTGGAAAGTAAGATGAATTTTTTATCCGCAGTGAAGAGTTTGATCAGGCCTTTGCCTATTTGAAGAGCGCGGGTGACGACGTCTGCTAGATCTTTTGGTTTGGCATGACGGATAAAATCCGCCGCCAAGACATCAATATCGTGTTCGATGAAGCGTTCGAGTCGGGTGAAATCTTCGGCTTGTTTGAATTGCTTATCTACTAGAAGAGTCGTAAATCCATGCTTGATCGCCCACTCGGCGATTTCTGTGTGATAGCCTTTTTTTCCTCTGATCAAGGGAGCGAGAATCTTAACAGGACCTTTTTTGAGTTCTTTAAGAATATGATTTTCAATCGCTGCCAGAGATTGTTTTTCCACAGGGACGTTACAGTCAGGGCAATACAAGGTGCCGAGCTTGGAGTAGAGTAATCGAATGAAATTCCATAGCTCGGTAACCGTCGCAACCGTGGATTTTCCTCCGCCTTGCGACACTCGCTGTTCAATAGCGACTGTTGGAGGTAGGCCTTGTAGCTGATCGATTTCAGGTTTCTCAAGCTGCTCGGCAAATTGGCGAGCATAGGCTGACATCGAATCGAGGAATCGACGCTGACCTTCGGCAAATAGGATGTCGAAAGCGAGGGTGGATTTGCCTGATCCCGATAGCCCGGAGATTACGACGAGTTGATCGCGCGGGATATCGACGGAGATGTTTTTGAGGTTATGGTGACGGGCGCCGCGAAGAGATATTTGGGATTGGAGATTGGAGATTGGGGATTGGGGAGAAGAGCGAGTCTGGAGACTCGTGTTCCCGGAGAGGGCTGCTTTGAGGTAATGACCCGTAGGCGATTTGTGTTTTGCGATTTCTTCCGGCGTGCCTTGGGCGACAATTTGACCGCCTTGGCTACCAGCTTCCGGGCCGAGATCGATGATCCAGTCAGCGGATTTGATCACGTCGAGATTGTGCTCAATCACAAGCAGGGAGTGTCCCGAATCAACAAGCTTTTGAAAAACACCTAACAGATTTTCGATATCAGAAAAGTGAAGGCCAGTCGTTGGCTCATCGAGGATTAATAGCTTAGAGCGGAGAGCGGAGAGGCGAGAGGAAGAGGACAAGAGTTGGCAGAGTTTCAGGCGTTGAGATTCGCCGCCGGAGAGGGTGTTGAGAGCTTGGCCGAGTTTGAGATATCCGAGACCAACCTGGAGCAGAGGCGCGAGAGACTTTTGAATTTCTTCTATGAGGCGGAGCTCTTTTTTTGATTGATTGGCTTGGCGATTTGCTCCTTCGCCAAGGCTGCGGCGGACTTGAAAAACCGTCGCCACGGCTTCCGTTGCCGTGAGGTCAAGGACATCGGCGATGGATTTTCCGTTCCACCTGTAATCGAGCGTGGAGGATTTGTAGCGGCGACCATTGCAGTCAGGACAAGTGACGAAGAGATCAGATAAAAACTGCATCTCAACTTTCTCATAGCCATTTCCTGCGCAGCGATCGCAACGACCCTCACCAGAATTGAAGGAAAAGAAGCCAGGTTTGAGAGCTGCTGATTTCGCGGCATCAGTTTCGCAGAATAGCTGACGTATGTAATCAAATGCTCCAAGGAAAACCGCTGGCGTTGATCGTGGTGTGCGAGCAACTGCCGTTTGGTCGATGAGCTCGACACCGCTTAGATACTGTGTGCCTAATATTTCTTTGATAGGTGCAGCCTCCTCTTGAGTTTCAATGCCAAGTTTACGAGCGATGTTTTGAAAAATGATTTCGTGAGCTAGAGTGGATTTTCCAGATCCAGAAACACCTGTTAGACAGACGAAAAGTCCGAGTGGAAGATCGACATCCAACTTGCGGATGTTGTGGCGGGTTGCGCCTTTGATAGTGAGTTTTGCTTTGCCAGGTTTGCGACGATTTTTCGGGATTGCGATGGATCTTTCTCCGGTGAGCCATGGGAGAGTGCCAATGGAAGATGGATTGACGATTGATGATTGTGGATTTTTGATTTTTGATTTTTTTAGTGCGGGCGAGACGCCCACGCTCCCTTGGTAGATGACTTTGCCTCCGTGCTGGCCTGCGCCTGGGCCGATGTCGACGAGGTTGTCGGCTGCTTGCATGACAGTTTGCTCGTGCTCGACGACGACCAAGGTATTTCCCTTGTCGCGTAGGCCATGCATGATGCCGACGAGTCGGTCGATGTCCCGCGGATGCAGGCCAACCGTGGGTTCATCGAGGACAAACAAGGTGCCGGTGAGTGATGCGCCGAGGCAGGTGGTGAGGTTTACGCGTTCGACTTCGCCGCCTGAAAGTGTGCGTGTTTGTCGGTCGAGAGTGAGGTAGGAGAGTCCGACTTCGTTGAGGTAATGTAGGCGGGAGTGGATTTCTGTTAGGACGAGCTTGAGGGTGCTATCTGGCTTGATTGACGATTGTTGATCTGACTTCGCCAAGGCTCCGACGGACAAGTTGTTGATTTTGGATTTTTGATTTTCAAACCAAGGGAGAAGGTCTAAAACAGGCATCGCCCATAGGTCGGGGAGTGATTTTCCTTCGACTTTGAAGCAGAGGGCTTCGGGTTGTAGGCGTTTGCCGCGACAGGCGTCGCAGGTAGTATAGGAGCGGTAACGGGATAAGAACACGCGGACGTGCATCTTGTATGCTTTCGTTTCCATCCAATCGAAAAAACCTTTTACTCCATACCAACCGCCAGATTTCCAGAGTTCTTCTAATTCTTCAGGCGAGTTTGTTCTACGGTCTCCATAGTAGATCCATTCTTGAGTGTCTTCATCGAGATCTTCCCATGGGGTGGTGAGGTCGATCCCGCGTTCTTTGCAGTTACGGATGAGATCTCGCTGACATTCTTCTCCACGCTCTCCTTGGAAAGGTTTGATCGCACCTTGTTTGATGCTGAGTGTGGGATCTGGGATAGATTTTTCTAAGTCGATACCGATAATGCGTCCAAATCCACGGCATTTCGGACAAGCACCGAGGGGAGAGTTGAAAGAGAAAAGTCCGGGCGTTGGCGGGCGGAGGGTGAAACCCGTTTTTGGATTGCTCCAAGTGTTAGAGAAGGCTTGTGATCGCTTGGGATGAATGATGGATGCGTGGCCTTTTCCGAGATAAAAGGCGGCTTCGAGTGCTTCAAGAAGTCGGGAGAAATTTGCAGGAGTGTTTTTCAAACGATCCTGAACGATGAGTAGGGAAGGGGGTAGTTTTGCAGGCGGTGTTTCATCGGTTCGCAGAATTTCATTTTTAATGAGAACTCGGAGATAGCCCTGAGAGTTTAGGAAGGGGAATAGTTCGCTGGCTTGCGTTTCTTTTGCGATCGGGATGGGAAAGGTGATGAGAATGTCCTCACCTTTCAAATGCTCTTTCGCCCATGCGGCGGCGGAGTCGGCGGAATCGGGTCGGATCTCATCCCCTGTGACAGGATCATAACCGACCGCGAGACGCGCGAATAGAAGTTTTAGATAATCGTTGATTTCCGTAAGTGTCCCAACTGTTGAGCGGGTGGTTCGGACGTGGTTTTTTTGCTCAATCGCGATGGCTGGGGGAATGCCTGTGATCGAATCGACATCTGGTTTATCCATTCGATCGAAAAACTGCCGGACGTAGGGAGAAAATGTCTCAACGTAGCGGCGTTGTCCCTCAGCGTAGAGGGTGTGGAAGGCGAGGGAGGATTTTCCCGATCCCGATGGTCCAGTGACAACGGTCAGTTTACCGAGCGGAATATCGAGATCGATGCCTTTGAGGTTGTGCTGACGGCAACCGCGGAGGGAAATGCAGTTCCTAATTCCTAGTTCTTGGCTCTTGGTTGGCTTCGCGCTGGGGCTTGATTTCTTGAGCAAGGCGATTTCTTGGAATTTTCCCGATTTCTTTGGCACGAGCAGAGAATAGGCAGAAAATCCACCTTCGCTAGTGGAAGAATTTACTATGAATCATTTTTCTGGAAATCCCAGCATTGACAGGGGGCACTATCCCACGTAATCAATCGCCTCCCACGCCGGTAACGGCGGAGTCGCCAAGTGGTAAGGCAATGGTTTGCAAAACCGTCATTCGTGGGTTCGATTCCCACCTCCGCCTCCAGCGTTTTCCTTTAAGATAAAGGTTAATTCGTCAATCTAGAGCAATTGAGCCGCACCCTACTAGCGCACCAAAGTGTCACTAGATGCACGAATGTAAGAGTCCCCTGTAGCGGAACAGATTGAAGCTAGAGTTTCCGGTTAGGTGGATAGTTGGGGCAGGATTTTCTGATAACGGCGTGCGGTTGGACGCCACAGCGACAATGGCAAAGCGACTCCCAATCGTCCTCTCATAGTTTCATCATTCACTCTTCTTCAGTGCCTCATCGATTTCTGCGCCTAGGAGGATGAGGAAGGCCGTGATGTAGAGCCAAAGCATGAGGATGACGATGGCGCCTAGAGAGCTGTAGGTGCTGAGGTAGAAAGTGTAGTTGCCGACGTAGTAGGAAAACACAGCGGAAGCGACTAACCAGAGCAGGGTGACGACAATGGCACCCGGGCTGATCCATTTCCAGGCGGCTTGATGCCTAGAGGGGCCGAAGCGATAGATCAAGGCGAGCATGAACATGATGATGGTGAGTAGGAAAGGCCATCTCAGTAGTCCGAGAATTTTTAGAGAGTATTCATCGCCTGGAAGCATGCGAGCGTAGACAGGAATGATGGCGATGAGGAAAATGGCTGATGCGATAACCAATAGAAGTAAAACGGTTAGAATCAGCGAAGCGATTTGCAGGCTGATAAATTTTCGTTTCTCGGACTGGCTGAAAACGATATTCAATCCTTGGATCAGTCCTCTCATAGCAAACGATCCGGCCCAGATGGCAATGATCACGCTGAGGATGGTTCCTAAGCCGGCGGTTTTGTTATCACTTGCAACCATCCGCACTTGGGTGAGCATGATTTGGTTGACTTCGTGTGGTAGAACGCCCGATTCATCCTGCAATTGGCGCTCAATCTCTAGCGGATCTGAGAGCCAACCATAAACCGAGAAGAGGGCGGCGAGTCCTGGGAAGATCCCAAGCATGAGGAAGAACGCTACTCCGGCAGCTGCGATGGGTAGGTGATCCCTATCGATTGCCTTTCTGACTTTCTGAACAAAACTAAACCAACGCAGCCATCTCGGAGGTTTGGGC
>JAJTHK010000078.1 GCA_021298895.1 Luteolibacter sp.
AGCTGTTGGTTGGGTATGGTTTCTGAACATACCAAGCCTGCCGACCTCAATAACTTGTCAAACTTTATTTTTGTAAATCTATGAGAATAAGTGACTTATGTGCTTAAATTGACGCGAATGGGCATACGGTAAAATGTCCAACCCGTGGCTGACTCGCGCAGAGCGAGGATGGCGGATTTGTTATCCCAACCTGTGGCCCAGATCGGATCGGTGGCAGGGTTTGCGCTGCCATGAATTCCTCCGCGACCCGTCACTTCGGTGAACTGGTTGCGACGCACGACTTTCCACGTGTCCGATTTTCCATCCCACTCGGCCAGCACGCCGGAAGGGATGCGTGGATTGGAGAGTGCTTCTTTGGATTTTTCACCATTGTTAGAATAGATCAACACGCCTTGGCCAGAATACAAACCTTTGCCGTGATAACCGGGAAGATTGGCAAAGCGACGACCCTCGGGCGGCTTACCTTTTTGTTCTTGTGAATCGGCAAACAACTCGGTGAACGAGAGTGTTTTCACATCCACTTCGTAGATGCCCTCTTCCATGGTCGCTAAATAGATTTTTCCGGTTGGATCGGTTAAATGGCGGGCGTTGCCAGTGTGGCGGCCCGGCATTTTATCGTAGGGAATTGCTCGGACTTCGCCGGTTTTGCCGACTGCGTAGGGCCCGATGAAAAGTTGTTCGGATTCCTTGTGGATCATCCGATTGGCGGGTGTGCCACCGATAGATTCGGGGTGGATAGTTTGGGTGAGATCTTTTGAAATTGAGTAGAGTTTGTCATCTGAGCCCTTGGGTTGGTGCGGCGCGTAGGTGACCACCCAGAGTTTATCTGCCCAAGGCACGACCGCACCAGTTCCGCATTCCTTCTGGGAGTTAAACATCGCGAGATGCGGATAAATCCCTGAGAGCTCAGATGGCGCGGCCTTGCAAGCGATAGCGGATAGGGCAAAAAACAGGGCGATGGGTTTCATCATTTGAATGGATGGTATGCGAGCATCTGATACTGGATAGATGGTAAATTCTTTCGACCAAAAGGCAAAGCATGGTGGGGGATTGAATCCGTCATGCAATCAAATCAAACCTATTTTTCTCTGGGTATGGCGGATGAAAATTGAGGGAAGAATCGGATAGTATTCTAGTCCTTTCATCTACGCCGCGATTAGCTCATTGCTGCAAACCAGCGAGGTTCATTACCGGGCTTCCATTTGATGCTGCATCCACTGCTTGGGAGACCTCTGGCGGGTGGTTGGTCGGTAAGGAGGGAATTTATCGCCGTGATGAGATCCGCACCGTTTGCGGCGACACCTGAATCCGGGCGTGATTCATCAAACTGTCCAGTATAGATGATTTTGCCTTCACCATCGATGAGGAAGAAATCTGGGGTGCAGGCGGCTCCGTAGGATTTCGCGATCATCTGGGTTTCGTCAATCAGGTAGGGGAAATCCCAACCGTATTGACTCGCGAACTCTTTCATGGGCTCTGGGCCATCCTGAGGGAATTTTTCAATATCGTTGGAGTTAATCGCAACGGTGTTTACTCCATGCGCAACATACGTTTTAGCAAATTGTCCAAGTGCCTTGGCGATATGTATCACGTAAGGACAATGGTTGCAGGCAAACACAATCACCGTCCCGTTTTTCCCTGCCACATTCTTCAGCAAATGCTTTTTTCCCCATGCATCTGGCAACTCAAAGCCAGGTGCTATGTTGTTAAACCTCAGTTCGAAAGTCGATGTTGCTAAGGACATGTGGGACTTCTAAGCATGGATTAAAAAATCCGCAATAGGAGTCTTGTAGTTAATTTGAGTTTTATCTTTGGGAATTAGCGGTTACCTCGTGAGTGTGCTTACGCCTGCCGAACAAGCCAGATACTCACGCCACCTCCTGATTCCGGAGATAGGCGAAAGCGGCCAAATACGCCTGAAAAACGCCTCAGTGCTCTTGATTGGTACAGGTGGACTAGGCTCTCCGGCGGCCCTTTACCTTGCGGCGGCAGGGGTTGGAAAACTCGGCTTGGTCGATCCCGATACGGTTGATATCTCCAATCTCCAGCGCCAGCTCTTACACAGCGATGCCACCATTGGGGTCTCCAAACTCGATTCCGCAGCTGAGCGCCTGCGTGAGACCAATCCACACCTTGAGCTTGAACTCTTTCCCGTACGCTTCACGCCTGACAACGCACGCTCGATTGCTGAAAATTATGACATCATCATCGATGGCTCGGATAATTTCCCCACGCGTTTCCTTTCAAATGACACGGCGTTTTTTCTGAAAAAGCCGCTCGTCTACGGAGCGATTCATCGTTTCGACGGACAGATGACCGTATTCGCGCCGCATCTTGGCGGGCCGTGTTATCGATGTTTGTTGCCGGAAATTCCACCACCGGGCGCAGTGCCGAATTGCGCGGAAGCCGGAGTTCTCGGTGTGCTGCCGGGGATCATCGGTTCGCTCCAAGCGATGGAGGCGATCAAACTCATCCTCGGCATCGGCGAAGTCCCTGTCGGAAAACTTTTGATCTACGATGCCTTACGTACTTCATTTCGTTCCATTAAACTTTCCAAAGATCCCGCATGTCGACTCTGCGGAGAAAATCCAAATATCCTTTCCATAAAGAATTCCGAAACCACCGCAAATCCGTCCTGCCAAATCCACGATCCCACCATGAAATCCATCTCCGCCGCCGAACTTAAAGACCGCCTCGATTCAGCAAACCTCAACGCATTGCTCATCGATGTCCGTGAAGAAGGGGAATGGCAGGTTGTAAATATTCCCCAGGCAAAACTCGTGCCCTTGCAAACCATTCCAGCTTACGCGCCCAATCTCCCGAAAGATCAGGAAATCATCATTCACTGCAAAGCCGGCATGCGTTCCGCTAGAGCTTGCGAATATCTCATGTCGATCGGCTTTGATAATGTCACCAACGTGGACGGAGGAATGGATGCTTTTCAGAAGTTGTAGGGAGTGGGGCGACTAGCCTACAGCATTTCCTAGTAAAACAGCGTCTCTTGCTGCTTTATGAGAGCTAAGCTTCATTGAGATGTGCTTTTTGAGAACTCGACATTTCATTCCAAGGACGTATGTCTTTAGATGAATCGTAATTTTTCATCAAAAAATCCATCCAAAGAATATGAAACTCATTCTTACCTCCTTGATTCTTGCTATCAGTTTAGCCGGCGCTAACGCAAAAGAGATCGCGCATAAAGTAGTCATCAAGAGTATCGAGACAGTGATTCAGCAGACTCCTGAGTTTCAAGTTAATGGAATAAAAGATAAAAAATTTAATCCGCGTCATTGGTTGGAGATTGAAGCGGAGCTTGAGGTCCAGACGACCAACGATAAGGGTGAGCTAGATACAAAAGGATTCATCCCAGAGATAACGGCAAACTGGTTTGTGATCATCAAGGATAAACAGAGTGGGAAACCAATCATGCTTAACGGTAAGGCGACGTTCCGAGAGATCCGAACCAAGGATAAGAAGGCCTATGTGAGTGCCTACATCAGCCCAGACACTTTGGAGAAACTAACGGGAGAAAATAAACCCAGTGATAAAGATATTGAAGGTGTGGCTTTGGTGATTTCGGGTCCTGGGATCGTTAGCGAAGGTGAGCATAAAAAAGGCCTTCAAAAAGCCACAGTACATGAAGACACTCAGTGGTGGTCGGGTAGTCAGTATAAGACAATGGATGGCGCTGTTCTGGCAAAATCGAAAACCCCATTCGCACCGCTTTGGACAGATCGCTATCCGGTCGAGAAGCCGGAATTGTAAACCATGCATTCCCTAACAAAAATCACATTTCTTTTTCTTCTTTTCACGATCTCCTCCATCGCTGCACCAGAGAAAAAGGTCATCGATGGGGTGACGTATCACATTCTGAAGGTCACGCCGGATCGGATTCAGTTGTTGTGGAAGAGTGATGATGGTCAGCAGTTGAGAACCTTTCCGGCTGCATCGAAATTTCTGAAAGGGAAGGGGATAGCGGTGGAGACTTTGATGAATGGAGGAATTTTCGAACCGGGTGGTATTCCCAGTGGCTTGCTGGTGCAGGATGGAAAAGAAATGAACCCCGTGAATCGGAATAAGGGCGAGGGAAATTTTTTCCTGCAACCGAATGGGATTTTTCTGATCTCTGATAAAGGTGCAGCGGTGATTCGCACGGATGAATATCCGCAGAAAAATGTCATCGTGAAACAAGCCGTGCAGTCCGGACCCTTGTTGTTGAGAGGTGGAAAAGTTCATTCGGCGTTCAATGCTAACTCAACATCAGAACTGCACCGCAACGGCGTGGGCGTGTCGAAGACAGGTGAAGTGGTTTTCGTGATGACCGATTTCCACTCCGAGAAATTTGTGAACCTTCATCAGTTTGCGATGTTATTCAAATCCCTCGGTTGTGATGATGCGTTGTTCCTAGATGGTGATATCAGTCAAATGCGCTCTGGTGCAGATATGGAAAAGCAAAGCAATAGCTTTGGCTCGATCTTCGCGGTGGTGAAAGCGAAGGAATGATCTAATAACTTCTTTGGTTGGTTTTTTATCTCGCGCAAAGTCGCAAAGACGCCAAGTGAGATAGATTAAGTAGAGTGACTCAAAAAAGGGAAATTGAGTTAAGCATATTTAAAACCATTCATGATCATTTCGAATCAAACTCTTCCTTTGCGTCTTTGCGACTTTGCGCGAGACCCTCTTCTTCACATTTTGACCGCCTTGAGCCCTAGGAATAAGGGAAACTCCTCCGCTGCCTTGTGCTCCGCTTTACTGAACGGACCGACCTGTGATCTGCGGTGTGAGAAAAGCTCCGTGCATTTCGTGACGCCCATGCCTGCGGAGCCGATGGCTGTTAGAAGATCTGCGAGAGGTCGATGATAAAACACGGTGCCTTCCCCTGTGTTAAGACCGGGTCGGGTTTGGATCGCGATCTCAAGTGCGGACCCGTATTTATCTAATCGCCGAAATTGAATTTTCTGATCACCATCCCAGCCCCAATGACTTTCTTTGGGAATGCGGAAACACGGATGCATCATCACGATCGCGAAACTTCCACCTAGTTTGAGCGCTGCGGAAACATTTTTCATCAGCGCCTCAGCATCCGGCACATCATGCACTGCCATCACGCAGGCGGCTTTGTTAAAACTTCCATCCGCCCACGGCGCTTTACCACACGCATCGGCAACTTCGAAACTCACTCGCGTTTCATTACTGTGTCGCTGCCGAGCTGCGGAAATGAGTTTCTCACTCGCATCCACTCCATGAATTTTTCCCGCTCCCGCGCTGAGCAAATGTTTCACCAGCACGCCCTGTCCGCAGCAGACATCAATCACGGCATCGCCTTTTTGGATATCCAGTAAGGCCATGACACCAGGTAAAATCACATTTTGATGATAGTCCGATCCATCTGCACCCACGAGTTTGTCATACCATCCCGCAACCCCGTCCCAGCCACGGTCATTTCCGGGCTTAGGAAGCCCGCCAGCGCTTGGTTTGCCGGCGAATATCTTCGCAGGGATATACCCTTTTGGGGCTCCTTTGTGGGGAAAGGGTTTTCCTCTACGTTTACCGTCGTGACGTTCCATTTCCGCAAATAAGCCCTGATCTGCTGGCTCTGGCGATGAAAAATCCATCGCGAGACATGGGATTTCTCCCCAAATTCATGATTCTATAGGGAATTACAGCTTTCTTAATAAAAAATCACTTTTATCGCATGAAATTCGTTGACCCAAAGTTAAACCTATGTTATCTTATGACTGTCGCAAGACAAAGCGGCTCGACTGAACGTCCCTTTGGGTTTTGGGTTTTTCCCGGGGATAATCGGTCGAGCCGCTCTTTTTTTGCCCAGATGGGACGATGGTTTTTTTAAACCACGAAAAGCACGAAGGACACGAAAGTTTCAGAGAGACCCATTAGCCCTTTTCGATGCATTCGATTATTAGCTATCTCTATTTCGTGTCCCTCGTGTTTTTCATGGTTAAATTCTTATCTTCATTCGCGGTTGATAATAACGAATCTCACGCTCCGTCCTTGATATGTGACGCGTAGGTTCTCTAATGGCTGCATGGCAATCGTTTGGTGCAACGGAAAATTTCTAGAGGAGACCGAGTTTCGGGTTTCTCCTTCTGACCGCGGTCTATGTTATGGATTTAGTTTGTTTGAGACCATCCTAGCAGTCGATGGCCAACCTCAACTTCTTATTGAACATTTGAGAAGATTAAAAAGCGGACTGTTGCGATTGAATATTCATAACGTTGAGATCGATGAGTCCGGACTGCGGCAAGTCATGGTCGGCTTGTTAAAGCGTAATGGAATGGACACTGGCATGGCGAGAATACGTTTTGCAATTAGCATGGGATTGGGTCCGATAAATCTAACAGATAGTGGTCAAGCGTGGGAATGGATGACCACTTCAAAAGTTGAGCTAACTGAAGAAAGCTTGCGTCTAACAATTGCGCCTTGGCGGAAGGATAATGAAAGCATGTTGCGTGGCATGAAGACTGGAAATTATGCTGAGCATCTTATAGCACTCGATATGGCGCGCCATGAGGGCTTTGATGAAATGTTGTTTTTCAATACCTCGGATGAACTATGCGAGGCAGCGATGGCGAACGTGTTCCTGATTCGAGGCAAGGAGCTTTACACGCCCAGCCTGGATAGTGGCTGCCTGCCTGGAGTGACCCGCGAGCTCATCATCAGGCTAGCAGCGGATAAACGCATCCCGTGCCATGTCAGAGCTCTCAATAAAAAGGACATCATGAAGGCAGACGGAATTTTCCTGACCTCTTCGATCAAAGGCCCAGTATGGGTTTCCTCGTTCCAAGGCAGCGCCTACCTAGTGCATCCGCTTTTCAGTGCGATCCGGACCCTGTGGTTGGAAAATATGAAGAAATGAACCACGGATGGACGCGGATTCACGCGGATGGGATGTGAAAATTACTATCAATCCAAAGCATATTTCATACTTCAGGATCAAAGATCATGGCTTTAAAACCAGATTTTATCCGCGTCCATACGTGTTTATCCGTGGTTCTCTTCCTAATTTAGCCAATATTCCTTCCTTGTGAATGAATGTTGTAAACAACCCCGAGGATTTTTCCTTCCCGAACGCAGGGTCTATCGTTCACTATTCTCTCTGTAACCCCAACACTAACCAAAATTATGTCACGTCCAGTCACACTTTTCACAGGCCAATGGGCCGATCTTCCACTCGAAAAACTTGCGCCGCTCGCTGCTGAAATGGGCTACGACGGCCTTGAGCTTGCTTGCTGGGGAGATCACTTCGATGTTGCTCAGGCGAATTCGAAAAAGAATTACATCAAAGAAAAATGGGAACTCCTCGCCGATCACGGCCTGACTTCCTACGCGATTTCCAGCCACCTCGTCGGACAAGCGATTTGCGACAACATCGATGAGCGCCACAAAGCCATCCTTCCTCCACACGTTTGGGGTAAAGGTGATGCAGAAGGCGTCCGCAAGCGTGCCGCAAAAGAAATGATCGATACCGGAAAAGCCGCTCGTAAATTTTTCAACGCCAAGCCAGGTCGCAAAGGCAAAGACGAATTCCCAGCAGTGGTCAACGGTTTCACTGGTTCTTCCATCTGGCATGGCCTCTATGCTTTCCCTCCTACCAGCCAAGCATTTTACGAAAAAGGTTTCCAAGATTTCGCCAAACGTTTCACTCCTATCCTCGATGCGTTTGATAAAGAAAACGTCAACTTCGCTCTCGAAGTTCACCCAACCGAAATCGCCTTCGACATCGCCACCGCACAACGCGCGCTCAAAGCGGTGAAAAATCACAAGCGCTTCGGGTTCAACTACGATCCATCTCACCTCGGTTACCAAGGGGTCGATTATATCAAATTCATCCGCGAACTCGGACACCGCATCTATCACGTACACATGAAAGACGTATGGTGGGGTCACGGTGACGGTTCCGTCGGCGTGTTCGGTGGCAGCACCGACTTCGGCGATTCTCGCCGCTTCTGGGATTTCCGTTCGCTCGGCCACGGCGACATCGAGTTCGAGGACATCATCGTCGCGCTCAATGATCTCAAATATGCAGGTCCTCTCTCCGTTGAGTGGGAAGACATCCGCATGGATCGCGTCCACGGTGCTACCGAGGCAGCAGCATTTGTTAGAAATGTTGACTTCCCAGGCTCCAATGTCGCATTTGACGCCGCATTCGACAAATCCAACCAATAATACTTATGTCACTCAAAGTAGGAGTAATCGGTGCCGGCTGGATGGTGAAATACCATGCCGCAGGCTTTCGCGCAGCGGGTGCAGATATCGTCGCTGTTGCGGATCCGTTGCCAGGCGCAGCGGAAAGCGCAGCCAAGCAATGGAATATCGCAAAGACCTTCGATTCGGTCGATCGCATGTTGGCAGAAGCTCCGGAACTTGATGCGGTCAGCATCATTGTTCCTAACAAGTTTCATGCTCCACTCGCGATCCAGTGCCTCAAAGCAGGCAAACACGTATTCTGCGAAAAGCCACCCGGCTTGAACGCAGCTGAAGTGGCGGAGATGATCGAAGTTGCGAAAGCATCTGGCAAAAAGCTGATGTTCAATTTCAACAACCGCGCTCGTCCTGAATCGCAAGCGATGAAGAAATACGTCGATGACGGCACGGTCGGAACGATCAATTCCGCTCAAGCAAAATGGATACGCCGCACCGGGATTCCTGGTTTCGGCGGTTGGTTCACCACCAAGGCGATGTCCGGCGGTGGCGCGACCATCGATCTTCTTCACATGATCGATCTTGCGCTCTACCTCATGGGCTATCCTGAGCCAGCTCACGTTTTAGCGAACACCTTTGACACGCACATCACCGATCCCGGTTTCAAAGGTCCTTGGGGCATCCCTGACCGCGAAGGCGGCACCACGGATGTGGAATGCGCGGCTCACGGTTTTGTTCGTTTCAAATCTGGCCAAGTTCTCAGTCTCCAAGTTTCTTGGGCGGAAATGGTCAAACGCGAGGAAGTATCTGTTGTTTTCCAGGGCAGCAAAGCCGGCGGAAAAGTCGAGCGCCTGTTCGGTCGCGATGGTTTGGATGAAACCGCCATCGATACCTGCGAGCTCTACGTTCAGGAAAACGGCAATAGTGTGAATCGGACGATTATCACTGAAGCATGCGAAGACATGGGCCGCATCGGCTCCGCTTCCAACTTCATCCAAACGATCAACGGTACCGCTCAACCTTTCAACACTCCGGAACAAGCACACAAACTGATGTGGATCATCGATGCTCTCTACGAATCGGCCAAAACCGGTAAGCCAGTGAGCTACAAGTAATCGCTTCCATGCAGGAAAATCTCCAATCAACGGGCGGGCAGGATCATTCCAGTCCGCCCGTTGCTGCAGACATGCTCATCGTGCTGTGCACTTTCCCCGATGCCGAAACCGCGAGGCACATTTGTTCAGAAATCATCTCCGCAAACCTCGCCGCCTGCGTGAATATCATTCCCGCTGTGGAATCGATTTATCGTTGGCAAGGGAAGATCGAGCAGGCATCCGAGGTATTAGCGATTTTCAAAATTGCAGCCATAGGATTTAAGCAGTTCGAAACCGAGTTGTTAGAAAAACATTCCTACGAAACACCCGAGATTATCGGAATTGCTCCAGATCAGGTTTCGGGAGAATATTTGAAATGGGTTTTGAGTGAGCGTTGAGAAAGGTCTCACGTCTTTTAGATGAATAGCGATTAACCGTTTTGATTAGGGTCGGCTAAGGCGTGGCGACCCTATCTTTTATTTGCCCTCTGGAATCGAGTGATAAATCTCCTCGAGAGCCATCACGGTGTAAGCGGTGACGAGCACAGGGTTGGATTCCATCCAGCGGCCGTTGTCGTTGACCCATGAGCCGTTTTCACGTTGTGAGGAGAGGAGTTTACCAGCGAGGTCTTTTCTCCAGTCGGCTTCTTTATCGTCTGCGAGTTTGAGCTTGTCGATACCAGCAGCGTTGAGAGCTTTGGCCATTGTTTGATAGTAGTAGTAAAGACCTTCTGCGCCCATGTTAGGGTTTTCGTTCACGGTGTAATTTTTACCGAGCCATTCTTTAACCGCCACAACGCGTGGATCGTTGGCTTCGAGTTTAGCGTAGATAAATGAGAGCAGGCCTGCGTAGGAGATGGAACCGTAAGAACGGAGAGCCACTTTGCCATCGGCGGTGACGTCTTCACCTGCTTTGGAACTTCCTGGGGTGTAGACGAATCCACCTTTGTTTTTTGCATCATCCGATGCCCATTTTTGATCGTTGGTGGCGGTGAGGTTCTGGCTGCGGGAAAGGAAGGTAAGTGCAGCATCCCAGTTCAGCTTTGGCTCATCGGCGTAGTTGCCGTCCTCGATGATTTTATCGGAAAGCGCGATCGCTTCGATGGCGAGGTAGGTGTTAGACATATCGGTTTCAGTGTCCTTGGAGCCGTAACCGATGCCACCATCGTTTTGGTTATCAGTTTTACCTTTTTCGCCGATATCCCATTGGCTGCCGATCAGTTGGCGGCGGGCTTTGACGATAGCGGGTTCAAATTCTTTGCGTCCGGCAGAGGAGAGAGCGGTGACGGAGGTGGCGGTATTGTAAACTTTCAGGCCACGGTTGTAGATGCCGCCGTCTTCTTTTTGTTGAGCGAGGAGCCAATCGAAACCTTTTTTGAGGTGATCGGGAAGTTTGCCATCGGCTGGAAGCTCAAGGTTGGGGTCGCGGACTGCGGCGGTAAGTGCGAGAGCGGTGAAGGCCGGAAGTCCACCATCGTCCCAGTAACCTTTTTCTTTTTGCTGTTCGGCCAACCAAGCATTGCCACGAGCGATCGCTTGGCCGACTTCGTTTTTGATTGAGCGATACTCATTGTTCTGGGCTTGGGAAATGCCAGCGGTGAGAGCGAGAGTTAGAAGAATGTTTTTCATGGGGTGAAAAGGTGGGTTCAGTTGGTTCGGCTAAGTTAACGTGAGAAAACTCGTGTTTCTTTGCTTAGAGAGAATCTAAGCCCGATATTTGTTTCTGAAACTCTTATTTTTCGGTGGAAAAGCTGTATTTGGGCGGTTTTTGCCCAAGCCCAGAAATCCCATGGGCAATTTTTGACCATGAGGGTCGCTGGGGAGACGTCTCGCGCAAAGCCGCAAAGACGCCAAGGAAGAGTGGACTACGGATGAGTGACGACTTCAGACAGAAAATTTCAGGCAAAAAAATGAGAGGGATGGCTGGGGTTGATATCATTTTAACCACGGAATGCACGGAGTACACAGAGTGAAGAATTAAAATGAAATCCGACAATAAAGCGTGGAAGCAACCATTCCGTGCTTTCCGTGGTTCAATATCTTGTTTTTCACCCAAATTTATTCTGTCCGAGGTCTTCTCTTCCTTGGCGTCTTTGCGGCTTTGCGCGAGATCCTCACAAAATCCCTCTGGCTTTGAGGTTATTGAGTCTGTGTCCGACATCGACCAAGCCATCGATGATGACCTGCGTGTAGCTGCGGCCGTCGGTAGTGTCGATGCCGTGGCCCGGCTCAAGATCGCGGAGCGGCTGGAGGGCGGGGTCGTCGTGGCGGAAGGCCTCGACGAAAACAGTTTCAAGTTTACCGGTTTTGGCGGCGGCGAGAAGAGTTGCACCTATCCAACCATCGTCGGTGCTCAGGCAACCGCGGGTGGTTTTAGCGGAGGCATGGAAAATGCCCATGTGATTGGCTGCAGCGAGCTCGGCGATGAGGCCTTGGTTTTCCTCGATGGAGAGACCGGAGTCGCCCATGTGTGCGGAGTCGATGAGGAGTTTGAAATAATCGCGACCGAGTTCTTTGTTGATGGCTTTGATGAAAGCGGCACCGCGCTTGATGTTGGTAAACGTTTTGAATTCACCTGGGCGGAGGAATTCGATGTGCCAGGAGGTGATGTTAGAATCTAACAATCCGGTTTCCTTGACCGCGCGGACGTGAAGTTTGACGTTTTGTGCGATGGCGGCATCGAGATTCATATCGACCGGGCCGTTCATCCATTCCTCGATGGATGTGGAACCTACTGTGACCGCGCCGTGGGCAATTGCGGCTTTGAGAGATGGGACCAGTTGGGCAAGCACTGCGTCTTCGTCGGCGGGGTTCATGGGGTTAGCGCCGCCGACCATCATGATAAGGTGGACTTCGAGATTCAGGGCTTTGAGTCCGGTCACGAGTTCGGCGATATCAGCTTCGCCTGTGCCAGGAAAAAGGGACACCTGAACGCAAGTGGGGCGGACAGGAGAGAGTGAACAAATGCGATCCATCTCCGCAACGACGGCGGTGCGGCCATCGGCTTCACGGGGCAGGCAACCATTTGAGTCTGGAACGAGGCCGGCGATGAAGCCGAGATGAGTAGGGACAACGCCGAGTGCGATGTGGGTTTTGAGAGTGAAGGGCTGAGACATGGAAGGTTTCTAAACTTCAAGTTTCAAAATTCAACTTTTAAACCTCACATGCAGAATGATTTAAACGGAGAGTCGGAGAAAACGGAGGTCACCGAGGATTAACAAATGTTTGAATTTCAGAAGAGTTGATCACCTTAAATGAAAAATCGAATCCTGAGATTTTACTCCGTTATCTCCGTTTTCTCAGCTTCTCCGTTTAGGTTTTTAGACAAACAAAAAAACCCGCACCGGAGGGCCGATGCGGGTTTTAAAGTGGTTAGCTTTGGGCGCTTATTTGCCAGCGCGGAGAGCTTCTTCACGGGCTTTCGCCTTCGCGATCACTTCGTCCGACACGTTTTTCGGGCAAGGTGCGTAGTGTGAGAACTCCATGGAGAACTGACCACGACCCGAGGTCATGGTGCGAAGGTCACCGATGTATCCGAACATCGCGGAAAGCGGAGCTTCGGCTTTGACGCGAACGCCACCTGGAGTTGGCTCTTGGCCTTGGATCATGCCGCGGCGGCGGTTGAGGTCGCCGATGACGTCACCGACTTTTTCTTCGGGAGCGAAGACGTCGAGTTTCATCATAGGCTCAAGGATTTGCGGACCAGCTTTCGGCATGGTTTCGCGGTAAGCTGCTTTCGCAGCGATTTCGAACGCGATGTTGCTGGAGTCAACTGCATGGAAACCACCTTCGTTGAGGGTGACTTTGAAGTCCAAGCAAGGGTAACCCGCAAGAGGTCCTCTATCGATGGAGGTTTTGAAGCCTTTTTCCACTGCAGGGATGAATTCTTTCGGGATACTTCCGCCGACCACTTTGGATTCGAAAATGAAACCGGAACCTGGCTCGCCGGGCTCGATGGTGTAGTCGATTTTCGCATACTGACCAGAACCACCGGACTGCTTCTTGTGGGTGTAGCTGTCATTGACAGAGCGTGTGATGGTCTCGCGGTAGGCAACCTGTGGAGCACCAACGGTAACTTCCACTTTGTGCGTGCGCTTGAGGATGTCGATTTTGATGTCGAGGTGAAGCTCGCCCATGCCTTTGAGAATCATCTCGTTGGTTTCCTCGTCGGTCTCAACGCGGAACGATGGATCTTCCTGAATCATTTTGCCGATCGCGTTCGCAAGTTTCTCGGCGTTCGCTTTGTCCTTAGCTGCAACAGCGATGGAGATAACTGGATCTGGGAATACCATCGGCTCGAGAGTCGCTGGTTTTTTTTCATCGCAAAGGGTGTGACCCGTCTGAACGTTTTTGAGTCCGACGATGGCGACGATGTCACCCGCTTGTGCGGAATCAACTTCGTTGCGGTCATCGGCGTGCATTTCCACCATACGGGAAACACGCTCGGTTTTGCCAGTGAAGGAGTTGAGAATGGTGTCGCCTTTTTTGATCGTGCCGGAATAGATACGAGTGAAGGTAAGAGCACCAAATTTGTCGTCCATGATTTTGAAAGCAAGCGCACGGAGCGGCTTGGCAGGATCGGAAGTTGCGAAGAGACCGGTTTCGTTACCTTCTGCATCGACTTCTGGAAGTGGTTTCACTTCGAGCGGGGAAGGGAGGTAATCGACCACCGCGTCGAGCACGAGTTGGAGACCTTTGTTTTTGAACGAAGATCCGCAGTAAGTTGGGAAGAATGCGAGATCGATCGTGCCCTTACGGATGCACTTTTTGATTTGATCGATGGTCGGCTCTTTGCCTTCAAGATAGGCTTCCATGATTTCGTCGTCTTGTTCGACGGCGGTTTCGATGAGGGCTGCGCGATACTCCTTGGCTTTTTCAACCATGTCGGCAGGGATTTCCTCGATTTTGAAATTTTCTGGCTGTCCGGATTCGTCCCACACGTGAGCTTTCATCGTGAGAAGATCCACCACGCCGATGAAATCGGATTCAGTGCCGATTGGTAGAACCATCACAAGCGGATGTGCACCGAGAATTTTTTTCACCTGTGCGGTGACGCGATAAAAATCAGCACCGATACGGTCGAGCTTGTTCACGTAAATGACGCGGGAAACTTTTGAATCGTTCGCGTAACGCCAGTTGGTTTCGGATTGTGGCTCAACACCGCCGGATCCGCAGAAAACGCCGACGCCACCGTCGAGAACTTTAAGCGAGCGATAAACTTCGATCGTGAAGTCAACGTGTCCTGGAGTGTCGATCACGTTGAACTGGTGACCTTTCCAAAAACAAGTGGTCGCAGCGGATTGAATCGTAATACCGCGCTCAGCTTCTTGTTCCATGAAGTCCATAGTGGATGCGCCGTCGTGGACCTCGCCGATTTTATGAATCTTACCGGTGAGTTTGAGAATGCGTTCGGTGGTGGTCGTTTTGCCCGCGTCAACGTGGGCGAAAATTCCGATGTTACGGTATTTACTGAGGTCCTTCATGCCTAATGTGTGTGATGGTTATTGGGCCGAGGGGTCTCGGCGGGGCGGGGTTTTAGCCAAGCAAGCAGGTTTTGCAACCTTTGATTGAGGATTTGGCGTGTTTCTTGGGGTCTGATTTCAACGCAAAGCCGCAAAGGCTCTGTCTTCCTTTGAGATTTAAAGTTTAAAGTTTAGAATTTCCTTTGAATAAACTCAGTCCTGGGTTACTCTGATTATCGCTAAGCGAAGGGGGCGTTCTGGTTTCGACGGAATGTTTGAAGCGCTGGTTGCACGTAGAGGTTGGTCGGTTGGCCTCTTAAAAAAGCCGCCCAAAACAAATAAATGCAGACTCTAACGAGCTCGCACTTGCTGCTTAATTGACAGCAACGTCAATACCCCAACGCCTGCTAGGGGAGTAGACGACACCTAGCAGGCTGGATCGAGGATCGGGTAACCGGGTCCTCTTTCGAGATCAAACAGGTTTCTAGGAAACTCAACGCCGTAGGTCAGCCCAGCGTCTCCGAAATCCCAGATGACCCACTAAACGTGTAGATGCCAACGCAGATGGCGTTCCGGACAGGGGTTCGACTCCCCTCGCCTCCAGCTCCTTATTTTATATAGAGTTAAGCCTAAAAATGCCCTTGCTTATACCTCTGCTTATACCGCATATAGGTAGGTGAACCACTAAGGTTTCTGGAGCTCTATTCTGTAAGCTTTAGCGTCTTTCGCGCGTCTCGTTTTTTTGCAAAATAAGTCAGGCTTTCAAGAGATATTTGACCGTGTTCTTAGAACTTCTGAAGAACCGCTCTTCATTGCCAAGGACGTTTGTGGTACATTTGGAATCTCAAATTTCCTTGATGCCGTAGCGCCTTTGGACGCCGATATGCTGGTGTCGGTTAAAGCGACATCAGGTGGTTAGCTTCAGATATTGAGTCGCTTCAGAGTAAAGGGGGCGGACAATCTGAATTTTGCTCGCGGAAGAGTTCACTGAGGCGTCGATTGGCTTCCCTCTTGTCATTCTGTAAGAACTTGATTCTTTCCTGCCTAAACTTTTCGGCATCTGAGAGTGCCACGCTCGTTTGATTTTCCCCAGGCGAGCAATCGTTCGTGACGGGGGCTTGCTCAGGAATGTTGATGCTAGGGTTTGCTTTTTCAACTGTCATGGCGAATCCACTGGAGGTTAAGTCTGGGAGGAGGAAAAGAGGGTTGTATGCTAAGCTCCAGCCTGTAGGTTTCTATTTCAGTGATTCTGCCGTTGCTTTAGCAGCACGCTCGGCGGACTTCATCACGCACTGGTGCTCGCTAAATGCAACAAGCATTCCACTTGGGCGGTGAATCGTGCCGATTCGCTGGCCGCTGGCTACGTTATATAGCCGAACAGTGGTAAACCCATTGAGACTTCCGGCCGTATAGTGTGATGTAACCTTGCCGAGAATCAAAAGGCTGGCTCCTGCCTTTCGTGCAATAGCAATAGCTTGGTCAGTTTGGACGATATTGCCGCCACGAATAATATCAGCCCCTTCCACGCGGTTTGATCCCCCTTGAATCACTGACCGTCCGGACTCCTGCTCAAGCTTAAGAACAAACATGTCCGTCGCTTCCTCTACGAAGTCAGGGTTACCTTCAAATCTCGCTACATATACTTTTCCGCTCGCAGACGTAGCAGCTTTTGATGCATCGATGTTGGTAATTGACGGATTTGCGCAGCAGGAAAGCAAGACGATAGAAGCGGCAGCGATTAATCTAAGGGGTTTCATGATTCAGATTTTTTGGGTAATAATGTATTTTACGATAGGCCTTTTTTGATAAGGCAAATAATCACCTTGTTTGTTAAGAGTATGTATTAATCGACATTAGGTTCAACAAGATTGATTTTATAAAAGACAGCTTGTGAACGTTTTGAACACAATTTGAGCGGATATTCCATTGTAAGAAAGCGCGTTTTGTAAATTGACCGCTGAATCTTAAATCCACAGACTTTAATTACGTTCAGACTCACTATGTCATTTTTATGGCTCTTCATCCAGAATTTCCCACATCACCTTATGCCCCGCTTGTTCCATCTCAGCGCTGGTTTCCGGCTGATGAGGCGCTTCGTAGCACCGCGTATGAAAAACTTCTCCCTCCTCTAGTCTCAAAAATCCGTGAAGAAGTCTATAACTGGCGCATTACTGGTTACCCCGGAGCTTCTCAAACTTCACGAGCACTCCTGAACTGGTGGTTTGAAACGGAGCATCTTCTAGAAACCGCTGATGGCACACTTGCTCCTTTTCAATATTACTTCGCGCAGCGCGAGGCTGTAGAAACGGTCATCTGGCTTTATGATGTCCGCAAAGCCCGCGATAAGTTCGATTTGTTGCGTTTCGATGCCTCGGGCGCAGTGTCGCATGGCATGTTTGCAGAAGATTGGCCGCGCTATGTTTTAAAAATGGCCACCGGGGCAGGGAAAACCAAAGTTCTCTCGTTACTCATCGCTTGGAGTTTTTTCCATAAACTTTACGAGCCAGACTCCACACTTTCGCGCAACTTCCTTGTCATTGCACCAAACATCATTGTGCTCGATCGTTTGCGGACGGATTTTGATGGGCTGAAAATCTTTTTCAACGATCCCATTTTGCCGGATAACGGCCATCAAGGCCAAAACTGGCGCGATGATTTTCAACTCACGCTTCATATCCAAGACGACGTGCGCGTTCTCCGCGAAACAGGAAATATCTTTCTCACCAACATCCACCGTGTTTTTCTTGGCGATGTCTCCGAACCTACACTCGATGATGAAGATCTGAGAGATTATTTTTTGTCAGACGCTTTCGGCGAAAAACCAAAAGGCAAAACCACAGACAGCAAAACCGACCTTGGCGAGATAGTCCGTGAAATCGAAGAACTTGCCGTGTTCAATGATGAAGCTCATCACATTCATAATCCGAAGATGGCTTGGTTCAAATCCATTCAGGACATCCATCACAAGATGCTACAAAAAGATGGTCGGTTAACATTGCAAGTGGATGTGACTGCCACGCCACGTCATGACAATGGCGCGATTTTTGTGCAGACCGTCTCAGATTATCCGCTGGTCGAAGCAATTTACCAAAACGTCGTCAAACATCCCGTGCTTCCAGACGCAGCAAGTCGCGCGAAGCTCCACGAGAAAAAGACAGCAATCTTCTCAGACAAGTATGCTGACTTCCTCGCGCTTGGCGTAGAAGAATGGCGTAAGAGCTATGCCGAACACGAGATGATGGGCAAAAAAGCAGTCCTTTTCGTCATGGTGGACGACACAAAAAACTGTGACGAAGTCGGCGAATACCTTCAGAAAATTTGCCCCGAGTTAAAAGATGCGGTTCTCACCATTCATACAAAAAACAACGGCGAAATTTCCGAGGCGGCTTCTGGCAAAAACAAAGAAGAGCTTGAGTTGCTGAGAAAACAATCGAACGAGATTGATTCATTGAAATCGCCCTTCAAAGCCATTGTTTCCGTGCTCATGCTCAAAGAAGGCTGGGATGTCCGAAATGTGACGACCATTGTTGGACTGCGAGCGTATGCGGCGAAATCGAATATTCTCCCAGAGCAAACCCTCGGTCGCGGTCTGCGGCGGATGTATTTCGGCAGTGATCAGCGTGAAACCGTCTCCGTAATGGGAACGCCGGCCTTTATGGAATTCGTAGAGTCCATTCAAAACGAAGGTGTCACCTTTGATCACGTGCCGATGGGCGCTGGAATATCACGCAAAGACTCTCTGATCGTTGAGATCGATACCGATAACACAGACAAAAAACTTCCAGACTTGGAAATACCTATTCCTCGCTTGAGCCGAAGATTTCAGCGGGATTTCAAAGATCTCAATGAACTTGATCCGGCCGCATTGGGAAATAAGAGGCTGCCTTTGAAGCCCTTTACTCCTGAAGAAACCCGCGAGATTATTTTCAAGACCATGCTGGATGCTGAAATTCATCATACCATTCATCTCGATGGAGCTGGACCCGCAGACTATCGTTCCGTGGTGGCATTTTTTGCGCGTCAGCTGCTAAAAGACCTCCGGCTCGTGGGCGGGTATGATGTGCTCTATCCAAAAGTCCGCGATTTCATGCGCGATCATTTGTTCGAGTCCGCGCCTGTGGATTTGGAGGATGGCGTTGTTTTGAGAAATCTCTCTGAGGCGGATGTTGGCAAAGTGCTCTATGACTCATTCAAGGTAGCGATGAATGCTCTTACGATCGCCGATACTGGCACAACTCGCATCGAGGATTATATTCGCCTGCAAAACACCCGCCCATTCCGAACCGAAAATCGATCGTTCCTTGCAGCGAAAAAATCCATTTTCAACAAAATCGTGGGAGAAGCAAATTCTGGTGGGTTCGAGCTCGCATTTGCGGCTTTCCTAGAAGCTGCGCCTGATGTCGTCGCCTTTACCAAGAACTACCTCGCCATTGGCTTTAAGTTCGACTACGTGAAAGCCAATGGCGACCTCTCGAATTACGTTCCGGATTTCATCGTTCGCGACACCACAGGCTCGGTTTGGATCATTGAAACGAAAGGTCGTGAAGAACTAGATCTTCCCCAAAAAATGACACGCCTCAAGCAATGGTGCAGTGATGCAACTGACGCTGTCGAGGATGGTGTAAGTTATGATTTTATTTACGTCGATCAGACAGGATTTGAGAAACACAAACCCGCCACCCTTGCGGATCTCATCACCAGTTTTACTGAATACAAATAGCAATGCCCGTCACCTCTCCAGAACAGTTTGAGAAGTTTCTCTCGGCACCCGAGGGAACGAGGCTTGAATTTAAAGCCGCTCGCAACAGCTATGAATTTGATAAGCTGGTCAACTACTGTGTTGCCCTCGCCAACGAGGGAGGGGGCACGATGGTTCTGGGAGTAACCGACAAGCGACCACGTGATATCGTTGGCACAACAGCTTTTCCTGAGCCGGGCGAAACAGAAGCCAGCTTGCACCGAGTATTCAACCACCGGATTCCCGTCGAGGAATTGTTTCATGATGGTAAGCGGGTATTGCTTGTGCATGTTCCATCCCGTCTGCCCGGGACCGCATGGCAGCACGATGGGAAATATCTTAAACGCGCCGGTGATGCATTGGTTCCCATGGGAGATCAGGAACTACGCGCCATTTTTTCAGAAACCGGTCCCGACTTCACAGCAGAGATCGTCCCGAATGCCTCCATGCGCGATCTTGAGTTGACAGCCATTCAAGAATTTCAAAAGCGATGGCATAGGAAAAATCCTTCTCTCAAGCTTGATAGTCTTCAGCCAGATCAAGTGCTTAAAAACGCGGAGCTGATCATTGATGATGAGATTACGTATGCCGCGCTCATTCTTCTCGGTAAACCCTCTGCGATCAGCCGTTATCTCGCTCAAGCTGAAGTGATATTCGAATACCGATCATCGGAAGCAGCTGGCCCTGCGTCCGACCGGGAGGAGTACCGCGAGCCCTTCCTGCTTTTCTATGACCGTCTTTGGAATAAGATTAATTTACGCAATGATAGGCAGAGCTACCAAGAGGACTTTTTTCGCTACGATATTCCCACCTTTGACGAAACCTCCATTCGCGAAGCCATACTTAACGCCATCTGTCATCGAGATTATCGTGCAGGGGGCTCAGTATTCATTCGTCAGTATTCCAGACGTTTGGAAGTCGTCAGTCCTGGTGGGTTTCCGCCAGGTGTGACCATAGAAAATCTAGCGGATCAGCAAAATCCCCGCAACCGCCGCTTGGCGGAAGCACTGAACCGCTGCGGCTTCATCGAACGCTCAGGTCAGGGAATTAATCTCATGATCGAACAGGCTGTCCGCCACACCAAGCCGCTACCTGATTTCAGTCGCTCCGCCACCCACGAAGTTTTTCTAGTCCTTGCAGGAACCGTTCAGAATCCCGCCTTCCTTCGTTTCATTGAACGTATCGGTGAAAACGCTCTTTCACATTTTCAGACATTGGACTTTCTCACTTTGGATGCGCTCGCCCATGATAGAGACCTAACAGAGGACATGAAATCACGAATCACAAACCTCATCGAGGCTGGTGCGGTTGAATCCAAGGGAAGCGGAAAAGGAAGAAAGCATTTTCTTTCGCGTGAACTCTATGCGGAGATGGGGACTCCGGGTATTCATACGCGCCAGCAAGGACTAGATTATGAGACCAATAAGGCACTCATTGTAAAACACCTCGCTTCGTGTGGTGCTGATGGAGCGAAAATGGCTGAGCTTGAGCAAGTCTTGCCTGCCCAATCCCGCGCATCGATTCTTAGAATGCTTCAGGATCTGCGTGACAATGACAGTTGTGTGGTTCTTTTAGGTCGCACCAGTGCACAGCGCTGGTTCATGCATCACAAAGACAAAAGCGACGCATGATTTTGACGCATGATTTTGACGTATGATTCAATAAAAACCTTATTCCACCTCATTTTTCTTACATCTGCTTCAGACTTCCAAACTATTTTCTGACGCAACACTCTGACGCAAAGACCTTATTCCTCACCCACCATGTCCCGTCCATCCACTGAACACTACGATCTTTCCGAGCAAGAAAAGCGCGATCTCATCAAGCTCATTGAGCAGGGCAAGCCACTGCCGGAGAAATACCGCTTCATGCTGTTTGCGGACAAGCGTGAGGTGGAATTGGTCTGGAATGGCAAGACCCGCGAAGTCTGCACCGCCATCCTGCCTTTCCAAACCCTTGAGCACATTGACGAGCCGCGCAAGGAATTGGCGGACGAGCAATCCCAACTATTTGACACCTCCGGCCGCCAATCCAAAGGCTGGACCAACAAACTCATCTGGGGCGATAACAAGCTCATCCTCTCCTCCCTCAAGTCCGGCGCGCTCCGCCGCCAGATCGAGGACGCCGGCGGCCTCAAGCTCATCTACATCGACCCGCCCTTCGACGTCGGCGCGGACTTCTCCATGGACATCGAGATCGGCGGCGAGACCTTCCACAAAGAGCCCAACCTCCTCGAACAAATCGCCTACCGCGATACCTGGGGAAGAGGAGCCGATTCCTTCATCAGCATGATTTATGAACGGCTGATTTTGATGCGGGATTTGATGGCAAATGATGGTTCGATTTACGTGCATTGTGATTGGCGTATGAGTCAAAATCTACGTCTCGTGATTGAGGAAATTTTTGGACGAGATAATTACCGCAATGAAATCATTTGGAAACGAAAAGGCGGTAGCGCGAACGCACAAAATAATTTTGGCGTAGCGATTGATACAATCCATTTTGCGACACGCAGCGCTTCAGCCGTGTTTCAAAATTTATACACACGCGAATCTGAAGAGGCGAAAAACTACATTCAGGAACGCTTTCGCAACAAATTCGAAGGACGGCAATATATGCTTGCACCTATTGAGAGAAATGCCGCTCTCGGTATTCGAGAGAACTTAATCTACGAATACAAAGGCTACACACCGCGATTTGGGTGGATGATGGTGAGGGAGAAGCTAGCTGAGTTTGACCGTCTGAATAAACTTCATTGGAATAGTAACAACAAACCAAACAGAAGAGTTTTCCTAGATGAATATGAGGGGCAGCCCATCGAGAATCTATGGCTTGATGTGTTTGTTATTAACCCGATGGCGTCAGAGCGAGTAGATTATCCCACACAAAAGCCTGAAGGGTTGCTGGAGCGCATTATCAAGACCAGTTCTAAAGAAGGCGATCTAATCGCCGATTTCTTCTGCGGTTCCGGCACCACCGCTGCTGTCGCCGAAAAGCTCGGGCGCAAATGGATCACCAGCGATCTAGGTAAATTCGGCATTCACACCACGCGCAAGCGCTTGATCCAGGTGCAGCGGGATTTGAAGAAAGAGGGCAAGCCGTTCCGCGCCTTTGAGGTGCTGAACCTCGGTCGCTACGAGCGTCAAGCCTATCTGAATGTCACCGGTCGCCTCAGCGGCAAGAAAAAAGAACAAGCCCTCGCCAAAAAAGAGCAGGAATTCCGCGAACTCATCCTCCGCGCCTACCGCGCCGAGCCGCTGGCCGATGCCGCCTTTTTCCATGGCAAAAACGGCAGCCGCCTCGTCTGCGTCGGCCCGATCAACCTTCCTGTCGGTCGTTTGTTTGTGGAAGAAGTCATCACCGAGTGCCGCAAGCGCGGTGCCTCGCGCGTGGACATCCTCGCCTTCGAGTTTGAGATGGGATTGTTCCCCGCAGTGTTAGAGGAAGCCAAGAGCAAAGGCATCGACATTGCCCCCAAGACCATCCCGCCGGAAGTCTTTGACAAACGCGCTGTGGAAAAAGGCCAAGTCCGTTTCGCAGATATCGCCTACGTCGAGGCCACACCGCGCTATGATTCGAAAAACAAACTCGCCCTCAGCATCGAGCTCACCGATTTCTCTGTGCATTATTCCCAAGGCTTAGTCGACTCCATCACCGCTGAACTCAAAGCAGGAAAAAGCGAGGTCGCTTGTGATGCTGGGCAGCTGGTGAAATTCAGCAAAGACAAAGACGGCATTATCAAACGCGAAGTCCTCACCAAAAAATGGACCGATTGGGTGGACTACTGGGCAGTGGATTTCAATTACGAGAGCCGCAAAGAAATCATCAAGATGGCGAAAACCATGGGAGTGGATGGAGAACTACCCGGCGTCGTGGATGCTGGGTCTGGCGAGTTTTTAGAATTCGAAGAACGCTGGACAGGTGCTTACATCTTCGAGAACGAATGGCAAAGCTTCCGCACCCGCCGTGATCGCGACCTAGAGCTAAAAACCATCACTCACACCTATGCCAAACCTGGCCGTTACACCGTTGCCATCAAAGTCATCGACATCTTCGGGAACGACACGATGACCCTTGTGCCTGTGAATGTGGGATGATTTCAGATATCCTCTCTCATGATCCGTTGGGTCTTGTAAAAAGACCAGATTCAAGCGGCGAGTGCAACTGGTGGAATTAGCAATGTCTGGGTTTTCCCTAGCTAGGGAATATACAGCATGTGTGCCTATGTGGTTCATAGTGCGTTATGTCGTCCGACACACTTAATAACCAAGACAGAGCCGCCCAACAAGGTGAGCTGAAACCCGAATGGATCCGCCCGAAAGATATGCCTAGGCATTTCGGAATTGGGAGGACTCAAACCTACGAGTTGATTGCAGCCAACAAGATTAGAACTCTTTCCCTGCGAAAGCGCGGACAGAGACATGGCACGCGATTGATCAACTACCAGAGCGTAACCGCATATCTGGAATTACTAACCTCAACAGGCGAAGCATGAAAACAGAAAAGCCCACCCCAAACGGAGCGAGCTTTTCTAAAAAGTCGATTGAGACCCGACTCCCAAAAGCTAACCCTCAAAGCTACACAGATCAAGCGAGAACTGAAAATAAGAGTTTCAAAATAGAGCCGCGAGCATTGTCTCTTTGCGTCATTAGAATAGGATTTTTTTTTACGTTCAATTCGGAAGCAAGGAGGGATGCATGAATCATCAAAGATGGATCGCACTCCACTGCGGGGAAGAGACCAACGCTCTTATCAAAAAACATCCAAACGCGTTTTTACTGCTTACTCAGATTTCAATTCGTGCAAAATGGAAAGACTGCAAAATTAGTAACCTGAAGATGGGGTGGCCGCCGTCAGAAAAAGTGGTCCATGTTGAGTGAGAGGATTTGTTACAACCAAATCCTACAAAAATGAACCGACAAAAAAGACACAAGCCCGAAGAAATCATCCTCCTCCTGCGTGAATGTGACGCGAGTCACCTGAG